>URRT01000027.1 GCA_900550355.1 uncultured Collinsella sp.
TAACGCCGACGATGGACTCGCCGCCGAGCAGGCCGCTGGCGACAACTAGGCCCTGTTCCTGGAAGGCGGCGTCCTTGGCAGCCCTCTCCTCGTCAGAAAGACCAGCGGTGGCGTCGCGGTGGGCGGACCACTTGTCGTAGGCGAGCTTGACGCAGGAGCCCAGGAATGCCGTGAGTGACATGTAGAACGGCAGGTACACGCCCAGGCCGATCATCATGGCCGGAATGCCGAGCCAGTACATGACGATGCCGGCGATAAAGCCGCCAACGAACCACGGCACGCTCGGGATGCCCGAGACCATGGTGGCGACGACGCTTGCCTGCGCGGCCACAAAGCTCTTGTCGGGGCCAAAGGCGTCCGGGCCATAGGCGGTGACGAGCGCGACCATGACGGCTGCGGCGACCAGGGCGCCCACGATGCCGCCAATGGCTTGGGCCAGCCCCCGCGCACCCGGGGCCCCGTCCCGCGGGTTGGTGCCCAGCACGGCGCCGGCCTTAAAGTCGTTCATGACGTCGCCCGCAAGGCCGCACGCCACGGCCACGATGCCGGCGATAAAGAACAGCTTGACCTGAGCGATCTGTGCGAAGGCAGCCACGATGAGCATAACGATGAGGCCAAAGATTTCCATGGGGTCGATACCCGTCTGGCCGCAGCTCTGTGCGCTCATGATGGTGGTGACAAAGGTGAACAGCGTCACGATGACGGCCGGGACGGGGCCAAGGTCAAGCGCGATGGCGACGATCACGGCGATGGCGGCAGCGCCCAGGCCGATGATGCCGGCGTCGAGCTTAAGGGAGCCCGAGATGAGCGACTGCTCGTCGGTGTCGGTGGAGCTGTCGGCGGCGAGGCCGCGGACGATACCGGCGACCTGCGGCAGGATGTCCTTGAGGACGACGGCGACGCCAAAGCCCATCATGAGGCCCATGCCCAGGGACTTGACGATGCCCTGCGCAGTTATAACGTCGAACAGACCGGCAGTGGTGCCGCCTACGATGATGCCAAAGTTGCCCAGCAGGGCGCCGACAAACCAGAAGGCGACCGGGGCGAAGCCCACGAGGAAGCCGACGGAGAGCAGCATGGGCGAGTTGTAGATGCCAAAGGTCACGCCGGGGATGTTGAGCGTGCACAGCATGCTGGGCACCACGCCCAGGGCGTCGCGCAGCACGCTATAGATGCCGGCGATGGCCATGGAACCAAAGAGTTGCTTGCCGGTTTTGCCGCCAGCCTCGGTCGCGCGCAAGGTCTGAGCTGCGGCGTTGCCGGTGGGGAACTCAAGCGCGGCGTCCACGATAAAGTGACGGTGGATGAGCGCGGTGGCCAGCAGGCCCAGGATGGTGCCGGCGAGTGCCACGATAAACATGTCGAGCCAGCTGATCTGGTCGGCATAGCCCAGCATCCAGGCGCCCGGGATGGTAAACGCCAGACCGCCGGCGACCATGGCGCCCGCGGACATGATGGTGTGGGTGACGTTGGCCTCGTTGAGGCTGGCATTGCCCATGAGCTTAAGGAAGAACAGCGAGATGACGGCAGCGAAGACGATCGGCCAGGGGAGTGCGCCCATCTTGAGGGCGGTGTAGGCCGAGCTTGCCGTGATAATCACGCAGCCAAGGACGCCGATGACGACGCCGCGCAGCGTGAGTTGCCCGCGCATCGAAGCGCGGTTCGAGGGATTGCTCATATAGAACTCCTTTGCGTATATCCGCTTCCCCCGGGAGCGCCGCTACGGATACGGCGCGGGAAGTCGGGTTACCAAGGGCCGCCGCGTGAGCTCGCAAACGACCGCGCACCAGTATAACCGCAAGCTAGTCATTTCGGGATGACTGGTTTAGGTAGGCGATATACTGCTGGGCAGACGAAAGGAGCGCCGACGATGCTTAATGGGTGCGCATACATATTGACGGTCGACGTGGGCAACACGTTCATTCGCTTTGGTCTGTTTGCCGAGGATTCGGCCGCGGCGCAGGAATGTCCGCTTGCGACGTGCGAGATCACGACGCCGTCGAGCATCACAGCAGACGAGGCGCGCATGCGTCTCGCTCAAGTCATGGCCGCGCTGGCGGCCGATGCGGGCATGCCCGGCGCGCTCGTGCCCACGGCGGCCGTGCTGAGTTGCGTGGTGCCGGCGCTCGAGCGTCCGTGGAAGGCGGCACTTTCCCGCACCTGCACGGGGCGCGTGCTCACCGTGGGGCCGGGCCTCAAGACCGGCATGCCCGTACACTACGACGATCCGGCCGAGATCGGCCCCGACCGCATCGCCGACGCTGTGGCGGCACGCGCCGTCTACGGCTCTCCCTGCATCGTAATCGACTTGGGCACGACGACCAATATCGAGGTCATCGACGCGCACGGTACCTTTGTGGGCGGCGTCATCGCGCCGGGTCTGGCGCTTGGCGCCCGCTCGCTTTCGGCTGCTGCGGCGCGTTTGCCTCAGGTCGAGCCTTCGGCGCCAACGCACGTCATCGGTCGCAACACGCGCGAGGCCATGCGCTCGGGCGTGGTTCTGGGCGAGGTAGCCCGCATCGACGGCATGCTCGACATGGTGCTCGCCGAGATGCGCGCGACCAAGGCCGCGGGGGAGGGCGACGTGCCCATCGTCATAACCGGCGACGATGCCGAGGCACTCGCGTCGCTGGTCGGTCACAGTCTGACGGTCGACGATGCGCTGACGTTGCGAGGACTGGCCGAGCTCTATCGTATCAACCAAAAGCCCCGCCGCGTGTAAAGGTGAGGGCGCCGGTGGGACAAACGCCCCCACCTTTTACCTGCTACAATGGGTCAAACTATTGCGATTACGGAGGTGTCTGCCATGTCGGACGATCTTCATCAAACTTCGTCAGGCAAGCGCCTGGACGTCATTAGCTGGGACGAGTTCTTTATGAGCGTGGCCATCGCCGCGCAGCGCCGCAGCAAGGACCCCAACACGCAGGTGGGTGCGTGCATCGCCAACACCAACCACCGCATCCTTTCGGTGGGCTACAACGGTACGCCCTCGGCGCTCAACGACGACTTTTTTCCGTGGGGTACGAGCGACGACCCGCTGCAGGACAAGCACAACTACGTGGTCCATGCCGAGGCCAACGCCGTGCTCAACTACCGTGGCTCGCTCAAGGACCTCGAGGGTTCCACGGTCTACGTCACGCTGTTCCCGTGCCACGACTGCGCCAAGATTTTGGCTCAGGTGGGCGTGGGCGAGGTCGTCTACCTGGACAACAAGTACGCCGACACCGATGACGGCCGTATCAGCCGCCGCATCCTCGACTCCTGTGGCATCAGCTACCGCCAGGTCATCGTCGATGTCCAGATTGGTACCGGGGGACAGGCTCGGCAGTAATATGCGTTGTCGCTATCTGACGACGAACGCAGCTCAAAGAGCCCCGTCCCAAATTGACTACTCGTGAAAGTCGCGTCTGCGCGCATGGACGGCTCGTGAGCGGGTACACGGCTGTAGTAACATAGCTTCTGTCCGCGGGCGTGCCCGCGTTATTGTGAGAAAGGAGCCCCTGTGGCTGTTAACGAAGAGCTGCTTAAGAAGGTTCTTGAAGAGATTCGCCCCAACCTGCAGGCCGATGGCGGCGATATGGAGTATGTGGGCGTCGACGACGAGGGTGTCGTCAAGCTGGAACTGCAGGGCGCTTGCGCCGGCTGTCCCATGAGCTCGCTGACCCTTTCCATGGGTATCGAGCGCATCCTGAAGGAGCATGTGCCCGGCGTTACCAGCGTTGAGCAGGTCAATGCTTCCGGCGAGGCCGAGGACCTGTACGACGAGTACGCGCCGTTCTAAGATGCGAAAGCTGCGGACGGTACGCTCCGCGTAGTCGTTACGCCCAGATATGCGGCTGCGAGCGCAAGGCCCGCGGCCGCATTTGTATGTAGGGAGCAGGGGATCGATATGCTCAACGACCTCTACCATATGCTTGATCCCGTCGCGATCTCGGCGGGCCCCATCACCATCTACTGGTACGGCCTGGCCTACGTGGTCGGCGCTCTGCTCACGGCGGTCGTTATGTACCGCACGCAGCGTCGTTGGGGCTTCGACATCACGATTGATGACCTGACGAGCGTCGTGGTCGGCGCGGTCTTTGGCCTCATCATCGGCGCGCGCCTGTTTTACGTCGTCTTTTACGGCGATGGCTACTATTGGGCCCACCCGCTCGAAATCTTTGCCACCAACGAGGGAGGCATGAGCTTCCACGGCGGCCTGGTGGGCGGCATCTTGGGCGGCATCATCGTGTGCCGCATGTATAAGCTCGACGCCTGGACCATCGCCGACCTTGCCGTCATCGGTGCTCCGCTGGCGCTGTGCCTGGGCCGTTGTGCCAATTTCGTCAACGGCGAGCTGTGGGGTAAGCCGACCGATCTGCCTTGGGGTGTTGTCTTTGGCGGCACCGCGGGCGATATGCCGCGTCATCCTTCCCAGCTCTATGAGGCATTCCTAGAGGGCGTCGTGCTCTTCTGTATTTTGCAGGTGCTCAGCCGCAAAAAGCCGCTGCTGCCCCAGGGCACGTTTATGGGCGTGTTCGTGATGGGGTACGGCATCGTCCGCTTTCTCGTTGAGTTCGTGCGCGTGCCCGATGCCCAGCTGGGCTATCTGCTGGGAGGCGTTATCACCATGGGCCAGCTGCTGAGTTTGCCGCTCGTGATCGCCGGCCTGGCGCTCATCATTTTCGCCCGACACCGCAACCAGCCCCAGCGCGTCTACCTGGACGCCTAACCAAGACCACCACAAAGGGGACAGGCACCTTTGTGGTGGTCTTGCCGAGTTTGATAGGTTTCTAGAAAGGCTTTCGGACTGTGAAGGATTCCGACCTCTCCACAACGGCTGCGCGCGACGCTGCCCGCATCGTCTGGTTTAAGCGCTACCCCGCCAAGCAGACGCTCATCGCATTTTTGCTCGCGCTGTTGGCGACCACGGCGTTTTCCATCGATCCCGCCCCGGTGTCGAGCAACGCAGTCTTGGCGATTGACCCCAAAGCCTCGGGCATGCTGTACGTGTGCTACGAGGTGCTCCTCTCGTTTGCCGGCCATACCGACGCGGTCATGCTGCTTGCGCTTGCCTGCCTGCTCACGCTGCCGTTTCGCTACGTATTCTTTGGCCGCGGCGACGCTTGGCGTCCCTCGGTGATCCTTCCGTCGCTGTTCTTTGCCGTCTGCATGGTGTTTGGCCGCAGCTACGACCTCACCGATTCGGCCGAGATCGTGCTCGGCGACAAGGCCCGCATCATCTGCGCCTGGATTGGCGGCGCGGGCTGGATGCTCTTGGCGGTCGTTGCCTTCTACCTTGCCTTTGAGTGTCTAGATTGGCTGAGCTCTCGGCGCATTCCGTTTTCCGAAGCGCACTTTGGCCGCGTATGGCGTGTGGCTCACGCCGTGCTCTCGGTCCATCCCTTTGCCGGGCCCTTCCTGGTGCTTATTATCGCCTGGGCGCCCACGCTCATCGCCTCGCTGCCCGGCCTTTTTATGGGAGATACGGGTGCGCAGATTCGCCAGTGGTTCAACTACCCCAACGGAACGAGTGACTACCTGCGCCTGCTCAATCCCAATGTGTTGCTCAACGGACATCATCCCGTGGTGCACACGGCTATCATCGGTTCGTGCGTCCAGCTGGGGCTTTCACTGTTCAACAGTGCTAACGCAGGTCTTGCCATCTACACCTGCGCTCAGTTCGTCATTACGGCCGCCTGCATGGCCTATTCCATCTCGTCGCTGCGCAAACTGGGCGTGAGCCTGCCGGTCCGCGGCGTGATCTTGCTGTTCTTTGTGTTTATGCCCATGTTCTCCAACTACGCGGCCCTGCTTACCAAAGATGTGCTGTTTGCCGACACGTTTTTGTTGCTGTTGGTGCAGACCGTGAAGCTCGTGGCCTGCGGCCTGCCCCGTCGCGATGCCAATGCCGAGCGTGCGGGCGAACAGAGGCCCGTGCTCTTTGCGCGCCACGACTGGCTGCTGCTCGCTCTGGGCGCCATGGGTTCCACGTTTCTGCGCAACGGCGGCCTGGTGTTTCCCCTGGCGGCATGCGTAATCGCGGCGGCGTTTTGCGCATGGGACGCGTATGTGGCTCGTCGTGCAGCCAAGCAGGCTGGTGCTGCGCCTTCGGGCGCCATCCCGCGTTTCCGCTGGGTCGGCGTCCTCGCGGTGCTCGCGCTCTGCCTTGCCTCCAACATGTACTTCACCAAGGTCTTTATGCCGGTGCACGACATCACGCCTGGTTCCAAGCGCGAAATCCTCTCGATTCCGTTTCAGCAGACGGCTCGTTTCGTCCAAAAGCACGACGGCCTCAACTCGGGCGTCAACCCCACGGTTAAGGAGGACGGCACCATTGTGGAGGCTCCTTGCGACGGCTTGGTGACCGACGAAGAGCGTGCCGTGATCGACCGTGTGCTCAAGTACGAGAACCTGGGCCGCCGTTACAACCCGGATAAGTCGGACGCCGTTAAAAATTGCTTTAACGAGTATGCCTCGCAAGAGGACATCAAGGCCTATTTTGAGGTGTGGGCCCAGATGTTCAAAAAGGATCCCGAGTGCTATATCTCGGCGCTCATCAATAACTACTACGGCTACTTTTATCCGAGTGCCCGCGATGCGTGGGTCTACAGCACGGCGCGCAGTGCCGAGATTATGGCACGCCCCGATAATCTCAAGTACTTCGACTTCCATCCGGTCGATAGCAAGGTCGTGCGCTGGTGCGACCACCTGATCAACCTGTATCGCGTGGCAGTACAACGCGTCCCGTTTATCTCGCTCGCCATGAGCTCGGCCACCTATGTGTGGATCATGATTGCCGTGGTGGTCTATCTGCTACGTCGTCATTCGTGGCGCGGGCTGGCCATTTGGGTGCCGCTGCTGGGCGTGCTCACCGTGTGCCTGATCGGTCCCTGCAACGGCTCGACCTACATGCGCTACCTGTATCCGGTCATCGCCTGCATGCCCTTTGCCATCGGCGCCACCATCACCCGCAGCGACCTCCTCTGGTCCTAATTTGGTGCAAAGGGGGCAGGTTACTTTGTACCAAGGGGCTGTATCATCACGACGCCTTCATTTTGGGGTTTATCTCGCAGGCCAGTAGGTATATCATAACGACGTTTGTTTATATTGCCCGAGCATCTGCGCTGGGCTTTAGGTCGAAACCGATAGGAGACACGTATGTCCGGACACTCTAAGTGGGCCACAACCAAGCATCGTAAGGGCGCGCAGGACGCCAAGCGTTCCGCCCTCTTCTCCAAGCTGAGCCGCAACATCACCGTTGCTGCCCGTCTCGGCGGCGACCCGCTGCCCGAGAACAACGCCAGCCTCGCCGCTGCCGTTGCTAAGGCCAAGGCTCAGTCTATGCCTAAGGACAAGATCAAGTCCGCTATCGACAAGGCTTTTGGTTCGGGTGCCGATGCCGCCGTCTACGAGAACATCGTGTACGAGGGCTACGGTCCCGCCGGTGTCGCCGTCTACGTTGACTGCCTGACCGACAACCGCAACCGCACCGCCGCTGATGTCCGTTCCGCCTTCTCCCACGCTGGTGGTAACCTGGGCACCTCGGGCTCCGTCGCCTTCCAGTTTGAGCGCAAGGGCCAGATCGTCGTCGCCAAGGAGATCCTGGACGAGAACGCCAAGAAGGAGACCATGATCGCCAACGGTCCTGCCGGTGACGAGGATGAGTTCATGATGGCCATCGCCGAGGCCGGTGGCGAGGACTACGAGGACGCCGGCGAGGAGTGGATCGTCTGGACCGCTGCCAACGACGTCATGGCTGTCTCCAAGGCGCTCGAGGAGCAGGGCGTCCAGGTCAAGGGCTCCGAGACCACCATGGTCCCGACCACCCCGACCGAGGTCTCCGGTACCGACGCCAAGAAGGTCCAGCGCCTCATCGACCGTCTTGAGGAGCTCGACGACGTCCAGGATGTCTACAGCACCATGGACATGACCGACGAGGTCATCGCTGCCCTCGAGGAGGAGTAGCGCCCGCACGGGTTAAGCCGTGCATATCTGGGCATAATGAAGCGAGCATGCAAGCCTCGTGGAATAGATGAGCCGGATCCGCGTGCGTAGAGCACCGGACCCGGCTCTTTTATAATGATGCGAACCGTTTTGCATTTCGAGAGCCGAGATTTGAAGGGAGCGCCGCGTGCGCGTACTCAAACGAGCCCTAGCGATCGTGTATCTTGCCGCCACCATCGTGGCGCTGGGTACGCTTGTCTGCCAGTTTTGGGGGCCGTATACGTATCGCTTTATGCTGCTGATGCGCGACCCCATGCCGCGCATGGTCGTGACGGCATGCGGCGGAGTTGTGGCGATCGGCGTGCTGGTAAGCTTCTTCCGCCTGATGTTTGCTCGTCGCGAGCCGTCCTGTGTGCATCCGGCGGGGGAGCGCAATATCGAGGTCACCCTTGCGGCGCTTTCTTCGTGTGCTAGGGCTGCTGCCGAGCGCGACGACCGCGTGATGGTCGAGCATGTCGAGGCCCGCGTCCAAGGCCCCGACGATTCGCACGTCCGATTTAAGGTCGAGGCTATCGCGCTTGACGATAAGGACGTGGCATCTCTGGCTACCGCGATGCAGCAGCGCATCGAGGAAGCTTGCGACACCATGCTCGGCACGCCGGGTACGACCACGCGCGTCCGTTTTTTGCCGTCCAAGACTACCGTCCAGACCGTGGAGGTTTCCGGTGAGTGATACCAATCAAGATAAGACCGCTCGTACGCCGCGCCTGACGATTGACCAGAGCGCCACGCCGGCGAGCGAACCTGTTGATTCCAAAGCAGAGGCAACCGAGTTACAAGACGCGGCAGCCGCGGATTTTGACGAGGCTATGGGTCTCATCAAGGGTACGGGCGCTGCCATCTGGAGCTATGCTGTGCGTCACCCCAACACCACGCTCGGTGCCGTCGCTGGCTTTATCCTCGCCGTGTTGGTGCTCACGCTCGGCCTGTGGGACACGCTCGTCATTGCATTCTTCGTGTTGATCGGCGCTGTGATCGGCCAAATTCGCGACGGCGAGAACGGGATCGTCAACTTCTTCGGCCGTCTGTTTAGCGGCCGCTAATATGTATTCGACTGTCGCATCTGCGGCAGGCATAAGGAGGAACCATGGCTTTTAATACGAAGGTCGATGTAGCCGATACCGAGCTCGAGGAGAACGAGGCGGTCGTCGCCGAGGCCGAGGACGTAACGCTCGAGGATGAGGCGCTCGTCGAGGCCGAGTCCGATGTGGATGAGGATGACGAGGAAGCGGACGAGTCCGAGGACTCGCTGACCTATTCCAACGGCGTGATCGAGAAGATCGTTGCCATGGCCACCCGCGAGGTTCCGCACGTTCTGGGCATGAAGGGTAACCTCATGCACTTTGTGCAGGAGCAGTTTGGTGCCGAGAATCTGACCAAGGGCGTGACGGTCGAGGTCACCGATGACAATCGCGTGGTCGTCAACATCTCCGTCATTATCGAGTACGGCGCCTATGCGCCCGCGATCTTCGACGATGTCAAGGCACGTGTCACCGAGCGCCTTGCCGCGATGACCGGCCTTGAGGTGGCGGGCGTCAACCTGCGCATCGAGGACGTCATCACCCCCGAGGAGTACGAGCACCGCACCAGCCAGCACGAGTAGCCTTCTAAAAGGGACAGGTTTGTTTTGGCAGGTTTTATCTGCGAAAACGTTAAACGGCCGACCGCGCAAGCAAAAGCGTGGCCGGCCGTTATTTGTATGCCCCCCGATGTAGGCATACCGCTCGTCTAACTAGGGGTTGCAATCGTCGCGTTCCGCGTTACCCTAATGGGCGCATTGTTTCCAAATTGTTAACGAGGGGTTGCCGTAATGGCTGACGAGCACGAAACAGAAAGCAAGGCATGGGCGATTGAGGCCGCCGCGGCAGAGGCGGCATCGCGTGCTGCCGAAGAGGTGCATCGTCCTCCCGTAGTGCCGATGGAGCGCGTGGTTGATCGCACCGATATCGAGCGCGGCGAGCGTGCCGGCCAAAAGCGCAGCCAGGAGCCGGGCTTCCCGCGCTTTTTTGCCGAGCTCAATCTGGGCCTGATTCTTACGGCCTTTGCCATCGTTGCGTTTAAAACCCCTAATCACTTTGCTTTTGGCGGCACCTCGGGCGTGTCGGTCATTCTGTCCACGCTGCTCCCGACCCTGCCCGTCGGCGTCTTTATGTGGATTATCAACGCGGTTCTCGTTGTTTTGGGCTTTATCTTTTTGGAGCGCAAGGCAATCCTGTGGAGCGTCTTCGCTTCGTTTGCGCTTTCGGCCTACGTCTCGCTGTTTGAGCTCTTCATTCCGGCCGATGTCTCTCTGACGGGTGATATGTGGCTCGACCTGTGCTTTGCCGTGATCCTGCCGGCGCTCGGCAGCGCCATTGTCTTTGATATTGGCGCCTCGACGGGTGGCACGGACATTCTTGCCATGATCCTCAAGCGCCGCACGACGCTCGAGATTGGCCGTGCCCTGCTGCTGGTCGATATCGGCATCGTGACCATCGCAGCCTTTTTGTATGGCCCGCGTGTCGGTCTGTATTGCGTGCTCGGCCTGTTTGCCAAGACACTCGTGGTCGACAAGGCCATCGAGAGCATCCATCTTCGTAAGGTCTGCACGGTCATTTGCTCCGAACCCCTTAAGGTCGAGGAGTTTATCGTCAAGCATCTCAACCGCACAGCGACCATCAGCCGCGGCTACGGTGCCTTCTCGGGCAAGTGCGTGACGGTGATCATGAGCGTGCTGAGCCGTCGCGAGGCCGTGCAACTACGCCGCTATGCGCGCGAAGTCGATCCGGGTGCTTTTATCACGATTGTCGACAGCTCCGAGATCGTCGGCAAGGGCTTCCGCGGCACGAACTAGCGCAGACGTATTCAACGAACCGCCTGCTGGCGCCGTGTATCTTGCAAATCGGTCATCTTTGAGTATTTGAACTCACATTGGGTGATAATGATGCCAAAGACATCGTTTGCGATCCAGGTGATTCGCTCTAGATACGAAGGGATGATTTCGATGTTCTGTTCGCAGTGTGGCGCTCCTATGGGCGATAACGACAAGTTCTGCGGTGTGTGCGGTGCTCCTAATGCCGGTGCCGCTGGCCCCGCTCCCCAGGGACAGCCTCAGCCCCAGCAGTTTGTTCCGCAACCGCCCGTGGCGAATGCGCCAAAGGGCTGTGTGGCTCAGGCGTTTCAAGATATGACCAAGACTCCGGGCGTGCTTCAGCGTGTATGCCAAATCGCGTTTTTGCCGGCGCTGATTTGCGTTGTGTCGGTGCTCGTGTTGTTTATTCCCGTTATTGGTGGCATTGCGGCTGCCATCGGCTTTTTGGCAGCTTGCATTGCGAGCGTGTGCGGTTCCGGCTTTGGTATCGAGTGGGGTCGCGATCTGTCGCTCAAGGTCGATGACGGCATGGACCGTCCACTCATGCGTTCCACGTCGTTTGGTCTCGGAGTCTTTTCGAGCGTTATTTCGGTCGTGCTCGAGGTTATCGCTGCCATTCCCGTTATCGGTGTAGTGCTTTCGCTGGTGGAGAGCGTAGTAATTGGCGCCGCAGGCTCGTATTCGTATTACGGCTCTTATGCGCTCGAAGCTGCGCTGTTCGGTTCGCTCGGCCTGCTTGTCCTGGCTATGATTGCCACGGCAGTCTTGGGGGTCTTCTTTAAGATGTTCGCCGACATTGCCGTGATGCACTTTGCGGTGACCGGTCGCGTCGAGAGCGCGTTTTCGCTCGATAAGGTCTGGGCGGCCTTTAAGCACAACAAGACCAAGCTGTTCTGTGCTTCGTTCCTTCCCGAGTTTTTGACGGGCCTGGTCGCCAACGTTGTCACATGGATCTTGACGGCCGTCTTTGGCGCCATTGCCTCTGTCGGTATGTATAGCTACTACTATCGTCCTACGGGTATTGAGGCAATTGTTACCGGCGGTGGCGTCACGCTCGTGCTGTTCTTGGTGCTGGTCGCTTTCGTCACCGTATTTCTTACGGTCTTTGGCAAGATGCTCAAGCACCGTGCCGTTGGCTATTGGGCCGCACGCTATGCAAGCGAGTGGGCCGATGAGGATAAGGACGACGTCCTGACTTTTGTGTTGCCCTTCGAGAAGAAGTCCGCTCCTTCGGGTTACGGTGCTCCGGATGCTTCGCCGGCACCTGCACCCGCTCCCGCGACCGAGCCTGAGCCGGCGCCCGAGCCTGAGCCGGCATCTGAGCCCGAGCCTGCGCCTGAGCCTGAGCCTGAGCCGGCACCTGCACCTGAGTCGGCGTCCGAGCCAAGCTCCGACGAGGAACCTCAGGACGAGTAGCCATGCCGTCTGCCATTTGGGGACGGGGTAGAAATAGTAGAAATAGCGCTTGAAGAATGAGCGGGGGCGGACGTGTCGAAACGTCCGCCCCCGCTTTGACATCGCGATGTGGCTATGACTGCGAGATGCCAGCGAATCGACTACTCGTCGTGCTTCTCCTCGCGGCGTGCAGCAGCGCGTGCGTCGTGGATGCCCTTGATCGCGGCATGGCGAGCCGTTCGGGCATCATGGATGGCGCCGCGAGCCTCGGCGGTCGTCGCCTTGGCAGAGCGCAACTTGGCGGCCAGATCGGGGTTGGTTTCGGCGACCGCGGTAATCGCGGGGCCGTCGAGCTCCTCTTGCGTGGGCTCGGCCAAAAAGTCGATAGCATACTGGGCGGCCACCATGGAGCCCTTTGCCAGCACGGTCTCGTCGATCTTGTAGAAGCAGGAATGTTGGGCGTACGTGGCGCCAATCTTGGGGTTGCGCGTACCTACAAAGGCGAGCACGCCCGGTACGCGACGCAGGTACTCCGAAAAATCCTCGCCCGAAAGCGTGCCACGGTAATGGCCTTGACCGGCGGGGCCCAAGCACTTGATTACGGCCTGACGGCAGCGCTCGCTCGAGGCGGCGTCGTTTTCGACCTTGTAGTTGGCGATGGTGTAGTCGGTGAGCTCTGCCTCGGCGCCCAAGGCGGCCGCGGTATGCTCCACGATGCGGCGCATAAGCTCCGGCATTTCCTCGTGGGTCGAATCTCCGTAGGTGCGCACCGTGCCGGCGAGGTAGGCCGTGCCGGCGATAACGTTGCGCGCGGTGCCGCCGTGCAGCTCGCCGACGGTGATGACAGCCGGCTCGTATGGGCTGATCTCGCGCGAAACGATGGTCTGCAGAGCGTTGACGATTTCGGCGGCAACCATAACGGCGTCGTGGCCGCGCTGGGGCATGGCGCCATGGCACGAGGTGCCGCGGACGTCGATGCGGAACCAGTCGGTGTTTGCCATGCGCGGGCCGGGCTCGCAGCTTACGGTGCCGGCATCGACCTCGCTCCAGATGTGCGCGGCGTAGGCGCCGTCGACGCCATCGAGCACACCCGTGCCGATCATGAGCTTGGCGCCCTGGCCATTTTCCTCGCTGGGCTGGAATACGATGCGAATCTCGCCGTGGATGTCATCGGTCATGTGGCGCAGAATCTGCAGCGTGCCGAGCATCATGGCGATATGGCAGTCGTGACCGCAGGCGTGCATGCAGCCCTCGTTGACGCTGGCGAACTCCTCGCCGGTCTGCTCGGTGACAGGCAGGGCGTCGATGTCGGCGCGCAGCAGGATGCGGCGGCGCGGCGTGCCGTCCTCGCGGTAGGCATCGGGCGCGGTACCGCGAAGTGTCGCTACCAGGCCCGTCTTGAGCGGGCGCTCGTAGGGGATATTCATGGCGTCGAGCTGGTTGGCGATGTCGGAAGTCGTGCGCTCCTCGGCAAGGCTCAGCTCCGGGTGCTTATGGAAGTGCCGGCGCTGCTTGATGATGTAGGGTTCAAACTCGGCGGCGATATCCTGGATGGCCGCGGTGACGTCGTCTGCCGCGCGAACCTCGGTTGCCGCCATAATTTGCTGTGCCTTGGTCTTCGTCATGGTCGATTTGCTCCTTGCTGGGTTGATCGCAAAATCGTACAGGCTCTCTTCAGTATGCCCCCTGCCGCTAGGGCTGGTAAAGTTGCCGTTTGCCGCTTGGGGTTTTGTTGCAAGGGCGGGGGAGTACACTCGGAGTGTTGAATTACCCGCCAGAGATGGGGTTGCCCATGCAACATATCGATCGGATTATCCGCTCCAAGAACGTCTTTACCGCCCAAGACGGCATCGATACCGCCCGTGAGTTGGCGATCGCCATCGCGGGTGATCGTATCGTCGCAGTTGGCACGCCCGATGACGTGATTGCCGCCGCACCTGCCGCCACGCCGGTGGTCGATTACGGCGAGCAGTTCATCTGTCCCGGTTTCCATGACGCTCATCTGCACTTCTTCCATACCTCGGTCGGTTCCTCGCCGTACATGCTCATGGATATGGGCACGTCCGAGGCGTCACTGGTGCAGCATGCGCTCGAGTTTTCCCAGGGCCTGCCCAATGACGCCTGGGTCGTGACCCAGGGCTGGCGCGATTACCGCTGGGATCCGCCCGAGCACCCTACCAAGGCCTCCCTCGACGCCGCCTTCCCTGATCGCCCCTGTGTTATGTACTCGGGCGACGGGCATACGCTGTGGCTCAACAGCCGCGCGCTCGAAGCCCTCGGCGTGACGCGTGACAGCGAGCCTCCGGCGGGCGGCAGTTACGACAAAGACTCAAACGGTGAGCTCACGGGTATTGCTCACGAGGCGGCTGCCATGCAGCTGCTACCGCGCTGCCTTGAGTGGCTGGGCGAGGACCGCATCGCGAGCGCTTACGCCGACCAGATGAAGCGTATGGCCGAGCAGGGCATCACCTCAATCTGCGACATGTCGCTCATGCCCATGCCGGGCTGCGACTTTATTCGCGACGATGTTTACGACAAGCTGCAGGCCGCCGGCAAGCTGGGCATCCGCGCCCATCTGTTTCCCACGCTGCTGGATGACCAATCGCGCTTGGAAGAACTCCAGACCCGCTACGCGAACAACGCGCTGCTCTCGGCGCCAGGCTTTAAACAGTTCTTCGACGGCGTGTCGAGCGAGCATACCGCATACCTCACTGAGCCCTATACCAACCCGCGCTTCCCGGGCGACCAGGGTCGCCTGACGGTTCCTGTCGAGCGCATGCGCAAGTTGGTTCTGGCGGCAGCCGAGCGCGGCCACACCGTGCGTATCCACGTTATCGGCGACGGTGCCATCCATGCTGCGCTCGATATCTTTGAGGAGGCGGCAGAGCTCTACGGTCTGCCCCCGCACGGTCATAACACGCTCGAACATCTGGAGAATCTGCTGCCTCAGGACATCGATCGTCTGCGCAAGCTCAACGTCATTGCCTCGAGCCAGCCCTGCCACATCACGCTCGACCCGGGTGGCCCGGAGCGCGACCTGGGCCTGGAACGCAGCCGCATCATGTGGCCGTTCGCAACTTATCAGCAGCGCGGCATCCGTCAAGCTTTCGGCACCGATAGCCCCATCACGGCCGTTACCAGCATGAACGTGCTCTACACGGCCATCACGCGCCAAGACCCTCGCAGTCACTGGCCCGAGGGCGGCTGGTTACCGAGCGAGCGCATCGACGCGGCAACGGCCCTGCGCAACTACACGCTTGGTAGCGCGTACGCAGCGGGCGACGAGCAAAACCTCGGCAGCCTAGAGCCCGGCAAATACGCCGACCTGGTAGTCCTGGACCAAAACCCGCTCACCGTTGACCCCCAAGAGCTCCAAGCCACCAAGGTTCAGGCCACCTACCTGGCAGGTAACGTAATCTACGAGCGCTAGCCTCATACCCCACTCATAGGGGGCACGTTTCAGCAACGTGCCCCTTTCTTGTTCGCACCATCTGCATCGCCATTTTGCTGCACTGACTTTTCTGAATGCCGGGCCCGAATTAGTTAACCTGGCTCCCGGGGCGGACCGGAGGGCATGAAGTTTGTCGCGAGTTCC
>URRT01000028.1 GCA_900550355.1 uncultured Collinsella sp.
CTGCGCCTGCCGGCCGGCGTCGTCTCGTCGAAGACGAGGCCGTGGCGCAGCAGGAACTTCGACATCCACTGCTTGGCGTGTTGCAGGTCGTCGCGCGCGTCCTCGAGGGCGCTCGTCGGGGACCCACACCTCGACCACGTTGCCGACCGACAGCATGCGGGCGAGGAACTCGGCGTCGTTGCGGTCGTTCTTCCTGCGCCTGTCCGCGCTGGGCTTGATCATCTTCGAGACGGCGCCGACCACGCAGTCGACCCCCAGGCCGGAAAGCCTCTTCTGCAGGTCGAAGCCCGTGACCCCGGATTCGTACACGCACCTGGCCTTTGGGTCCACGGACCGCACCCACTCCGCGACTGCCCCGGCGTCGTAGCCGAAGGTCGCGCAGCGCACCTCCCCGGTCATGACGTCGAGGGAGACTGCCTTTATCGAGCGGGCGTGGACGTCGAGGCCGACGAAGGTGGTAGTATCGAGCATGGGAGCCCCTTCCATGAATGCGGCGTGGCCGCCACGGTTGGATTAGACACTCACCATTGTCGGCCTAATCCGCGGTCTTTCATGCAGCAGGGGCTCTCAATGTTTTTATGTCCTGCTCATATCGTCTATGCCGGCACCCCGGGACACTCCTTGGCAGCAACCACACCTAGTCATTGGGGACGTTCTTAAATGACTAGTCGCTGGGGACAGTCTTGAGCAAAACGGCCGCCGAAGCCCTCGTTGGCATCGCCCTATAGGGGGCCTGCAAATAGCTGTGGTCAAAAAACATCAAATATGAGTACTGTTACCTTTTTAGCAGCAGCGCAATTCGGCTTTCTCGGGTCTCTTAGGCGTCTCGACGCGTCAGATGAACTAACGTATCTCCCCAAATGTACAATAAAATGGACTCCTAACGAGAAATAATATCGTTAGGAGTCCATTTTTTAGTACAACAAATGTGACAATCTAGGCAACAGTACTCATATTTGGCATTTTTTGCCCACTGCCCCTTGTGCGAAGGTCCGCAGCGGAAAGCATGGCCCGTTTCGATGCACAAAAATGGGATGGATCTTCCCTGGCAACCGCCCAGAAAGATCCACCCCAAAGCAAGCGCTCGCTAGAACGTTCCGCCGCCGCCTCCGCCGACGCCACCACCGCCGCCACCGGAAAAGCCGCCGCCGCTGCCGGCGCTCGAGCTATCGGAACTCGAAGCCAGCTCGCGGATGGTCTCGTGATACACATCGTTGAACGAATCGAGCGGAGACTCGTTGCCGTAGTGATGGTAATACCACCAGTAGCAGGGGTAGTTGTCGTAGAAATCGTCGCTGTTGCGCAGATCCGCAGGCACGGCCTCGGCCAGCTGTCGCAGCACTTCTTTCGAAACGCCCAGGGCAACGCCCATCACCAGCAGCTTGTTCCACAAGATCAGATCGCTGGGGACGGCCTCCTTCAGGCGCGTAAAATCCTCGAGCCAATGCTTGAGCGCCTTGCAGCGAGCCGCCACCTCGGCGCCCTCCGACGTGTAACGGCGGAAGGTGCAGCTCAGGACAAAGCCCACAATCGTGACGGGGATCGAGATCATAGCGGCACCGACGTTGGCGTCCGCAAAGTCGGTATAGAACAGAGAGCCCAAAATGCCAAAGACAATGATGATGCCGAGAACCAAGCCGGCAACCAGGGCGACGGTGCCGTCCGAGGCGATAAGCTCGCGCGCCTCCAGCTTGCCCTTAACCGTGCTCTGATAGTCCTCGAGCTTGTCGCCAACAGATGTGGTGCGCTCGCTAGCGTATTCCTCCAGCTCGCTAAACGTGCGCGAACGGACTCCGTCCTTATCGGGCTTAACGCCAGCGAAGAAGACCTTGAGTACGTCGCGGTCGATGCCGTCCTTCTTGGCAGCCTTCCAGGCCTCGTCGGTCACTGTGATGCGATACGTCTGCTCCTCTTTTTCGCGACGGAGCAGACCCTTCTTCTTGGTCTCGGTCGCTTCTTCCAGCTTGATCACGCGGTCGTCGGTCAGCTTCATCAGCGTGGCGATATATGCCTGATCGGGCACGTCGTTCCAGCTCATAAGAGTTGCAAGCACCGCGGGATGATCGGCGGAGGGCACATCGCGGAAGTACTCGTCCTGGAAGAGCGGCTTGGGCTTGGGCCTGCGCAGCTTGAGCATCACGATTACACCGGTATAGGCAACCGCCACAACAACACACATCACGGCAATCGCGCCGGCAACCGCACGCGCGTGCTCACGGCGGGCGTTAGCTTCGTCGGCCCATTCCTTCTCTTCGCTCAGGATCGTTGACATGCGCTCTTCGCCCGAGGCGGCAAGCTGCGGCACCCAGTCGCTGGGGAAGGCGATGCGTGCCTCGGCGAATTCGCCCTGATGCACGCAGGGAATGGTATAGGTGACCATGGGCTCGTCCTCATCGAGCGACACGTCGCCCGTCAGCGGACCGTGGCCCCATGCGCGGAAGTTATCGCCTTTGACGGCCGCCGTCCCAGCAGCGGCATTTGCGAAGCGCACTTCCATCTCGACATCGTCGGAATCCGCAGACCAGCCGTCGCCCACGAACTTCCAGTAGAGCTCGGCGGTATCGGCCCAGTTCATAACCGCACCGGTCATGGTGTAGCTCACGTAATAGATCGCGCTGTCGCCGCTCTCGTGGGGGCTGAACACCTTAATCCTTACGCCGTCACCGGCCTGCTCGACCGTGTAGACGCCAGAATCGCCCTTGTTCGCGCTATCGACTTTGTTAAACGCGGTGTCCTCTTCCTCGACACTCAGCACATCGACGCCCGCCGTGCCGCCCTGCTGGTTGGTGCCCGTATTGATCTCCCAAAACACGCCGTTGATGTCGTCGTCGAAATCAAACTGTCGTCCCTCAACAACGGTCAGCGATCCATCGGCCTCAACCGTGGCACTGATATAAGTTTGGGTCATGGAATACCCGTCGGCACGTGCAACGGCGGGCAACAGCAGCAGCGCGCACGCGACGAGCGCGCAAATGGAAGCAAATCGCGCAAACGGGCAGCGCTGCCGACAGGTCTTGGCAACGGGGGCGTTCATAGGCACATCCTTTGTCTGTGATACCAGTAGCGTCATTGTCCCACGTTTGCGGGTTCATGTGACGAACATCTAGGTCAGCGGAGTATCAAACGGGACGAAAGTCACGCCCGCGGCCGGCACCTGGGGACGTTCCTTATCTGCCGGCAATCTGGGACACTCCTTGGCATAGCCCGCTCCGGCAATAGATACCACTTCATAGCTCCGTCACAGGTGTAGCGGCTTTGTGTGGGCGCGGCGTGAGCCGATTAAGCCGGCGAGCGAGGGGCATAAAGCAGTTGAGCGAAAACGGTTTGCCCCTTTGCCGTTCGCTTGAGGATCATGTCCCCCTTTTCCGCGGAAACCCCGGCAGTTGCGAAGAGCTGCCGGGGTTTCTGTCGTTTGAGGGGTTGAAGGGGCTGAGCTTGGGACGGTAATCGAGGTGTTGAGTCGGTGCCCGCCGCGCACAACACGCAGCCTCGGCAACTCGCGAGCATCGACGACGCCCCCCACCTCACCCCGCGCTATACTCGTCCGCATGGATATCAAAACACGCAACATAGCAACGCCCGCCGCGGACGCGCCAGCGACGCCACCCGCCTCCGCCCCCGTGCCCGTCGTGGGCCGCTTTGCCCCGTCGCCCTCGGGCCGCATGCACCTGGGCAACGTGTTCAGCTGCCTGTGCGCGTGGCTTTCAGCCCGCAGCCAAGGCGGCAGCATCGTGCTGCGCATCGAGGATCTGGACGATCGCTGCAAGCGCCCGGAACTTGCCGCTCAACTGATTGACGACCTGGCCTGGCTAGGGCTTGAGTGGGACGAAGGCCCCTACTACCAGCACGATCGCCTCGACCTGTACGAGAGCGCCTTGCACCAGCTACAAGACGTCGGCCTCACCTATCCCTGCTTTTGCACGCGCGCCGAGCTCCACGCCGCGAGCGCGCCGCATGCCAGCGACGGCACACCCATCTACCGTGGCGCCTGCCGAAGCCTTTCGGCCGAAGAAATCGCCCGCCGCAGTGCCCTGCGCGCTCCGGCCACGCGCCTGCGCGTGCCCGCCGTCGACGACCTCACAGACGATGTGGTCGAATTCGTTGACCGCACGTACGGAGCCCAATGCGAGGCACTCGCCACCGAGTGCGGCGACTTTTTGGTGCGTCGCAGCGACGGCGTGTTTGCTTATCAGCTGGCCGTGGTGGTCGACGACGCCGCCATGGGCGTCACCGAGATCGTACGCGGATGTGACCTGCTTGGTTCCACGCCGCGCCAGATCTATCTGCAACATCTGCTGGGACTGCCCACACCGCGCTACGCGCACATTCCGCTGCTCATGTCGCCGGACGGCCGCCGCCTTTCCAAGCGCGATCGCGATCTGGACCTGAGCGAACTACGCGCACGATTTGGCACGCCCGAGGCACTGTTGGGATGGCTCGCCGGGCAAACAGGCATCGCGCCGGACACCACGCCGCGCTCTGCCGAACAGCTGGTCGAGCACTTTAGATGGAACGTCATCCGTGCGCACCGCGAGAACATCACTGTAACGGTCGAGTAGCCAGCCACCCCGCCTCTACGCAACATCCCAGGGCTGGAGTTCGTCACCCAAGCGAACGATGCAGTCGTAGAGCACGGTATGGCGCTCGGCCGGGTTGGCATCCCGATGAAAATGCCCGTAATACCAGCGTTTGTAGTCCATGCGATCTTCCAGCTCATCGAAAAATGCCGTAAGTCGATCAACCGTGGGGCAATTCCAGCTGGATGCCGGATAAAGCGTGGGCGAAAGCATGCGCGTAGAGCAGGTGTGGGTGATCACGTAGTCGACCTTCCAGCCCATGCTCTCGAGCTTTGCCCGCGCCTCCTCAAAGTTGCGCTCGTCCGGCAGCTCCTGCGGCCACCAGCTGGAATACGGAATGCGGTATTCCTTATCCACGCTCGTGGCGCCGCCCATGGTAAAGATCGTTGAGCCGTCGAGCTCAAAAACCTCGCCGCGCGTCAGGCGTCGGATGGGCGAGGTGTCCGACAGGCGCTGCATCAGGCCGCCGTGCCACAGTTCCATGGGACGCTCCGCCCAGTGATCGAAACGTTCGTGGTTGCCGTCGACGAACAGCAACGTATAGGGGCGCGACTCCAGCCAAGCGATATCGGCGCATTCCTCGGCAGAGAAATCCCACGGAAAGCCAAAGTCGCCGGCGACGATGAGATAGTCGTCGCTCGTCAGGCTATCCCCAAGCTCCCAGTCGCGGAGCTTTTGCATGTCGAGCCCACCGTGAATGTCGCCCGTCACATAGACCGTCATCGGATCACCACTTCCCTGCAAGTCGCTAGCCCGCATTCTGCACGATTACTAAGCTAACCGTTCCAGCCCTTCCATCCCTTAGGGCTTACCCCTCGTTCTTCCATCCAAACGGGTCAAGCACCCAAAAACCAGATCGAGCACGCCGCCGGTCATCATGGCGCCGGCAAGGGCCATGCAAACGTGCAGGGAACTGGCACTTCGGAGCACGTCGAATGGCCCCAGAACAGCCAGCAGCGCGACCGCTGCGCCGGCTACGCACAGCGCGAGGCACGGCCCCGCGTCCTTGACGCACTTCTTTGCGAGATGCTTGGTGTTGTCACTCATCAATATCGAACTCCTTAGAGGGTCGTTGTTTGGGTACATGCCGCCGCGGCAGAGAAGGACGGCAGGGTAAGTGTCACATGTCGTGCGGACACAGCTGAAAGCCCTCGCGCAAAAAACAGCGCGCCGCAGGATTCGTATCACCTGCGGCGCGCCGAAAATGATCCGCTTTCCTCCATCCCCAACGGATCAACTGAGTTGGTGCCGCCCGACGGAAAGGAAGAAGCCGGCGGCGTCACGAGCTGTGGCAATGTCGCTAGGCATAGGAAACAGACGCGCTCCAAACGCCCTAAGCCCCAAGCCTACCCATTAAGAAATCGACTGCAGAAACGATTTTGATACCGTCGATGTCGGTCGGATGGCTCCCCTGACGAACGACAATGATCTTCTCGTAACCGCCGGTAATCTTCTCGAGCGATCTGAGCTCAAATGGACGCAGCTCGCGCTTACGCGTCGCCTCCTCGTCAATCGACTCTGTAACCTGAATAAACTTACGATCCGAGCCGTCGCCGATTGCAACGAAGTCGATTTCGGCATCTCGAAGATGACCCGTGAAGACTTGATATCCGTCATAGACAAGGCGATTGTAAACGGCATTTTCGAGAACACGCCCACTGTCGCTGCCGCGATACCCATCCAAGAAAGCTCGAAGCCCCAGATCCTCAATGTAGAATTTGCCACCGGTCTTCAAAATGTCCCGACCCTTAATATCAAATCGGCGCGCATGCGAAAAGATATAGGTCTCCTCAAGGGCGGACACACAAGTGTCCACGACGCCATGCGAGGATTTCAGCCCGTTCTCCGCCAGCGTGCCAACAATCTTGTTAATTGATGTCGGGTTTGAAATGTTATCGGCCAAGTAGGAAGTGACGCGGTCGAGCACACTCCTGCTCGTCACCGACCGTCTACCCCGACGCGCCTCGCGAGCCAAAATGTCGCGCCCGACGATTGTTTGGTACGTGCTCCAGATATAGTCCTTCATTTCCTGCTCCGGCAGTTTTGAAGCAGCGAGAAACGGCAGGCCTCCAAACACAAGATAACGGTCGAGAAGATCGTCGAGCGCAACAATGTCCTCCCGACCAAAAACAGCGAGCCTATTCGTGACGTCAGTCGGACCAAGAAAGTCGACATATTCCGAAAAAGTGAGCGGATGCATCCGAATCTCGACATACCTGCCCGAGATTAAGGTCGCAATCTCAGACGACAGGAGAAAAGCATTCGAACCCGTAACATATATATCGCAGTCCCGGTCGACACGAAGTGCGTTAATCGCCTTCTCCCATCCGGCAACCTCCTGGAGCTCGTCGAAGAAGAGATAGCACCTCTTACCAGCAGGCATTAGGCCGTCGACGTGGCGGTAAAGCTCTCGCCAATCACGCACGCCCTCCAGCTCAAACGACTCCATCTTAAAGGTCAAAAGACATTCGGATGGAACGCCGTTATCCTCAAGATGTTTGCGCATCATGTCCAGAAGCGTCGATTTGCCACAACGGCGCATACCCGTTACGACCTTGATGACATCCGCATCACGAAAGGCAATCAATTTCTCGAGATATCGATTTCTAGGGACCATCCGTTTATCCATCGCCCGCCCCAATCTGCAAGTTTTTCTCACAGCATGACAAGAACTTGCGAGTTTTGCAAGTTTTTCTCACGTAGCGACAAGAACCTGCATATCCGTCCGTGGCCATTTGCAGTCGGATTCCGGCGAGGCTATGACAAGCAACTTGCCACATGGCCGACACGGAGCCATGGCATGCGCGGAATCTTGGGGGCAGGACTTCTCCCAGCAGCCTATAAGACGAAAACACATACACATAGATAGAGAGAGGCCCAGCAAGACACGGCACCAAGGCCGCAGCCACAAACTTGAGTAGCCGATAGTCTAAAAATCACATACGCCCAAAACACGAACGGTCGATCTGTTATCCTGGCGCCAACATAGTCTTTCGAAAGGTTTGGCCGGGATGACTACGCAGCAGCAGATTGATATTGAATTCGACTCGCTTGCACGCGGGAACGATTCACCCAAGCTCATCGCCAACTCAAAGGCGACAGGCGGAACACTACTATCCGTTATCAAGGAGCAGCTCTCAACCTGCGGCTCTTTTGACTTTTGCGTAGCGTTTGTTGCAGACGGCGGCCTTCAAATCCTGGTCGAGACGTTCCAAGAGCTCAAGCAGGGTGGCATTAAGGGCAGGCTGCTCACGTCCACCTATCTCAACTTCAACTCACCCGATGCCTTTCGCAAGCTCCTGGAATACGACAACATGGAAGTTCGCGTATTCCAGGGTAATCTGCATGCCAAGGGATACATTTTTGATAAAGGCGAAACCAGCACGGTCATCGTCGGCAGCTCGAACATGACGCAGACCGCCCTCACCTGTAATAAAGAATGGAACGTGCTGTACCAGACTGTCGAGAACAGCCGCCTACTCGGCGAGCTGAGGGGCGAGTTCAATTCGTTGTGGAACGACACCTCAACCGTTTTGCTTTCCCAAGACTGGATTGAGAACTATGCCGCATATCGATCGGCACATCCCTCAAAGCCCAAATCGAAACCGACGTTCCAGGCAACTGTTAGCCCAACCACGAACGACCTCGAAGAAATCAAGCCCAATAAAATGCAGCAGCGCGCCCTTGAGGCGCTCGGCGTAATCCACCGCAAGGGCGAGACCCGTGCATTGCTGGTCTCGGCAACCGGCACTGGCAAGACCTTCCTTTCGGCGTTCGACGTGCTCGCAACTAAACCCCGGCGCATCCTCTTTCTTGCGCACCGCCGACGCATTATAGACGCCTCCCGTGTAAGCTATGAACGGCTCTTAGGTAGTACCTATACGTTCGACACCTATCAAACTGGCAAGAATATAAGCAATGCCACCTGCGTGTTTGCCATGTGTTCTTCGGTCGCCAAACATCTGAGCGATTTCCGTCCCGATGAGTTCGACTACATCGTCATCGACGAGGCCCACCGCACGGGATCTCAGAGCTACCAATCCATCATGTCGCACTTTACGCCTCGGTTTTATCTTGGCATGACCGCTACGCCTAATCGCACCGACGGCTACGACGTCTTTGCCCTTTTCAATCACGTCATCGCGTTCCAGATCACGCTGCAGGACGCTTTGGCCGAAGAGATGCTAGCCCCCTTCCATTATTTTGGCATTCACGATCTGGAGATTGACGATGAGACGGTCGAAGATACCGCTCTGTTCGGGCGTTTGACGTCCGATGAACGCGTGCGTCACATCACCGAGAAGATCGAAGAATATAGCGTCGCCAAAAGCAACCGCAGGGGCTTAATTTTCTGCAATCGAAACGCCGAGACCGAAGAACTGTCGCGCAAATTCAACGTTCTCGGATATCGAACGGCTGCGATTAGCGGTCAAGATTCCGATGAAGTCCGCGATGCCGCGATCAGCCAACTTGAAGCCGGCGAGCTCGAGTACATTTTCTCGGTCGATATCATGAACGAGGGCGTCGACATCCCCTCGCTCAATCAGATCATCATGCTTCGACGCACCGACTCCGCAATCATCTTTGTTCAGCAGCTCGGACGAGGTTTGCGCCTGAATGATGGCAAGGAATACGCACTGGTACTAGATTTTATTGGCAATTACCAGAGCAACTTCTTGGTGCCCATCGCGCTTTCGGGTGACAAGACGTACAACAAAGACCGTCTGCGTCGTCTCGTCCAAGAGAGCGATTCGGCGATCCCCGGATGCTCAACGGTAAGCTTCGATCGTATTTCCGAAGCTCGCATCTATAAGGCCATCGACGGCGGCGACTTTACCTCCGTCAGATTTTTGAAGAACGAATATCTCGACTTGCGCCAGAAACTCGGCAAGATTCCATCGCTGCTCGAATTTGATCGTAATGGCTCCATCGATCCGCTGCTTATCTTCAAGAACAGCGGCCTGGGGTCCTACCACGCATTTCTTTCCAAACACGAGCCGGGCTACACAGTCCATTTTTCCTCTGATCAAACCAAGATTCTCAAATTTATTTCGCAAAAGCTCGCCGCGGGCAAGCGATTCGAAGACCTCTATTTGCTTCAAACGCTCGTCGAAGCCGGACACGAGGGCTATCGACATATGCGCGAGGCCGCGCTTAGGAACTACCGCGCACAACTTAAGGACAGCGCCGTTAGGCCGGCAATCGCCGTCCTTAAGGGCGACTTTGCCACTCCTAAGGATTTCGTTTCCCTGCTTATTGACGACGGAACCGGACCTCGTCTGACCGAAGTGTTTGCGAGCGCCCTGCGCAACGCAGAGTTCAAGCGTCAGATTCTCGAGGTGCTGGATTTTGGCATTGCGCGCAACCGACTCGACTATGCCGAGACGTACGAGAACACAAATTTCGTTCTCAATGCCAAGTACACATACGAAGAGGTTTGCCGCTTGATGAACTGGGAAAAGAACATCAACGGCCAAAATCTTGGCGGCTACTTCTACGACGAAAAGACCAACACATTCCCCGTGTTTATTAACTATGACAAGGCACCCGACATTAGTGAGTCAATTCAGTATGAAGACCGCTTTGTTTCGCCGAGCAAGCTAGTTGCAATCTCTAAGAACAACCGCACGCTCAACTCCCCCGAGATTCTGCGACTGCAGGCATGGCCAGAAAACGGCTTGAAGACGTATTTGTTTATGCGAAAGAACAAGGACGATAAGGGTGGTAAGGAGTTCTATTTCTTAGGCGAAATGCATCCGACCGGCGAGTTCGAGGCTATTAAAACTAAAAGCAACGACAACGCCGTCGAAATCGAATATGAGCTCAACGCACCCGTGAGGCAGGACATTTACGAGTTTATGCTCAGCGATCTTAGTGAAGCCGAGTAACAAAAAAGGAGCGAGGCGCCATGCGGCGCCCGCTCCTTTCTTACTTAAGCCCGAGTTTCTTTTCGAGTTCCCTAACGACTTTAACGTCCGCCGGAAGCCAATCGACATCCCACAGGTTATTGGTATCGAGCCACTTCATGTCCTCGTGAGCGTGCTCTTTGAACTCCCCCGAAAGGATGGTAGCTAGGTAGCACTTCATCGACAGATGGAACGTCTCGTAATCGTGTTCGACCGTGCAAAGATAGTCAAGGTTACCGATCGTGACCTCGAGCTCTTCTTGAATCTCGCGCACGATTGCCTGCTCGCCGGTCTCGCCCGGCTCGAGCTTGCCGCCCGGAAACTCCCAGCCGTCTTTAAACTCGCCATAGCCGCGCTGGCAACTCAGGATTTTTCCATCCTTCTGAATAATCGCTGCTGCAACATTGATTGATTTCATAACTAGTCATCACCTCTCCAGTTGAGCCCAACCAGTATAGGTGATCGACCGCCCGCCATGTCCCAGTCGCCTGAAAACCGCCCACTCGACCAACCCTTGACGCCGTTTTGCACAGGCACCCCATCCCCCGCTATCGAGGTCTAATACTTTTCCCACCGCCGCGCAAAAACTCATCCAACATTAATTTTGGCTCAAGAATCGCTTAATCTATAACCTGCACTATAGAGTTCGACCAAGGGCGGGGCGGCGCCGCGCAACGCAGGCCGCCGAACGCTACGCTCACGCCCGGGCAGATCGCCCGGCGTCGCGCCCATCGAACGAAAGGACAGGTCATGGACGACCTCGAAAAAGTTGAAACCATCCGCACCAAGTGCAACGTGAGCTACACCGACGCCAAAGCCGCGCTCGACGCCGCCGACGGCAACGTCCTGGACGCCATCATTTGGCTCGAGTCGCAGGGCAAGACCCAGACCACGTCGGCGCACGCCGCCACCGAGTCCGCGCCAGTCGATGAGCCCTCGGCCGAGATGGTCGCTGCGCAGGCCGCCTACGAAAAGTCGAGCGAAAAGACCGACTTCTCTAAGAAGATGGACAGCGTGTGGGAGTA
This sequence comes from uncultured Collinsella sp., assembly GCA_900550355.1. Taxonomy (GTDB): domain Bacteria; phylum Actinomycetota; class Coriobacteriia; order Coriobacteriales; family Coriobacteriaceae; genus Collinsella. The sequence goes on from URRT01000028.1 coordinate 11,509, forward strand.
CCTCAAAAAGCTCTTCCGCCTGAGCCTGGACACCAAGTTTATCGCCACGCGCCGCGACGCGATCATCCTCAACATTCCCATCCTGATCCCCATCGTCGCGCTGTTTGCCTGGGGCGCCACGATATGGCTGATGCTGATTGGCTTGTTCTTTGGCATGCGCTACCGCATCGACAGCGACGGCGACGTGCCCGACAGCATCAACAACCTTATGAATCACGCCGCCGACGCCGCGGACGACATCAAGCAAAATCTGAACGACGACAAGTAATCGCAGACGGGGGCACGTATGGCACGAATCCTGATCGTAGAGGACGAGGAGAAAATCGCCCGCTTTGTGACGCTCGAGCTGGAGCACGAGGGCTACCAGGTGGAACATGCCGCCGACGGCCGCACCGCCGTGGACCTGGCGCTGGAACGCGACTACGATTTGATTCTGCTCGATGTGCTGTTGCCGCAGCTCAACGGCATGGAGGTCCTGCGGCGCGTACGCAAGCACAAGGATGTGCCGGTGATCATGGTCACCGCGCGCGATGCCGTGATGGACAAGGTGGCCGGGCTCGATGCCGGCGCCGACGATTACCTGACCAAGCCGTTTGCCATTGAGGAGCTGTTCGCACGGATCCGCGTTGCGCTGAAGCGCTCGGAGGCCGTGAGGGCGGCTTCGGGCGTTGGTGGCGCCGGTGCCGGGACGGGCATGGCGGCCGGTGCGGGCGGAGGCGCCGCTGCGATACCCCCGGTCGGCGACTCGACCCAGGTTTCCGTCGCGCCCTCCCCCGCCGCGCTTACCGTTGACTCGGTTGCGCTCGACCCCAACCGCCGCGAAGTCACGGTCGGCGGCTCGCCCATCGCGCTCACTGCCCGCGAGTTCGACGTCCTCGCCCTGCTTATGGCGCACGCCGGCACCGTGCTCACGCGCGAGCGCATCGCGCACGAGGCGCTGGGCTACGAATACGTGGGCGACACCAACAACGTCGACGTACACATCGCGCACCTGCGCGCCAAGATCGAGGACGCCGGCGGCGCCCGCATCATCCAGACCGTGCGTGGGGTGGGCTATGTCTGCCGCGCGTAACGCCGAGGCCAAGCGCGTCACATCCATCGCCCGCGCCATCAACTGGAGCTATATGTGGCGCCGCTTGATGAGCTACGTCTGGCTCGATCTGCTGCTGATGGTGATTGCGGCGGCGATCCTCGTCTATGGATACAACCAGATGCTGCCCGACGGCGCGTTTACCGCAGGATGGATCCCCGGCGTCGCCGTTCACGGCATGTCGCTGGCGCCTGCGCGCGGCTGGGACCTGGCAACGCTCACCTATACCGTCGAGCTTGCGCGTACCACCAAGACTTTCCCCCTCGCGCAGGACCTCGTCGCGCTATGGCCTCTCTACCTTGTCGTTGTGGGTTGGCAGGTCATCAGCGTGCTCGACATGCTCGGCGGCGCCCGTCGCGTGCGCCGCACCATGGCACCGCTCAACGACCTGGCCTTGCGCGTGGACGAGCTCGGCCGTATGCAGCTCTCCGGCGGCAAGATGGAAACACTGGAGCAGGCCATCGAGCGCGCAAGCGTCGACTCGCCGAGCGTCACTACCGGCGACGCCGACCTGGCAAGCATCGAGGTTGCACTCAACCGCCTACTGCGCCAGATGCAAGAGGCCAAACTGCAGCAAATGCGCTTTGTCAACGATGCGAGCCACGAGCTGCGCACGCCCATCGCGGTGATTCAGGGCTACGTAAACATGCTCGATCGCTGGGGCAAAGACGACCCGGACGTGCTGGCAGAATCTATCGCGTCCCTCAAGGCCGAAAGCGAGCACATGCAAGAGCTCGTGGAGCAGCTGCTGTTTTTGGCACGCGGCGATGCCGGGCGCACGGTCCTGCGGCGCGCAAATACCAACCTTGCCGCACTGGTCGACGAGGTATGCGAGGAATCGCAGATGATCGATACCGAGCACACGTATCGGCTGGCCTTTGACGCTGCGCTTGTCAGCGACCCGCGCTGCGACGCGCCCGTCGACGTGGCGCTCGTGAAGCAGGCTCTGCGCGTGATCGTGCAAAACGCCGCCAAGTACTCGGATGCGGGAACGACCGTCACATTTGGCGTAGCGCCGGATGCGGGCGCGGGCACGATCGACATAAGCGTTGAGGACGAGGGCATCGGCATGAACCAGGAATCCGCAGCTCACGCGTTTGAACGGTTCTACCGCGCCGACAATGCACGCGATGCCGGCGCACAGGGCTCGGGTCTGGGGCTTGCCATTGCCAAGTGGATCGTCGATAGCCATGGCGGCGTCATTGGCGTGACCTCAGTCGAGGGCGTCGGCAGCCGCTTTACGATTCGCCTGCCGCGCTAGGAAGCCCCTCGGCATAAATAAAGGGATAGGGCCACACGGCCCTATCCCTTTTTGCTAGCTATGGCAGCTTGTGCGCTACTCGCGGCACAGATGCACGGCGAAACCGGCGAACTCGCGCTTAAAGTACACGAGCTTGGTGCTACCGTCGGGCAGCAGCGCGCGCGACTCTTCGTTGACCTCGAGCCCGCGCTCGGCAAACCACTTCTCGGCCGCATCAATGTCGTTGACGGCAAAGCCGATGTGGCCCTTGGTGCCACGACCATTCTGCTTCATGACCTCGACCAGCGAATCGTTAAAGTACGAAACCGGGGTCTCGATAACGGGCAGACCCATCATCGTCGAGAACAGCTCCGCGATCTCCAGGGCGTCTGCCGGGTCGGTGGCGTTAATGCCCACATGGGCAACGCGCATGCCAAAGAGCTCGACCGGATTGGCGTTCTGCTCACTCATGCAGTCAGCGCCTACTGAGCCATGACGTCAAGAACGGCCTTCTCGGCAGCGACGCGGTTCATGCCGGTCATGAAGGGCACGCCGCTCACGTACGGGCAGGTAAGGCCCTCGGGGGCAACGGTGGTGGCGATCAGCAGATCGGCGCCCTCGTCGCAAACGTCCTTGGCCTCGGAGATGGCGCACTGCACGATCTCGTACTTGTCGGCGTAACCGTTGGCGTCGAGCATGGTGGCGACCTTCTGGGCAACGAGCGTGGAAGTAGCAGCGCCAGCACCGCAAGCCAAAACAATCTTCTTCATAGGTAATGTCTCCCTTCATGGTTTACTTTAGGTAAGTGTACCGCAGCGAGCGATGGCGCTCGGCCTCGATGCGCTTTTATGCCAGTTTGCTTGCACGCCGCGTATAATACATCTAGCACGTGTTGTCATACCGCTCGCTTTACGAGCGACTAAGGACTCTAAAATGCCCGATTCCCGCACCCTCTGGACCGCCGTCGTCATTATTTGTATCGCCATATCGGTGTTCTTTAGCGTAAAAAAACGCACCACGTTTAAGCGCCTGCAACAGCTTATGGCTGCCAAGCAGTGGGACGAGTTCGATCGTTTGCTCGATGGCAAACTCACCAGCATGCTGTACCCGCGCTATAACCGCGACTACCTGCGCCTGAACTCCTATCTGCTGCGCGAGGACCACAAGCGCGCCGACGAGATGTTCGATTTGCTGCTGGGACTCAATCTGCCCAAGATGCAGCGCGTCGACCTGGTGATTAAGGCCTTTAACTACTACGTTGGCCAGGAGGACCGCAAAAAGTCCAAGGAGCTGCTGCACGAGATCAAAGGCTTTGAGGGCGGCCAGGCCGAGGCAGTCGCACACGAATGCCAACTGATGTACGACACGATGATCCTCAAGCGCCACAACGACATTCCCGAGCTGGAGCGCATGCTCAAGGAGGCCGGTGACGACAAGGTCAAGAGCTGCCGCTTGGAGTATCTGTTGGCTCTGCAGTACAAGAACAAGGGCGACGAAGCCAAGTTCCAGGAGTTCCTGGAGAAGTCGGGCCAACACTCGATGGCCGTCAACGCGTAACGGACGGCTTGTGCTAGACTTCTAGTCTCACGGGGGCGTGGCGGAATTGGCATACGCAGGAGACTTAAAATCTCTCGCCGCAAGGATTGTGGGTTCGAGTCCCACCGCCCCTACCATTTGGCTTTTACGAGCTCGTGTCCCCCGGGGATGCGGGCTCGTTTCTTTAAGATGCCGGCGGGACTCGAACCCGCGAGGGGGCGAGCGTTAAGCGGACGCGCAGCGTCCGTAGCGAGCCGGCGAGGGCGCCGACAGGCGGCC
>URRT01000029.1 GCA_900550355.1 uncultured Collinsella sp.
GTGCTATCCTGTACTTGTAATTGATTTTTGTGCGTTCCCCATGTGGGATACAGATGAAACATCTGTACCGCAAGGCCAAAAGCCCTGCATTGCACACCGATCCCTTTGCCTACAATCCAACCAGCGATGTCGCGCTTTCCGGCACGGCGGGTTTTGAGCCCGTTCAGGCCGTGACCGCTCGCGTGGAGCAGCCTCAGGCTGGCGCCGCCACGCCGCAGCCTACCATGGCCGGCATTCCCGACCCCATGGCCCCTGCGACGCCGGCTCCTCAGCCTGCGCAGTCCGGTCTCTTTGCTGCTATTCCCGATCCCACGCGGCCTGCTGCCCCGGTGGTCGAGAGCGATCAGGCCGCCGAGGTCGCAAGCCTCGATAACGCGCTCAACAACCCCGATTTTACGTCGGTGTTTGCGCCCATCGATCCGCAGGCCAGCCGCAAGAAGATGGCCAAGCAGGCCGGTGTCGAGCCCGTCATCCTTATGGAGCATGTCACCAAGATCTATCCGGCACAGCCCAACAAGCCTGCACTCGACGACATCAACATCGAGATCTATCCGGGCGAGTTCGTCTTCCTGGTCGGTCACTCCGGCTCGGGTAAGACCACGCTGCTGTCGACGCTCAACCGCGACGTCAAGCCGACGAGCGGCCGCATCCTGGTTGCCGGTCAGGACCTCATGAAGATCAAGAACCGCAAGGTTCCGTTCCTGCGCCGCCAGATTGGCGCCGTGTTCCAGGACTTTAAGCTTCTGCCGCAAAAGACCGCCTACGAAAACGTGGCGTTTGCCCTGCAGTGCATCGGCAAGCCCAAGGGCGTCATTCGCAGCCAGGTGCCCGAGGTGCTGCGTCTGGTCGGTCTAGCCGATCAGATGGACTCGCTGCCCGACCAGCTTTCCGGTGGCGAGCAGCAGCGCGTTGCCGTCGCCCGCGCTATGGTCAACCGCCCGCCGCTGCTGATCTGCGACGAGCCCACGGGCAACCTCGACCCGGCGATTTCGCTGGGCATCATGAAGCTGCTCGAGCGCATTAACCGCACCGGTACCACCGTGATCGTCGCTACGCACGATCGCGAGATGGTCGATAGCATGCACCGTCGCGTGATCGCCCTCGAGGGCGGCCACGTTATCCGCGACCAGGAGAGGGGAGGTTACGGCAACTATGGCACCAACTAACGTAGGCTACTCCTTCAAAGAGGCAATCAGCCACTTCTTCCGTAACTGGACTACCTCGCTCGGCGCCGTCATCACGATTTTCCTTTCGCTGTTTATCATCGGCCTGTTCATTATGGGTTCCGCGATGCTGAACTCCGTGATCGGCACCGTCGAGGATCAGGTCGTCATCAACGCCTTTATTAGCGATGACGCCGACCAGGCAGATGTTCAGGCCTTTGAGGCCGAGCTCAAGACGTGGAGCAACGTCAAGTCCGTGACGTACAAGGACAAGGACGACGCGCTGGCCGAGTACACGAGCAAAATGTCGGGTAACGCCGACGCTACCATGAGCGCGCTCGACGGTCAGAACCCGCTGCCGGCTTCGTTTGCCATCGAGATGGACGATCCGTCCATGGTCGAGAGCACGGCCCAGAAGCTCAAGAAGAACGCCGATTTTCAGAAGATCGCGGATGACGGCGACGTTAACGCGAGCGTTCTGTACGGCAAGGAGGAAGTGAGCCGCCTGTTCCAGGTGACGAACTACATCCGTATCGCCGCTGTGGTGCTCGTCGGTCTGCTGACCTTTATCGCGTTCATTTTCATTAACAACACGATCCGCCTGTCCATTACGGCGCGTCGTCGCGAGATCGCGATCATGCGTCTGGTGGGCGCCAGCAACGGCTTCATTCGCGGGCCGTTCATTACCGAGGGCGTGCTGCAGGCCATTTTGGGCTCGCTGCTTTCCATCGGCGTGCTGGAGCTGCTGCGTAACCTGATGGTTCCGCGTCTGCAGGAGAGCATCCGCTGGATGTCGTTTGCGTTGCCGATGCAGTACTACCTGGTGACCTACGCCGCGCTGATTCTGGTCGGCGTCATTATCGGTCTCTTTGGTTCCGCCATCGCCATGCGCCGCTATCTGCGCGTGTAGGCGTGCTTGGAATTCGTTCCTTCAACGGGTCGTCTCTTTTGGGGGCGGCCCGTTTTTTGATCCCTTGGGGACGGCAGGATTGCGGATCATCGCGGCGCTGGTCTATCTATGTGACCCGCAATCCTGCCGTCCCCTAGGGATCATTTGGGTAGACTCTTGGGATGTAAACGGCAATCGATAGTTAGGAGGCGCCATGGGGCGCAATAACAAGCATAAGCGTGGAGCTCGCAATAAGCGCGGGCCGGTGCGCAGCGAACGCCGTCCGAGCCTGACCGGGCGCGTGCAGCTCCATGAGCACAGTGCCTACGTTGTAACCGAAAACGGCGACTACAAGGTCATGGGTCGCGGCAAGCGTGAGATCATGGACGGCGATACCGTTGCCGTGAGCATTAAGAACAGCCCGCACGGCGAGCGTCGCGCCGTGATCGAGGGCGTGGTTGAGCGTGCAGCCATAAGCGTGGTGGGCACGTACCAGACCGCCGGTCCGCTCGGTGTGATCGAGCCGCTCGATTCGCGCCTGAAGGCCGACTTCTTCATTCTGCCCGAGGATACCTCGGCGGATCGCTTGGGCGTCCACCCGGGTGATGCCGTTGTCGCGCGCATTTTGACCTACCCGACGCGCCTGGAATCGGGCACCGTGACGATCGAGCGCCGCATTGGCGGAGATGACGCGCCCGATTTGGGCGTTCAATATGTGATGGCGCGTTACGGCTATACCGATAGCTATCCCGAGGTCGCGCTGGACGAGGCCGAGGGGCTATCGCTCGATGTGTCCGCGGCGCTTAAGGACCCGCTCCGCCGCGATCTGCGCGACCGCTTTGTCATCACGATCGACCCAGTCGACGCGCGCGACTTTGACGACGCCATTTCGCTGGAGCGCACGCCCGAGGGTGGCTACAAGCTGGGTGTGCATATCGCCGACGTTTCACACTATGTGGCTTGGGACGGGCATATCGATCTTGAGGCTCGCCATCGTACGACATCGGTGTACCTGGCCGATCGCGTGCTTCCCATGCTGCCCGAACGCCTGTCCTGTGACCTGTGCTCACTTCGCCCTGACGAGGACCGTCTTGCGTTTACCGTCGATATCGAGCTCGATGCGCAGGGCCGCGTGCGGCATTACGATCCGTACCCCAGCGTGATTCGCTCGCGTGTGCGTATGGACTATGACGGCGCCGAGGCGCTGCTGGTGCGTGCCGGCGCGGTTGAGTATTCGGTGCTGGAGGCCGAGGATGTTGCGGCTGCCGAGGCCTCGCGCGAGGAAGCGCTTGAGCGCGGTCTTGCGTGCGAGGAGGCCGCCCGCGGCTACAGCGTCGACCTCGGCGATTTCCTTGTCGCCGCCAACGAGCTCGCCGAACTTCGCCGTCGTATTCGTCGCGCCCGAGGCTCAGTCGATTTTGACACGGCCGAGATTCGCGCTCTATTGGATGAGGACGGAGTGCCCGTGCAGATTGTGGCGCGTGAGCGTTCGTGTGCCACGTCGCTTATCGAGGAAGCCATGCTGCTCGCCAACGAGTGCGTTGCAGAGTGGCTGGCAGACCGTGATATCGAGGCCTGCTATCGCGTGCATGAGGATCCGAGCCCCGATAGCCTGCACGGTGCCGCCGTTGCGCTGGCGCAGCTAGGCATCATTGACGATCGCCGTGCTGCCGGTATTGCCCTGGGGAGCCCCGATGAGCTGCAGGCTGCAGTTGATGCTGCCGCCGGTACGGCCAACGCACCGCTCGTCAACACGCTGCTTCTGCGCAGCATGCAGCGCGCGCTGTACAAGCCGCGCAACGAGGGCCACTTTGCGCTCGCCGCGCCGTGCTACTGTCACTTTACGAGTCCCATCCGTCGCTACCCCGATCTGGTGGTGCACCGCGTGCTCAAACTGCAGTTGGCCTATGAGCAGCTCGGCGGCAAGGACGCCTTGGTCCGTACGCCGCGGCTGATCGGCAAGGGGCGCGAGTCGCTGCCGCGCATTCTGCCGCAGATCTGCCGCGCATGCAGCGATGCCGAGCGCGCGGCAGATGCCGCCAGCCATGCGACGCAAAAGATTAAGATTGCCCAGTACTATGAGGACCGTCTGGGCGAGCGCTATGCCGGAACCGTCTCGTGGGTTAGCAGTATGGGCCTGTTCGTACGCCTGGATTTGACGCAGGTCGAGGGCCTGGTTTCAATTAAGAGCCTGGGCAACGAGTGGTTCGAGTTCGACGAGGACGCGCTTACGCTGACGGGCGCCGACACGGGGACTCGCTATGAACTGGGCCAGCGCGTGATTATCGAGGTCTCGCGCGTCAATACCACGCGTGGACACTTGGACTTTAAGCTTATCCATTAGCTAAATTCCGACTCGTGGCGGGAGAGCGGAGGGCGGTCTTTCGGGGCCGCCCTCCGCATTTGAATCGTGGCTACCTTGCCGTCTGCTCGGCTGCCCGCTTACCTGCTATTTGAGAGGTAAAACCTACCAAAATAAACCTGTCCCTTTTTGGCAGGTATACAAGAAAGCGGGGATGAGATGGCGACGGTGTACGGTTATGCGCGGGTGAGTTCGCGCGATCAGAACCTTAATCGGCAGCTGGATGCGCTGGGCGCCTATGGCGTGGGCTCAGCGAATATTTATGCTGACCATGCGAGCGGCAAGGACTTCGATCGACCGCGTTATCGCGAGCTGTTACACGTCCTGGGAGACGGGGACGTGCTGGTGGTGCTTTCTATCGATCGACTTGGTCGTAATTACTCCGAGATTCTTGAGGAATGGCGACGCATTACCAAGGAGCTCGGGGTTGCCATTGTGGTGTTGGATATGCCATTGCTTGACACGCGCGTCAGGGCCAGCGGCGCGCCGGATGTGACCAACACCCTGATTGCCGATATTGTGCTGCAACTGCTGAGTTACGTGGCGCAGGTGGAGCGCGAGAATATCCATCGGCGCCAGGCGGAGGGAATTGCAGCGGCGCGGGCGCGAGGGGTCCGTTTCGGTCGACCTCGCAAGCCGTGCCCTCCTCAGTTTGAGCTGGTGCGCGATAGCTATGAGGCGGGCGATATTACCCGCAGCCAGGCAGCAAAGTGCTTGGGCGTGTGCGTGGGGACGTTCGATCGCTGGATGCGCGAGGCGGGGTAGGGGTTTGCGTCGCTTTGTCGCTTCCTGTTGCGATTCAAATTTTGATACGGTGACGATGTCATTTGGGGCTACACTCGCTGATATTCAAAAAAGGAGGTTGGCCCTTGGCGCGCATAAAACAAATAATCGGATGGACCGCGATCATTCTGTTCGCTGCAACGCTGGCGGGCATCTGGGTGCTGACGGAGCAAAATGCGGTGGAGACGTCGTTGCTGAGCGAGTCCACCGCGCGTGTGGTGGAGGGTCAGGCCACGGGCGTTCAGGCTGCCGGTGCCACGGGTGAAGCCCAGGCGGAGAACGGAATGACCGGGGGCACCGATTCGGCTGCCTCGAATGTCCGGTCTGGCCGACTTGCTTCCATTCGCATCTGGGTGGGCACAAACGTCCGTCGCGTTGCCCATACCGTAGAGTTTTTCTTCGTCGGATTGTTCGCCTCGGTGGTCGTGGTTTGCTTTTCCAGGCGTCCGTGGAGCGTATGCTCCCGTTGCGTGCCCGTATTGCTCTTTTGCGCCGCCTGCTCCGTTGGCGATCAGGTACATAAGATCTTTGTTCCCGGCAGGCATTTCGACGTTATCGATTTAGGATTCGATGCTGCGGGCTATGTCACCGCCATGCTGTTGGTATTGTTGACGGCGGCGTTGGTGCGCCATGCGACTCGGCCGATCGGCGCCCATGCGAGGCGCTAGCCGGTAACAAACCCGTTTCTGATAATGCGACCTCGTTGAATTATTTTGTGTCGTGCGTATTTCCGAGCGGTCGGATTTGAGGGGCGAGCGGTAGAACGCTCGCCCTTTGTGCGCCACGATGCGGCACAATGTACCGCAAAAGCTGTTTGTATCCGGTACGAATCGTTCGTTGGTCTTTAATTCTTCTCAACGGAGGTGTTTGAGATGGCAAACGGATTGCTTTTGCGGCTTCGCGAGCGTGAGCTCAGCGCGAGCCCGGCGGAACGCAATGTCATCGCATATGTAAGCGCTCATCCGCACGAGGTAGTCGGGCTGTCCGTCCGCGGTCTTGCCGATGTCACGTTCTCCTCGCCCTCGAGCATTTTGCGCTTTTGCAAGCGTTTGGGTTTTGCGGGCTACAAGGAGTTCCAGCGCGAACTGATTGCCGAGCTGGCGCTCTTAGGTGACAAGAAAGACGTAGCCCTCGAGGACATCTCCATGGATGACAGCGTCGAACGTATCGTGGGGAAGGTGATGAAAAGCAACGTGCGCACGATCGAGGCGACGGCGCGAACGCTCGATTACACCGTCTTGGAGCGATGCGCGACCCGTCTTAAGCGGGCACGCGCGGTCAATCTGTTCGGTATTGGTGCCTCTCGTTTGGTCGCGCACGATCTGGCGCAAAAGCTCATGCGTGTCGACAAAGAGTGCCATCTGTACGACGACTGGCATGATCAGCTCTTGTGTGCCAAGAACATGCATGAGGGCGATATGGCAATCGCCTTTAGCTACTCGGGCTTGACGCAAGAGGTGCTGGACTGCACCGCCGAGGCTCAACGTCACAACTGTCCCGTCGTGGCCGTTACCAAAGTAGATGGATCATCCAAGCTTGCCACCATGGCCGATGCCGTGCTCGGCGTCGCTGCGAGTGAACCCTTGGTCCGCAGCGGTGCCATGGCTTCGCGTATGGCCCAGCTTATGGTTGTCGATGCCCTGTACGCTGCTTACGTTGCCAGTGACTACGAACGGGCGACGCATGTCATTAAGCAAAACTACATCGAGAAACAGGAAAGATGAGGTGAATGAAATGCTCGATTTAACAAAATTCACGACCGAACAGCGTAATCAAAGGTCAATGGACCTCGATACGATGACATCGCTGCAAATCGTCACGACGATGAACGATGAGGATCTTCGTGCCGTCCAGTCGGTCACGAAAGTGTTGCCCCAGGTTGCCACAGCAATCGACTGGGCTGCTGAGGCACTCGAGCGCGGCGGGCGCGTCTTTTACATGGGCGCAGGCACCAGCGGTCGTCTGGGCGTACTCGACGCTTCGGAGTGTCCGCCCACGTTTGGCGTGTCACCCGACCTGATTGTCGGGCTCATTGCTGGAGGCGAGACGGCGTTTATCAAGGCTGTCGAAGGTGCCGAAGACAGCGAGGAGCTTGGCGCGAGCGACCTGCGAGAGCGTGGACTCTCGAACAAGGATCTTGTCGTTGGCCTGGCGGCAAGCGGTCGTACTCCTTATGTGGTGGGCGGCCTTGCGTACGCCAAGGCAGCTGGGTGCAAGACCATTGCAATTGCCTGCAACCAAGGGTCGAAGATCGGGGAGAGCGCAGATCTTGCCATTGAGCCCGTGCCCGGTCCCGAGGTGCTGACCGGCTCAACGAGGCTCAAGGCGGGAACGGTTCAAAAGCTCATTCTCAACATGATTTCGACCGGTGCCATGGTCAAGATCGGCAAGGTATACCAAAACCTGATGGTCGATGTGCAGCAGACGAACGAGAAGTTGGTGGTGCGCGGCCAGAACATCGTGATGGAGGCGACCGGCTGCACGCGCGAGCGCGCTGTTCAGGCGCTTGCAGATGCCGGCGGCCATGTAAAAACCGCTATTGTCTCGATACTGCTGGACTGCGATGCCGAGCAGGCTGCGGTGGCTCTTGAGCGGGCACGAGGCCATGTCCGTGCTGCGGTGAGTGGCCATGAGAAGAGCAATGCCGACGCCCAATAGGTGCGCGGCGTGAGCTGATATGACATCCAGACGAGATACCCAATACAAGGAGGAGTTATGACGAACAAAGAGCTGGCCCAAAAGCTGTTGGACCTTTTGGGCGGTAAAGACAACGTGCTCGCAAACGCGGCGTGCATGACGCGCCTGCGCGTGACCGTCAAAGACACGGGCAACGTCGACACGGAGGGTATTAAGGCACTCGACGGCGTGATGGGCCTGGTCGAGTACGACACGATGCAGATCGTGCTGGGTCCGGGCAAGGTGAATAAGGTGCTCGAGGAGTTCTCCAAGCTCACCGGCCTTGCGAAAGGCGTTGCTGATGGGAGCGTGGTTGACGCTGCGGCCACAAACAAGGCCGCGCAGAAGGCCAAGTACGAGTCCAAACCGGTTCAGGCCTTCCTTAAGAAGATTTCCAACGTCTTCGTCGCCCTGCTTCCCGGCATCATTGCGGCTGGCCTCATCAACGGTATCTGCAACGTCATTAACGTCTCGACGGCAGGTGCGCTTGCAGGCGAGTGGTGGTACCAGGGCATTCGTTCCATGGGCTGGGCCCTGTTTGCCTATCTGCCCATCTTGGTGGGCTATAACGCGGCACGTGAGTTTGGTGGCTCTGCTGCGCTGGGCGGCATCGCCGGCATGATGTGTATCGCCAACAGCGCCATGCCCCTGCTTGCGCCTGGCGCGGCTGATCCTGCCATTCTGCTGCCGCTCACCAGTGCGCAGTACAACCCCGCAGCGGGCGGCATGATCGCGGCTCTCATCGCTGGCGCATTTTTTGCCTGGATGGAGCGTCAGATTCGCAAGGTTATGCCCAACGCACTCGACACGTTCTTGTCCCCGCTGCTGGTGCTCATCATCGGCGCCTTTGCTCTGATGCTCGTCATCCAGCCGGTTGGCGCATGGCTGACGACTGCCATCTTTAGCGTTTTGACCTTTATCTTCGAGAAGCTGGGCGTCCTGGGCGGCTATATCCTGTCGGCAGGCTTCTTGCCGCTGGTGTCCGTCGGCCTGCATCAGGCGCTCACGCCGATCCACGCTATGCTCAACGATCCCGACGGCGCTACCAAGGGCATCAATTACCTGCTTCCCATCCTTATGATGGCTGGCGGCGGCCAGGTCGGTGCCGGTCTGGCGCTGTACTTTAAGACCAAGAACGCCAAGCTCAAGAAGTACGTCGCAGAGTCCATTCCCGTTGGAATCCTGGGTGTGGGCGAGCCTCTGATGTATGCTGTTACGCTGCCGCTCGTTCGTCCGTTTGTGACGGCCTGCCTGGGTGCCGGATTTGGCGGCGCGCTCGCGGCGCTGCTTCACATCGGCACGGTTTCTCAGGGCGTTTCCGGTCTGTTTGGCCTGCTGATCGTCGTTCCTGGCCAGCAGCTCGGCTACGTTGCCGCCATGCTGCTTGCCTATGCCGCCGGCTTTGTCCTGACGTGGTTCTTTGGCGTCGACGAGCAGAAGATCAACGAGTTCTTTGGCGAGTAGTTTGATATCGCGAGCCGTGTTGCTCGGGGCTCGCGGCGCGCGGCAGATTTCTTGATGCTATGGTTGTGCCGGCGGGGCTAACTGCTCCGCCGGCCTTTTTTAAAGGAGCGTTGAAGCGTGAAAACGGGTATTTCGATTTATCTTTCCAGCCCTTTGCGGGATATTGAGCGGACGATTGAGCGTGGTGCCGAGGCGGGTGCGCGCTATGCGTTTACCTCACTGCATATTCCCGAGGATGGGGGAGCGACGTATGCCGATAAGGTCCGTCATGTGCTGTCGCTGCTTTCCGCCCGCGGCATTGCGCTCATTGCCGATGTGGGGCCGCGTACGTGCGATTTGCTCGGGCTTGAGCGTATCGAGGACCTGCGCGATCTGGGGTTGGAATACCTTCGTTTGGACTATGGCTTTAGCGCCCAGCGGGTCGCGGAGCTGTCCGGTGTATTTCGCATTGTGGTCAATGCATCGACGGTGAGTTCTGATGAAATCGCATCGTGGCGTGAGGCCGGTGCCGATGTGACTCGTTTTGCCGCCTGCCACAATTTTTACCCCAAGCCTTATACCGGTTTAGCTCTTGAAGATGTTGCTCGGACGAATCTTCGTCTTGCGGCGCTTGGATTCGAAATCATGGCTTTTGTGCCGGGTGATGCTAACGTTCGCGGGCCGGTATTCGAGGGACTGCCGACGGTCGAGGCGCAGCGCGGTCGCGCGTCAAAGGTTGCTCTCAATATGCTTGAGCTTGCACATGGCGCCGATTGCGACATTGTGTTGGTCGGCGACCCCGATCTTTCCGATGCGGGCTGGGCGCAGTTTGCTCAAGTTTCCGCCGGATACGTGGATCTGCAATGCGAGCTTGAGCCCGGTTATGCCTATGTGCGCGGGCAGCTTCATCACGACCGGCCCGACTCGAGCGTCCTCATCTTTAGGTCTCAGGAGTCACGTACGACGCATAAGCCGGATTCCGTGCCGACGGATGCCGGAGCCGGCCTGCCGCGAAAGGCGGGGTCGATCGCTGTGAGCAATAGCGGATATGGGCGCTACGAAGGCGAGCTTGAGATTGCGCGGGTCGATCTTCCCGGTGACGAGCGCATGAACGTTGCGGGCCATATCACGCCCGAGGCAATGGAGCTGCTGCCGTTCATCAAACGCGGATTCGGGGTACGGTTCGTTTAGCGTGTGACCCGTGGGCTACAATTGGCCCATCATACGAAGGCGTCTCGTGTGGCGTGTGCCTGCGTTGGCCGATCTATATTCGGAGGATTCCCATGACTGTACTGTTTGTTGAATATCCCAAGTGTTCGACCTGTAAGAAGGCCAAGGCATGGCTGGACGAACATGGGGTAGAGTATATCGATCGCGATATCGTTTTGGACAATCCCACGGCTGATGAGCTTGCGACCTGGATTGCTCGTTCGGGGCTGCCGGTGCGGCGCTTCTTTAATTCGTCGGGCATGAAATATCGAGAGCTGGGCCTGAAGGCGCGTCTGGATGCGGGCATGACGGATCGGGAGTGCTACGAGCTGCTGGCGACCGACGGCATGCTGGTCAAGCGTCCGCTGCTGGTGGGCGACGACTTTGCGATTCCCGGCTTTAGGGAAGCGGCTTGGGCCGAGGCGTTGCTGTAGCGGCTGCGGAAAGTGCGACCCGGAATTCGCTTCCAGAATGGGATGCACTTTCCCAAAGTGGCCGGTTGCGGAAAGCACGTCCCATTCTGAGCTTCGATTGTGGGACACGGTTTCCGTTTGAGGGCTCGACGGGAAAGTGGGGACCAGTTTGAGCTTGAGGTCTGGGACGCACTTTCCGCCGGCGGGCCTGCCTCAGTCAGTCCGCCAGCTGCGCCCATTCGTGCGGATCGTAGACCTTTACGTGCTTGTTGGGCTTGCCGCTCCAGTACTCCTCGTCCATAAAGGGCAGATATGCCTGAACGCCGGGGCAGATAAAGGGAATCCGCTGCTGCTGCAGTCGCTCGCGCTGGCGCTGCTCCAGATGCGCCTCGGATATGACGGTCGGCATGCCGGACAGCTCGACCAAGCTTGCCTGGATGCGCTTGAGGTCGGGGAGCCCTGCGTGCCATGTCGTCCGCATGATCAAAAACGAGGCGCGGCGGTATTTTGCCTGCATCACCGTGATGGCGGGGCGTAACGTGGGGTGAATTTTGTCCCGTTCGGGCCAAAGGTCGGCAGTGATCTCGAGCCCCAGGGTCTCCCATAGGTAATCAAGCTCTTCGTCCATGGCGCCTCGATATCTACGCGATCATTGATACTTCGATTGTGTTGCCTGGTGCTATCGTTTTCACGGTAGAATCTGCCAACGGTTGACGGCTACCGCTCGCGGCGTTTTGCCCTTCGTGTACAGCGGTTGGCTTCACAGGTCCTTCACGGGTTGGACTAAATTAGGCCAATTTGACTGAATTTCAAAAAAGTCAAAATTGGGGCTTGCGTCACGGCGAGACTTCCCGTATATTTCTTTCTTGCGCAAAGGCACAGCCGAGCGCAGCGATGCAGTCATTGGGATGTCGTCTAATGGCAGGACAGCGGATTCTGGTTCCGTCAATGGGGGTTCGACTCCCTCCATCCCAGCCATTGCATTTGCTACATATGGCCCGTTCGTCTAGCGGTTTAGGACGCCGCCCTCTCAAGGCGGAGATCACCAGTTCGAATCTGGTACGGGCTACCAAAATTGAACGCCCGGGCCTCGTAAGAGACCCGGGTTTTGTGTATTGACCGTATATACGGCGCCTGCCGTGTTTCGCTCAGATCGAGGAGTAGCCATGGACCTGCCCATCAGCTTGCAAGACATCACGTATGCCGAGAACTATCTGGCGCAGGGCGACCTGGCTACGGCGACGCCGCTGCTGGAGCGTCTGGTGGAGCTCGCCGAGGAGTATATCGACGCTGAGTGCAAGACGGAGGAGAAGCGCCAATACTTTAGCTTCGATAGCAAGTTTGAGCGCTTGGCCTATCGCCGCGTGGAGAAGGATCCGCGCGAGCTCGTGCAGGTCGAGGTGCCGTTTGACCGCCTGTACTCTGACATGGCGTTTGCCTACATTCGCCAGCAGGATTATGTGAGCGCTCGCAATGCCCTGATGCAGGCCGTGCGTTGGGACCCCATGAACTGCAACTATCGCTTGGATTTGGCCGAGCTGTTCCGCGCACTCGAAGACAAGCAGGAATGGGCATCGCTCTCGTTCTCGGTGCTGGAGCGTGCAAGCGATGGCAAGTGCGCCGCCCGCGCTTACGCCAATCTGGGTCAGTACTTCTTGGAGCCCGAGACCGAGAACATTTCGGCTGCCGTGGGCTGCGCACGTCTGGCGCTGCGCCTGGCGCCCAACGATGCGCATACGACGCGCCTGCTCAACAAGATCCATACTACCTATCCGGATGCCGCCGAGGAGAGCGACGAGCATGTGATGGGCGAGCTGGCGTTGCAGGGCGTTCCGACCTCACCTTCGGCCGAGATTGCCATCTGCCTGATTATGTGCGCGACCGATGCTGCAAGCGACGGCGACAAACAGGAGGCGACGCGCCTGACGGTGCGCGCCCGCGACCTTGTGGGCGAGGAGGCCTGCGCGGCGATTATCAAGCTGGTGCGCGAGAGCGATGCTGAGCTCAATGCCGAGCGCAAGGCAAAGCGCGAGGCTGCGGGCTCAAACGCCGATGGCGCCAAGGAGGCCGGCGATGCCCAGTAAGCGCGAGCGCAAGCTCATTTCCAAGAATCGCTCGGCACATCACGAGTACTTTATCGATGAGACGTTCGAATGCGGTATTGAACTGAGTGGCACCGAGGTCAAGTCGATTCGCGAGCGCGCCTGCCAGATAACCGATACCTTCGCGCTGATCCGCGGCGGGGAGTGCTGGCTCGTCGGCCTGCATATCCACCCTTATAGCCATGGTGGCGTGTGGAATCGCGATCCTGACCGTCGGCGTCGTCTGCTGCTGCACCGCAAGGAGATCGACTTTCTTGACGGCAAACTTCGCAACCGTGGTTATGCGCTGGTTCCGTTGGAACTCTACTTTAATACCGACGGCCGCGTAAAGCTGCTGCTGGGTCTGGGTCGCGGCAAGAAGCTCTACGACAAGCGCGAGGATATGGCCAAGCGTGATGTCCAACGCGAGATCGACCGCGCCCTTAAGGAACGCAACCGCTAGGCACTCTGTATAAGTTGCGGTGGAATACGGACTGTTTTGCCTGTTTGAGGGACTATTCAGTCTCTATTTCACCGCAACTGTGGGTGTCTCATCTTTCTTACTGTTCTGGCACATATGTCTCAAAGGCGGCGTCCGTTATGGGTGCCGCCTTTTTTTGTGGGTACATACATCCATGAGGTTCCAACCTGAGCTAGGGGAGTGATCGTTATGGACAAAACTGCGTTCTTTACGATGCCGAGTGGCCTGTATGTGGTGAGTGCCGCGGCCGACGGGCTGCGTGCCGGCTGCGTTATCAACACAGCGGTGCAGGTGACGTCCGCCCCGCCGCGTATTTCGGTTGCCGTGAACAAGGACAATGTCACCTCGGGCGTCATCGCCTCGGCCAAAGCGTTCGCGCTGACCGTGATCGATCAGACCGCCGACATGCTCTACATCGGTAACTTTGGGTTCCGCACCAGCAGCGATTATGACAAGTTTGCCAAATACGAGACCCGCGAGACGGCTCTGGGCATGCCCTATGTGCCCGAGCACGCGGCGGCCCTGTTTAGCTGCCGTTTGATCGACACTGTGGATGTGGGCACGCATCTGCTGTTTATCGGCGAGGTCGAGGATGCCGAGCGCCTGAGCGACGAGGCTCCGTTGACGTACGACTACTATCACAAGGTTCTGAAGGGCAAGACGCCGCCCAAAGCCTCGTCGTATCAAGGCTAGAAATGTTCTAAAAATACTTGCATTATATTATTGAGAATCTATACTAATAGACGAAGTACATCACCAGTCGCGTTCGAGAGGAGAACATCATGGCTGAGGAGAAAAAGACGTATAAGTTCGTGTGCGTCGTTTGCGGTTACGAGGTTGAGGTCGACACGCCCGAGCTACCCGAGGACTACGTGTGCCCGGTGTGCGGCGTCGGTCCCGATCAGTTTGAGCTCGTCGAGGAGTAGCTCGTAGACACACGACTTGCAGCAACACATAGCTCTGTCCAAGGGTCCCGGTCGAATTCTCGGCCGGGGCCCTTTTGATTTATCTGACGGTTTAAAACTGCCTTACGTGTTACAGATTGAGACGTTATATCTGGACAGTCACGCCATCCCAATTACATCCCCGTTAGCAGCACGATGTCGAGAACCGTTACGATGACGCCGATTCCTACGAGCAACGCGTTGAGCGGGCGCGAGTTGGCGTATTTGCCCATGACACGGCGTGAGCTGGTGAGCCGTATGAGCACAAAGACCGTAATCGGCAGCTGAAGCGACAGCATTGCCTGACTCCAAATGAGACCCTCAAAAGGATTCGGGACGACCAGGCACGCCGCCACTGCGCCGACGAAACAGGTCGCCACCCCGATCGAGGAATGTCGGTCGTGGATGTCGTATTCCTCATCGAACATGCCCGCGGTGATGGTGCCCGCCGCCATGCCCGCCGTCACACTACTCGATAGGCCCGCAAACAGCAGTGCCACCGCAAAGATAGTCGAGCTCGCCGGGCCCAAGATGGGGGAGAGCGTGGCCGCTGCGACGGTGAGGTCGTCTACGACAATGCCGTGCGCAAAGAAGGTCGTTGCGGCCAGGATGACCATGGCCGAGTTGATTGCCCAGCCCACGCCCATCGAAAAGAGCGTGTCGAAGAGCTCGTAGCGAAGGCGTTCTTCGATAACCCGCTCGCCTTGGCCTTCGAAGTGCATGGATTGGATGACCTCGGAGTGCAGGAAGAGGTTGTGGGGCATAACGACCGCGCCTAGGATACTTACGATAATCGTGGCCGAACCGGTGAGCATACGGGGTGTGATCCAGCTTGTGGCGGCTTGCGGCCAGTCGACCTTGACTAGTGCAAGCTCGGCTAAAAACGAAAGTCCCACCACGCCCACGAAGGCGATGATCCAGCGTTCGGCGCGTTTGTAGGAGCTTGTCATGAGCATGGCAATCGATGCCGCCGCCACGATGACGCAGCCCGCGCGCACGGGCAGGCCAAAGAGCATTTGAAGCGCGATCGCACCGCCCAGGACTTCGGCCATGGCGGTGGCGACCGTGGCTAGATACGCGCTGCCGAGTATCGCACGCC
>URRT01000030.1 GCA_900550355.1 uncultured Collinsella sp.
GGCTGGGTTTATTGTCTGAGCGACTTTGCGAAGCAAGGGGAGCGAAGATAAAAACCCAGCCCGCCGCGGGGCACCCGGGGACCGCAGGGACGGGAGCAGCTATACTACTCTCAGTAGTTAAGGGTCGCGGATCCGCCGCGTCGCCGTTCTCAACAGGAGGTCTTTGTTTATGGCAGATCAAAAGCCGGTTGTCGGGATCATCATGGGCTCCAAGTCCGATCTGGGCGTTATGGAAGGTTGCACCGCCGAGCTCGAGGCGCTGGGCGTGCCCTATGAGCTTGTCATTGCGAGCGCACACCGCACGCCGGCGAAGGTCCACGAGTGGGCTTCGACTGCTGCCGACCGCGGCATCAAGGTGATTATTGCTGCTGCCGGCAAGGCTGCTCACCTGGGCGGTGTCGTGGCTGCCTTTACGCCGCTGCCGGTCATCGGCGTGCCTATGAAGACGAGTGACCTGGGCGGCATGGATTCGCTGCTGTCGATGGTGCAGATGCCTTCGGGCGTGCCCGTGGCCTGCGTTGCCATCAACGGCGCCAAGAACGCCGCCATCTATGCCACACAGATTCTGGGTGCTTGCGACCCAGAGTACCGCAAGGTTATCGAGAAGATGAAGCAGGAGATGGCCGACGCCTAGGCGTTCCGCCGTTTCACCGCAGTATAAGGAGAGCCATGTCCGACTATCAGGGAAAACGATTCAAGGCTTCTCAGATTCCCGATCCGTCGAAGCCGGGTGCTGCCCATGCGGCACAGCAGGGTCGGGCATCCTCTCCTCAGCAGCCGCGCGCGCCGCGCCCCGTGACACCGGCGACGCATCGTCGACAGGACGCGCCGGCCGCATATCGACCTTCATCTTATAGCACCGCTAAG
This sequence comes from uncultured Collinsella sp., assembly GCA_900550355.1. GTDB lineage: Bacteria > Actinomycetota > Coriobacteriia > Coriobacteriales > Coriobacteriaceae > Collinsella. The sequence continues at coordinate 868 of URRT01000030.1, forward strand.
AAGCCGCCCCGGTCTTCATCGCATGCCACGCCGTCGGATTACACCGAGCCGCCGCGTAAAAAGCGCCGCTCCATCATTCCTATTCTGCTCATCATCGTGGGCATCGGTCTGATTGTTGCCGCCGCTGCCATCTTTATCAATGCTCAGATTGGCTATAAGCAGGCGAGCGATTCGTACCAGAAAATCGAGAAGCAATATGTAAGCGATCAGGACGCCAGCGGCGTGCCGATTATCGATTTCGATGCGCTTGCTCAGACAAACCCCGAGATTGTGGGTTGGATTTATGTGCCGGGAACCAACATCAACTATCCCGTGGTGCAGACCAACAACAACTCCAAATACCTCAACACGCTGTTCGACGGTACGGCCAATGCATCTGGGGCCATTTTCCTGGATAGCGATGACACCGCGCCGGGAATGGTTGACCAGCAGACCACGATCTACGGCCACCACATGAATGACGGGTCGATGTTCAACGTGATTTCGGACACCACTGATCAGGCGACGTTCGATAGCATCGAGTTCGTGTATTACATCACACGGGATGCTACGTATAAGCTGCGACCACTGGCGACCAAAGTTGTCGAGGACACGTATGCCAAGGCGCGCACGACCAATTTTGAGGGCGACGACGGGCTCAAGAACTACCTGTCCGAGATGCTCGACGGTGCCTCTGCCGTGGCGAGCGATGCCACCGATCGTGCCGCTTCGGCAACCAAGGTCGTAACGCTTGTGACCTGTCGTTCGTTATCGCTGAGCAACACGCGTGCCGTCATGGTGCTCACGCCGGTCGAGGAATAAGTTGTTCGAGAGTAGCTAAAAAGCCCCGTTCCAAATTGGCTACTCGACGACGGTAAGGGAGAAATGATGCTCGAGAATGGCAAAACGATGCCTTCGGTTGATGCTTGGCTGCGCGAGGCCAAGGCCGATTCGTCGGCACCTGCGTGCGGTATGTATCTGACGCATAACGGTGTGGTGCGCGCGACGCCCAAGGCCGAGGCGCGCGGTGTCGAGACCGATGGCGTGGCGCCGGGCCACAAGGTGGGCGGCATGGTGTTCGGCTACGACGCCAGCAAGGTGCAGGCTGCTATCGAGGCCACGCGCGCGATGCCGGGTATCGGCTATGTGCGCGTGTGGCTGGCAAGCGGCGAGCTTTCCGTGGGCGACGACATCATGCTCGTGCTCATCGGCGGGGACATTCGCCCGCACGTGGTCGATGCGCTGCAGGCGCTCGTTGGCACCATCAAGAACGAATGCGTAAGTGAGGTCGAGCGCGAGGCGTAGAGGCTTGCGTCGATAGAAGGATCGTTTATAAAAATGCCCGCCGGCACGTGTGATACCGGCGGGCATTTTGCGTTTTGGGCGCGGTTGGCGCTACACGCGCGTCGCATCCTTGGGGCTCATGGTCATGCTCTGGAAGCGATTCTCCATAAAGTCATTATCGAAGTACTTGCCGTAGAACTGCGCAACGGGAATATCCGGTTCCGTGCCGTTGACGCGCTGGTACCAGTAGTCGAGCGACTGCAGCGTCATGACGCCGTCGACCAGCATAATGACGGTAAAGATGACGGTAGCCGAGTAGCGACTCTTCCACGGAATCATGTTGATGAGCTTGAGCAGCCTCGGCAGCAGCAGCTTGATCCAGATAAGGCCACCCAGGCCCCACAGGCAGGCAAAGCCCGTGCAGGTGCGTCCGCCCGTAAGGACGGCGAGTGGATCGGGCATGCCAAAGAGCTTCATATGCGAGTAGCTCCACGAGACCACACCGAACGAGGTTTGCATAAACCAGCCCACGAACACCTCAAAGCTCGCGCCGAGCACAGCGCTTACCAGGAAAATGATGATGGGGTTCTTTTTATAGAAGCGGTTGAGCACCATGGTCATGAGTACGGCGCCAAATCCGTAGATGGGGCTGAAGGGGCCAAACAGCATGCCGGCGCGGTTCTGGTAGACGCCCGGGTCGTCGACCGTCATGTGCCAGATGTCCTCGGCGATCAGGCCGAGTATGCAGCAGACAAAGAATACCCAGAACAGGTTGAAGTAGTTGAGCTTGATGTAGCCTTCGCCGGTTTCATCGCGCCCGAGCATGCCCTCGGCGGCGGCGTCGCGATCGAGCATTTCCTGCAGGCGGCGCTGCAGCTCGCGCTCTTGGCGCAGCGTGGGGTCGACGGTGGCCGAAAGCGCGACGAGGATGCCGAGCTGGATAGCAGGGCGCAGCAAGAAGGGCCCGATACCCTGGAGCATCACGTCGACCAAAAGCTCGACGACGGTGAATGCAATAAGGATGTAGGACAGGCGGGCGGCGTTGCGGCGCTGGTTTTTGATAAGGTCCAGGCCAAAGATGATCAGGATGACGGCACTTGCCGCAGAGAGCATGATGCCGGCGACGATGAGTCCAACCGAGACCAGCATATTGTCGCCGAGCTTTTCGGCGGCGTTGCCGTTGATGAGCGCGGTGATGACCTGCCACATAAAGGCGGCGACCGACGGGAGGGTGCCCACGCCGGACAGGATGCACAGGACGGCGTACACCTTAATGATGAGGGGAATCTTCTTGACCTCCGTGGCGCTGGGGACGCTGGGGTCGAGTCCGTTTCGATCCATACAGAACCTTTCTCGCTTTGTCCTAGGTTACAAGGATACGCCGCCGACCTGCCAAAAGACAGGACGAACGTCCCAATTGCAACAATGCAACCCTCAACGGTGGGCGCGGCGGCCATATGGGGGCGCGGGCGCTTGCACTGGACAGACCGATAAAATGTTTGGCCGCAAAACGGATTATTAGCTCGGTGGGCTTTTAAAAAGCGCTGCTCATGCGCTGGGGAGCGCGTCGCGCCGTGCGTATAATAAGGCGGGTAACGCCAAAAAACGAGGCTCTGAGGGGATGCCATGTCTCAAGAAACCATCCGCGCGGCCGAGCGTGCCGCGGGACAGGTGAACGCCATGTCGACGTATGATCCGGACTCCGACCAGCTGCATGAGGAATGCGGCGTTTTTGGTGTCTGGGCGCCCGATCGCGACGTGGCTCGACTGACGTACTTTGGCCTGCGTGCACTGCAGCACCGTGGCCAAGAATCGGCGGGAATCGCTGTTGATGACGGCGGTACGGTTATGGTCCGCAAGGATCTGGGCCTGCTCGACCGCGTGTTCTCCAATGCCGACTTGTCGACGCTCTCCGGTCAGCTGGCCGTGGGTCATGTGCGCTACGGCACCGCCGGCGCCAAGAGCTGGGAAGCCTCTCAGCCGCACCTCTCTACCATCAATAGCGTCATTATCGCGCTCGCGCACAACGGCACCCTCGTCAACACCGACGAGCTGCGCCGCCAGCTGATCGAGCTGGGCGTGCCGTTCCTCTCCAACTCGGATTCCGAGGTCGCGACCAAACTCATCGGCTACTTTACTCAGCGTACAGGCCATCTGCGCGAGGGCATTCGCAAGACCATGGAGCTCGTGCGCGGCGGCTACGCCATGACGCTCATCAACGAGCAGGCGCTCTACGCATTCCGCGATCCGCACGGCATTCGCCCGCTCGTGCTGGGCAAGCTGGTGGACGAGGGCCTGGACCAGGCCGATGCCGCATCCGTTTCGCAGCTGCCGTCGCAGGACGGCGCCGCGACGGTCGACGCCGCCACCCATGTCACCCGCGCCGGCGGCTGGGTCGTCGCCTCCGAGACTTGTGCGCTCGACATTGTGGGCGCCGAGTACGTCCGCGACGTCCGTCCCGGTGAGATTTTGCGCATCAGCGCCGAGGGCCTTGTGTCCGAGCAGGGCGTGCCTGCCGCCGAAGAGCCTGCTAACTGCATCTTTGAGCAGGTCTACTTCGCTCGCCCCGACTCCATCATGAACGGCAAGAGCGTCTACGCCTGCCGCTATGACATGGGTCGTCAGCTGGCACATGAGGAGCCCGTCGAGGCCGACCTGGTCATCGGCGTGCCCGACTCCGGCCTGCCGCCCGCGGAGGGCTATTCGCACGAGAGCGGCATTCCCTTTGGCGAGGGCCTCATCAAGAACCGTTACGTGGGCCGTACGTTTATCGAGCCTACGCAGGAGCTGCGTGCCATGGGCGTGCGTATGAAGCTCAACCCGCTGCGCGACAACATCGAGGGCAAGCGCCTGGTCGTCATTGACGACTCCATCGTCCGCGGCACCACCATGGTGCAGCTCGTCAAGATGCTGCGCAACGCCGGCGCCAAGGAGATTCACATTCGCATCAACTCGCCCGAGGTCATCTGGCCGTGCTTCTACGGTATCGATACCGACGTGCAGTCGCAGCTTATCAGCGCCAACAAGACGGTCGACGAGATTTGCGAGTATATCGGCGCCGATTCGCTGGCCTTCCTTTCGGTCGAGGGCCTGCTGAAGGTCATGCCCAAGGGCGGTTACTGCGACGCGTGCTTTACCGGCCGCTATCCCGTGGCGATTCCCGAGAGCTTTGGCCGCGACAAGTTTATGGAGGGCTTTAAGCCCCGCAACCTGGACAAGCCGCTGCACTTTGACGACGACGCCGTGGTCGAGAAATACGACGACCGCAGCTGGGAAGAGGAGCACGGTGAGGCCTAAAGCCTGCCATGTAGGGACAGGTTTATTTTGGTAGGTTTTACCTGCTGTTTTGTTGATATGACGGCGCGTACTGTTATGGCGCGCGCCAAAATGAACGCAACTATGAGTACCGTTTGGCGCCCGCGCGGCGCCACGGTAGTGGGAGAGGAAGGCTCAGATGAGCGACAGCAAGCATGTGACGTACGAGGACGCCGGCGTCGATACCGCCGAGGGTGGCCGCGCCGTCGACGCTATTAAGCAGATGGTCAAGGACACCAACCGCCCCGAGGTTATCGGCGGCATCGGTGGCTTTGGTGGCCTGTTCTCGGCCGCCGCGCTTAAGGATATGGAAGACCCGATCTTGATCAGCGGTACCGACGGCGTGGGCACCAAGCTCGTGCTCGCCCAGATCATGGACCGTCACGAGACGGTGGGTCAGGACCTGGTTGCCATGTGCGTCAACGACATTTTGGCTTCGGGCGCCGAGCCACTGTTCTTCCTGGATTACGTTGCCATCGGTCACATTGAGGCCGAGCACATGGCAAAGATCATCAAGGGCGTGGCCGACGGCTGCAAGCTCGCGGGCTGCGCGCTCGTGGGCGGCGAGATGGCCGAGCACCCGGGTGTCATGGCCCCCGCCGATTACGACCTTGCCGGCTTTACCGTGGGTGTTGTCGATCGTCCCAAGATGCTCGACCCCGCGAACGTCCGCCCCGGCGACGTGATTCTGGGCCTGCCTTCCACCGGCGTGCACTCCAACGGCTACTCGCTCGTGCGCAAGGTCATCGGTGTCGACGGCATCAAGCCGGGCACGCCCGAGGCTGCCGCTAAGGCCGAGGAGCTAAGCCGTCCGCTCGAGGAGCTCGGCGGTGCTTCGCTGGCCGACGCCCTGCTGGCCCCCACGCGCATCTACGTCAAGCCGATTCTGGAGCTGCTGCGCGGTGGCGCTCCGGTGCACGCGATTGCCCACATCACCGGCGGCGGCATCACCGAGAACCTCAACCGCGCGCTTGCCGACGACGTCGACGCCGTGGTCACCCGCAACGGCGCCGAGATGGGCTGGGATGTTCCGCCCGTCATCACTTACGTGTCGCGCCAGGCCGAGCTCGCGCCCAACGAGGCATGCAAGACCTTCAACATGGGCGTCGGCCTGTGCCTAATCGTCGCCCCCGAGGACGAGGCCGCGGTTACCGAGGCCCTGGTCGCCCTGGGCGAGAAGCCGTTCCGCGTGGGCGAGTGTGTCGAGGGTTCCGGTAAGGTCGTGTACTCCGATGAGCGCTAACGAGCAGATGGCTGCCGCCGAGGGCCTGGACTTTGTGCCCTATACCCGTCCGACCGGCACCGATACGGCCGAGCCGCTCAAGATCGGCGTGCTTATCAGCGGCTCCGGCACCAATCTGCAGGCACTGATCGACCTGATCGCCGCGGATAAGCTCAATGCCTCGATTGAGCTTGTGGTGTCGAGCCGTCCTTCGGCTAAGGGCCTGCAGCGTGCCGAGCGTGCGGGCATTCAGACGTTGACCCTTTCCAAGGATGTCTATGCCGATCCCCTCGCCGCCGACGAGATCATCGCGCACGAGCTGCTCGAGCGCGGCTGCGAATATGTGGTCATGGCTGGCTACATGCGCATGGTACACACGCCACTGCTGGCGGCGTTTCCCAACCGCGTGGTCAATTTGCATCCGGCGCTGCTGCCGAGCTTTACCGGCGCGCATGCGATCGACGATGCCTTTGCGCGCGGCGTCAAGGTAACCGGTGTGACCGTGCATTTTGCCAACGAGATCTACGACAACGGCCCCATCATCGCCCAGCGCGCGCTGGCCGTTGAGGAGGGCTGGGATGTCGATACGCTCGAGGAGCACATCCACGCGATTGAGCACGTGCTGTATCCCGAGGTCGTGCAGATGCTCGCCGACGGCCGCGTCCACGTGTTGGAGAGCGGCAAGGTCGCAATTGACGCGCCTCGCGGCTAGCGGCGCACAGTACAATTTAGCCGAGTAGTCAGGGTGGTCATTGGCGCCAAGGCGCGCGTGGCCACCTTTTGTTTTGGGTAGTCATCGGGGACGGTCTTTAACGACTAGTCATTCAAGAACGTCGCAGGTGACTAGATGAGAGAGGTGAGCGCATGGCGGATAACGAAGCACTGTTTACGCCTGAGCTGGTGTTTTTTGATTGGGAGTGCGCGACGCCGGATGAGGTGTTTGCGCGGCTCGAGGACGAGCTTGCACCTCGCGGCTACATTGCGCCCGGTTGGCTCGATGCCGTCCGCACGCGCGAGGATGCCTATCCCACGGGTCTTGCCATGCCGGCGGCCAACATCGCCATCCCGCACACCGATCCGGGGTTCGTGGCTAAGCCCTATATCGCGGTGGTGAAGCCCGCGGCGCCCGTGGTGTTCAGCGCAATGGCGGGCATGGGTGCCCCCGTGCCGGCGCAGATCATCATCAATCTGGGCATCGCCGAGCCGGGCGGCCAGGTCGAGGCCCTGCAATCGCTTATGAATATCTTTATGGATGCCGCCGCCGCAGCCGATGTGCTCGGCCAGACCACATGCCAGGGCATGGTCGACGCCATCCGTCGCCACTTTTAGGGCCGGCACTTGGGGACTGTCCCCAACTGCCGGCAGAAAAGGAATGTCCCTAACTGCCAACAGCCAGAACAGCCCCCTTTGCACCAAAATGGTGCAGATTAACCTGTCCCCCATGCACCAGGTGTGTCGCGGGGTCCGCGTTGTGACACAATGGCGTTTGTTCGATTCGTGATGCGAAAGGCCAACTATGGCAAACAAGAAAAAGAACTCCGAGGCCGCGCCGACGCCCGAGCAACGGTCCCGCGCCGCCTCCAGCTCTCGCAAGAAGCAGCGCAAGACCTATGTGTCCAAGACCGTCAAGATTGTCCTGGTGGTCATCGGCGTGCTGGCGATGCTGCTCTCCGTTTCGGCCATGGCGTGCTCCGGCCTGATGTCGCAGACCGAAAGTGCCGGCTCGGGCTATAAGCTCACTGGTGGTGTGGCGGCCACTATCAACGGCACCAACCTCACCGAGGACACCGTGACCAAGCAGATCATGAGCATGCGCACGTCCTACGGCTACACCAAGGACAAGGACTGGGCACAGTACCTGGTCGACAACGACCTCACGCCCAAGAAGTACCGCAAGCAGCTCATCGACTCCTACACGCAGCAGATTCTGCTTCAGCAAGCGCAGAAGGAGAACGGCGTGACGGTGTCGGACGAGGAGGTCGAGAAGGCTTGGAAGGACGCGTGCAAGAGCGCGGGCGGCGCCAAGACTTTTAAGAAGACGCTTAAGACCTACGGCTACACCGAGGACACCTACAAGGATTCGCTCAAGGAGAGCCTGGCGCAGCAGAAGCTCAAGGATGCCGTGGCACCCACCAGCAAGCCCAAGGACAGCGAGATTGTCGATTACATCAATGAGAACCTGTCCAACTACAACGACGCCCGTCGTTCGTCGAATATCCTGATCAAGGTCGATTCTGGCGCTTCCGACGAGGACAAGGCCGCCGCCAAGGCCAAGGCGCAGGAGTGCCTGGACAAGATCAACTCCGGCGAGCTGAGCTTCGAGGACGCCGTAAAGCAGTATTCCGACGACACCGGCTCCAAGGAGAAGAAGGGCGATGTGGGCTGGGACAAGCTCACCACCTTCGTCGACAGCTACCAGGCGGCGCTCGAGGGACTCAACAAGGGCGATGTGAGCGACGTCGTCGAGTCGACCTATGGTTACCACATCATCAAGTGCACCGACTACTTCCATGTCGATAATCAGGTCGATGACATTAAGCAGGTGCCCAAGGACATCAAGAAGTACGTCTCCAACGTGGTGAAGACGCAGGCGGCAAGCACCGCGTACAGCGAGTGGCTGGAGCAGTACAAGAAGGATGCCGACATCACCGTTAACACCATGCCCAAGGACGTGCCGTACAACGTCAGTCTGAAGGGCGTCACCAAGAGTTCGACCGACGATTCGTCGACGACTAAGTAATCATGGGGCGGCGCTCGTGCGAGTGCCGCCCGCACTATTGAGGAGGATTTGCAGATGACCAACGAAGAACTGCAGAAGGAAATGATCGCGGCCATGAAGGCCAAGGACAAGGTCCGCCTGTCTATCATTCGCCAGGTTAAGGCCGAGGTGAAGAACATCGAGGTCAACGAGCGTCGTGATGTGACCGAGGAAGACGTCAACAGCATGATCAAGCGTCTGATTAAGCAGACGAGCGAGACGCTGGAGATGTCCATTAAGGCCGGTACCGACCAGGAGCGTACCGACAACCTGACCGAGCAGGTCAAGATTCTGGAGAGCCTGCTGCCCGCGCAGGTTTCGGGCGAGGAGCTCGAGGCCCTGATCGAGCAGGTCATCGCCGAGCTGGGCGCGACCTCTAAGAAGCAGATGGGCCAGGTCATGGGCGCTCTGGGTAAGGCCACCGGCGGCAACTTCGACAAGCCGGCAGCGGCAAAGATCGTCGGAGCCCGCCTCGCGTAGGGGCCGAGCGGTACACAGTTGAGGCTGAGGGGGCGTGACCATTGCGGTCGCGCCCCTTTTTGATGAGCTGGGCACTCATTGGGGACAGACTTAAATGAGTAGGTACTCATTTAAGTCTGTCCCCAATGAGTGGGTTAAAGGTTGCGGGTTCTTTACGGGAATGTAGTGTGGGCTGCGGAAACGTGGTTCTTTCCGTACAATAGTTCAACTCGTGTAAACGCAGGGAAGGGACATTCATGGCAGACATGATCGAGATCAAGCATCTCAACAAGTACTTTGGCGACCTGCATGTGCTCAAAGATATCAACCTCACCGTCAAGCGCGGTGAGAAGCTCGTAATGATCGGGCCTTCCGGTTCGGGTAAGTCGACGCTCATCCGTTGCGTCGATTATCTGGAGGAGCCCACGTCGGGCGAGGTCGTCATCGACGGTACGCCGCTCACCAAAAAGAATCACCTGGAGATGGCTCGCAAGTATAGCTCCATGGTGTTTCAGCAGTTCAACCTGTATCCCAACATGACTGTGCTGGGCAACCTGACGCTCGCGCCCATCAAGCTGCAAAAGAAGAGCAAGGAGGAGGCGACCGAGATCGCCATCGCCGCGCTCAAGCGCGTCGGGATGGCGCATAAGGCCGGCGAGTATCCGCAGAATCTCTCGGGCGGTCAGCAGCAGCGCATCGCCATCGCCCGTGCCCTGTGCACCAAGCAGCCCATCATTCTGTTTGACGAGCCGACCTCGGCGCTTGACCCCGAGATGGTCCAGGAGGTTCTGGACGTTATGATTGAGCTCGCGCAGGAAGACATCACCATGATCTGCGTGACGCACGAGATGGGCTTTGCGCGCCAGGTGGCCGACCGCGTCATCTTTATGGAGGACGGCCGCATCCTGGAGGAGGGCACGCCCGAGCACTTTTTCGATAACCCCGAGAACCCGCGCTGTCGCGAGTTCCTGTCCAAGATTCTGCACTAGGCGCGGTGATGGACATGACGGATATGGCGAGGGCGGCCGTGTCGCGCCGTCACTTTTTGCAGCTGGCTGGCGCCGGCATGCTTGCGCTGACGGGGACCGCGCTTGCCGGTTGCGGCAACTCCACCAGCGGCGAGGGCTCCGACAAGGGGTCCAAGCTTGCGGCCATCAAGTCGCGTGGCCATCTGAATGCCGGCGTTAAGAAGGACGTTCCCGGCTATGGCTATTACGACACCGCCAAGGGCCGCTTTGAGGGCATGGAAGTCGATTTGTGCTACCAGATCGCCGCTGCCGTCTTTGGCGTGAGCTACAAGGAGGCCCGTGCCCAGGAGCTTGTCGAGTTTACCGACGTAACGCCCAAGACGCGCGGCCCGCTGATCGATAACGGCCAACTTGACGTGGTCGCGGCGACCTACACCATCACCGACGAGCGCAAGAAGAGCTGGGATTTTTCGACGCCGTACCGCACCGACTACGTGGGACTCATGGTCAAGAAGCGTTCGGGCTTTACCTCGATTGAGGATTTGGATGGCAAGGTCATTGGCGTGAGCCAGGGCGCCACCACGCAGAGCCTGATCGAGCAGATGATCAAGGACAACGGCTTTAGCTGCAAGCCCGAGTTTAGGGCTTTTAGTGGCTACCCCATCATCAAGAGTTCGCTCGACGCCGGCAATATCGACGTCTTTGCCATGGACCGCTCCACGCTGGCTGGCTACATGAACGAGACCGTTGAGCTGTTGCAGCCCGAGGTCAAGTTTGGCGAGCAGGGCTACGGCGTGGCGACCAAGAAGGGCTGCGACCTTTCGGCCGTGGTCGATCAGGTGATTTGCGATCGCCTGGCCGATGGCTGGCTCGACCAAGAGGTCAAGACCTGGGATCTTGTATAGGCACATCGTCCAAGGAAGGAATCAAATGCTCGAAGGATTATTTGACGCCGACCGTTGGTCGACGACATTTCAAAACATGGGGCCCTTCTGGGAGGGCTTTGGCGTGACGCTGCAGGTGGTCGTTGCCGGTCTGCTGCTGTCGCTGGTGCTGGGCACACTGCTGGGCGTGTTCTCTACCACCCGTTCGCGTGTACTACGTGCGATCAGCCGCGTGTACGTGGAGTTTTACCAGAACACCCCGTTGCCCGTGCAGGTGCTCTTTATGTACATGGCCGGTCCGCAGTTTTTGCAGGCCATAACCGGTGCCGACCAGCCGGTGCGCATCGCGCCGTTCGTGCTGGGCTTCTTGGGTGTGGGCCTGTATCACGCGGCCTACATTTCGGAGGTCATCCGCACTGGTATCGAGGCGGTTCCGCGCGGTCAGATGGAGGCGGCCCAGAGCCAGGGCTTCACCCGTGCGCAGGCGTACTGGTACATCGTGCTGCCCCAGACGTTCAAGATTATTCTGCCGCCGCTGTGTAACCAGGCGCTCAACCTGGTCAAGAACACGTCGGTGCTGGCGCTTGTGGCCGGCGGCGACCTTATGTACCGTTCCGACAACTTTGTGAGTCTGTACGGTTACCTGCAGGGATACATCGTCTGCTGCCTTATGTACTTCATCATCTGCTTTCCGCTCGCCATGCTGGTGCAGTGGCTCGAGCGCCGCTCCAAGGAGCGTCCGCGCGGCGTGAGCCTGGCCGAGCTGGGGCTCGACAACGTAGAGGAGGCCTAGCGCATGGAAATCTTCAACGCGACCAACCTGCTCTACATTTGGGGCGGCTTTGTTAAGACAATCGAGATCTCGGCGCTGTCGATCTTTTTCTCGCTCATCTTTGGCACGGTGCTGGCGCTCGTTAAAAGCTATGCGCCCCGTCCGTTCCGTATTTTGGTAAGCGCCTATATCGAGCTGTTCCGCTGCACGCCGAACCTGCTGTGGATCCTGTTTATCTACTTTACGGTGCAGGGTCTGGACATTGTGATTTCGACCATCGCCTTTACGCTGTTTACCAGCGCTGTTATGGCCGAGATTGTGCGCGGCGGTCTCAACTCGATTCCACGCGGCCAGTTTGAGGCGGCGCAGAGCCAGGGCTTCGGCTTCTTTGCCACCATGCGCTACATCATTCTGCCGCAGACGTTTAAGACGATCATTCCTGCGCTGTTTAGCCAGTGCACGACCGTCATTAAGGACAGCTCGTATCTTTCGGGCATTAACGTGGCCGAGCTCATGTACACGGCAAACGTCGTGATGGCCCACGCGATCGACCTGTCGCAGGTTCTTATGCTCTACGGCCTGGTATTTGCGATGTACTTTGTGCTCAACTTTGGTATCTCGTTGCTGGTCCGAGCCTACCAGCGCCGTATCGTAGCCGCATAGCCTGGTTTCCCAAGCACGGCACCTTGCCCCTCAATCGTCGCTTGCGTACATTTAGTACGCGGCGCTCCTCTTTCGGGGCAATCTGCCGCACTTGGGAAACCAGGACGAAGGCAGGGGCAAAATGAATGTGACAAAGGGACTGTCTCTTTGTCACACAGAGAAAGGAATCGCGATGAGCGATCTGGAGAACAAGAAGAGTCCTGTGGTCATTACCATCGCGCGCGACTTTGGTGCCGAGGGCCACGAGATTGGCCGTATCCTCGCCAATGAGCTGGGGATTCCGCTGTACGATAACGAGCTGCTGGTGCGCGCATCGCTGCGCACGGGCGAGTCGCTCGATAAGATGGCCGCCTACGACGAACGTCTGGCCGTGGAGAACATGGCGTTTCTGCCTGACCGCTATGACGCGCGTTCGTACTCGGACAAGTTGTTCCAAAAGATGAGCCAGGTGATTTTGGATCTGGGCGAGACCGAGAGCTGCATTATCGAAGGCCGCCTGTCCGATTACCTGTTGCGTAACAACCCCAATCACATTGCCGTATTGGTGACCGCTCCCTTTGAGGACCGCGTCGAGATTGTGCGCAAGAAGCGTGGCCTTAACAAAAAGAAGGGCGCCAAGCTGGTCAAGCAGCAGCAGAAGGCGCGCGAGGCGTTCTATAAGCGCTACAGCGCCGGAAAGTGGAAGATGACGAGCGGTAAAGACATCGTCGTCAACCGTGCTAAGCTGGGCCGCGAGGGCTGTAAAGACGTCATCGCCGCCGCCTACCGCTACAAAGTGGCCCAGCTCGAAGGCTAACCGATCAAAAACCACCACAAAGGGGACAGTGCATCTTTGTGGTGGTTTTTGCTTTAGGTAGAGAAAGTCAACTGGTTCTGCCGGGGCCGATCGCTCAAAGAACTCAAGGATGCTCAAAAAGCTCAAAGATACTCAAATAAATTATAGATAGTAGGGGCATAATTAAGTTATATGAGTTAAAGGGAGGCTTTATGGCGGCACCGACGGCGTACGGGCAGGCAAATCCATTCACGCCGATGTTCGGACGTGTACCGGCGTATATGGCCGGCCGTGAGCAAATCATCGATGATATGGTGCTGGCGTTTGAAAATGACGACTCCGATCCCAATCTTTGCTCGGTTTTCTATGGTGCGCGTGGTACAGGTAAAACGGCGCTTTTGGCATATCTGTCGTACCGCGCCCAGCAAGAGGGCTGGATTACAGCGAATGTGACGGCCTCGGAGGGGATGCTCGAAGACATTTTGCAGCGCCTCAACGAATCAGCCGCCCATCTGATCGAAAAGCCCGCTTCTAGGCGTGTGAACAGTGTCGGCATTGCCCCCGTAGGAAGCATGAGCTGGGAAAACATCGATGTTGAATTTGAGGGCGCTAACTGGCGTACTAAGATGAACGCTTTGTTTGCTCAGCTTGAAGCGACTGACACCGGGGTGCTTATCGCCGTTGACGAAGTGGATGCATCGTTTGCGCAAATGACGGAGCTTGTTACTACCTACCAGCACTTTGTAAGCGAGAATAAAAAGGTAGCTTTGCTTATGGCGGGGCTGCCGTTTCGCGTGCTGGCGCTGCTGACGGGGAAATCGACATCGTTTCTTCGTCGCGCGGCTCAACATTCGCTGGGATCAATTTCACCGACTGAGGTAAAAGAAGCGTTTCGACTAACGATTGAGGACGGCGGCAAGACGATTTCTGATGAGGCGATCGACCTCGCTGCCAAGGCGATCGATGGCTTTCCATTTATGTTCCAGTTGGTGGGGTATCGGGCATGGAATGCTTCGCGCCAAGCCTCCGAGGTTTCTATTGAGGATGTCGAACGAGGCGCGAAACTTGCGCAAGAGGAGCTGGAATCGCGAGTTTTCGCTTCAACAGCGGCGGAACTTTCACGAGGGGACCTTGAATTTCTTCGTGCAATGAATCCGGTTGGGACGACGACCAGGCAAGAGCTGGCAGCGAGGCTTAAGAAGAGTTCCGGTTCGATTTCAACGTATAAAAAGCGTCTGGTAGAGGCTGGGGTAATTGAAGAGCCTCTACAAGGACGTTTTGAGTTTGCATTGCCAGGCTTTGGCCGATATGTCGCATCGCTTTACTAGAGGGTCGTTGCTGCGAAGGATCGCTTCGTGTCCCTTTACTGTCTCGATCTGTAACAATAAGCCTGCTTTTAGGGGCCTATCTGTTGCAGACTGAGACAAACTGGCAGAGTGGCCTTCTGCTCCGCTCAAACCACCGCAAAGGGGGCCTTTGTGGTGGTTTTTGTTAAAGGCTTTAGCCTGTGCGGGGCGCGCAGCGCGCCGCATCAGAAACC
>URRT01000031.1 GCA_900550355.1 uncultured Collinsella sp.
GTCATAAAAAAGGACCCGCAAGCTGCGGGTCCTTTCTAGGCACTAAATTGTAGGCCGAATGTTAGTCCAAGTCGTCGGCGGCAAAGTTGTCGATCGGGGCGAAGGGGTCGGCCACGGGGACAACCGGGTCAGCGACGGGCAGCGGCTCGGCGGGAACAGTCACCGCAGGAGAAGCGGCGGAACCGACCGGCGTGGAGGCCATGAGGTCGGCCGGGAAGGAGTTTTGGGCATCGTCCATGAAGTGCTGGATGAGCTTGAGATACTCGGCCTTGAACTCCTCACGGGAAGCCTTGAGGCGATCGATCTCCTCGAGCTCGGCCTGCTTCTCGGTCAGAGCTTGGCGGATAACCTCGCGGGCCTTGGCGTCAGCCTCGTTGCGGATGCGCTCAGCGTTCTCATTGGCATCGTTGACGATGGTCTCAGCGGTCTGCTGGGCAGCGATCAGGGCAGCGGAAATCTGGCGCTCCTGAGCGGAGAAGTCAGGGGCGGGAGCAGCCACGGGGGCGGCAGGAACGGCCTGGTCGGCGGTATCCTGAGCCTGGGCAAGCTGAGCCTGTGCATCGGCAAGCTGCTGCTCGGTAGCAGTCAGACGACCCTTAAGGTCAACGATCTTAGCGAGCATAGCGTCAACCTCGGAAGACAGCGTCTCCAAGAAGACGTCGACCTCGGCAGGATCGTAGCCACGCTTGGCCTCAGAGAAAGTCTGAGCCTGGATGTCTGCAGGGGTAATAGCCATAACAAGTCTCCTTTTTCATCGCCTCGGCGCTACACGCCCGACGTAAGTTACTAAGTCAGTTCTACACGAGTATACCTATAAGAAGCTGCAGAACCAGCCTCTGCACCAACTGCAACGCAATAATCGCAACGACCGGCGAAAAATCGATACCGCCCATCGGCGGGATGAAACGACGGAACAGGTTGAGCCACGGACCGCACACGCTATCAAGCACCGCGGCAATATCCTGAAGCAAACCACCCTGCTTCATGGGAATCCACGTCATAAAGCAGTAGACGATAATGAGCGTGGAATAGAAGTTGAACAGCGTGTTGACCAGCTGGACGATAGTGTAGATGTTGATGGGAATCTCCTCGTCTTGTCTTTACTTAAGGTAGCCGTCGGCACGAAGCTTCTTGAGATCGGAATCTTTGACCTCGCAGCCGGCGGGCAGCACCATGAACACGCGGTCGCCCACCTCCTTGACCGTGGCACCCAGACCGCAGGCAAAGCCGTAAGAGAAGTCCAAGACGCGCTTGGCCACTTCGGTGCGTACGCCCACAAAAATCAGTGCGACAGGCTGCTTGGTGCGAACGCGGCGCACCACGGTCTCCACGTCGTCATAGCTCTCGGGGCGCAGGACATAGGCCGGCAGCTGCGGCGTGGCGTTGATGATATTGCTCGCATAGGCCGAGGCATCGCTCGGTGCAGGCGCGGGTGCAGCGGCGGCACGGGCGCGGGTATTCTCGGCGTAGCTCGACGGCGTGTCATAGGCACCAGGACGATAACCGCTCGCAACACTGTCCTGCGAGCGCGAAGGCGGGTTATACGTCGTGGCATGGCGGGAGTCATCGCCGACCAGCTGACCGGAGCGCGTATACACGGCAACCGACTCAGCTTCACCGCGGCGCGTCTGACCAAGCAGGCCGTTGCTCGGCTCGTCTTGGGGATAGAAGCCCTCGCCCGAAGCACCGCTGTAGCCGTTGCCCTGATAGCCATCGTCATAGCCGTCATCGTAGCCGTAGTCGTCGTCCTGGCCATAACCCTGGTCGTAACCCTGCTGGCCGCCCAGGTGCATCTTATTTTTAATCTCGTCAAGGAAGCCCATGGTTGTGTCCTCTCGCGGTTTAGTGCAGGCGCCCCGATAATCAGTGCGCACTTCAGAGCCTTATTTTACTGCAAACTCCGGGCTAAATACTACCCTGCCCAGGCGAACGAGCGTAGAGCCCTCCTCAAGGGCAGGCTCAAAGTCCTCGCTCATACCGCAGGAAAGCTCGGGCAGGTTCAAATCGGGATGCGCCGCCTCCAGCTCATCCCTCAGCTCACGAAGCCCCGCAAAGGTGCGGCGTGCCACATCCTTATTCCCCCGGGGCGCCATAGTCATAAGCCCCTGTACGCAAATTCCCTCAAGTTCCGCAAGCTCACCCGCGGCAGCGCGAATCTCATCGGGCGAAAAGCCTCCCTTCGACTCCTCACCACTCACATTGACCTCAATGAGCACACGCTGGGGGCCGGCGAGCTCGCCTGCCTCAATCTTGCGAACAGCACGGCTCGAGATCGCCTGCGCCAGATGCAGCGAACCCACCGAGTGAATCAGCTCGGCTGAGCCCAGCACCGCATTGATCTTATTGGTCTGCAGGTTGCCGATCATATCGAAGCGCACCTCGGGCAGCTCCGGATGCTCCGCCAGACCCGTGAGCTTGCGAACCAGCTCCTGCGGGCGATTCTCAGCAAAATGGCGATACCCCGCCTGGATGGCGGCAACGGTCTCATCGACACCAACGGTCTTGGACACGGCAATGAGGCGCGCGGCGTCGTGGGGACGGCCTGCGCGATCGAGCGCCGCATAAAAACGTTCCAGAATCTGCTCGCGGCGAGCGCGCATCAAGTCCAAATAGTTATCCATTGCCAATCGCCTCCGCTGACAGCCAAACAAGTAGTCCCATGCTATCGCAAGAGCGCGGCCCCGCATGTGCAAGGCCGCGCTCACTTAGGTATTTACAATCTTTCGACGAACGGAATTACTTACTCCTCGTCGTCCTCGCCATCGTCCTCGTCCTCAAGATGATCGAGCAGGTAGCGAAGACCCTCGCTGACCTCGTTAGTGGGCACCTTGGCAACGTAGCGAGCGTCGACGGCGGGCCTCATGATAACACCCTCGCCCGAAGGCACGCGCATGCTCTCGAGCTCATCCTCATCAGTGCAGGCGATATCACCGGCAGTCATACGCTGTCCGGTCAACAGGAAGGTCAGACGGCAGGCGGCATCGATGGAAATCGAGGCGATGCGATCGAGATAGCGCGATACCATGATGGCGCGGCGCAGGTCGTCATAGTTGCTGTCGTCGTCCATAAAATCGCCCGTGTCCATGCGGTTAAAGGTGCGGAAGAACTTCTCGTAGGCGGCGTGCACTGGCTCGTCCTCGACGGCCAAGTTGCAGATGATGGACATGTCGTTGGTGACGAGCGCAGAAAGCGAAGAGCCCAGCACCTGGTAGACGGCCTCAGCCTCGGCCTCGACCGTGCCGACAAGCTCCTTGGGCAGCGAGATGTCGGCCTTGATCATATGACGCGTGGCGCGGCAAATCTGGCGAACCTTATCGGTCATGCGCTGCAGGTTAAAGTCGACGTAGATGATCGTCTGCAGCAAGCGGAAGTCGGAGGCGACCGGTGACTGCGTGGCAATCAGGTTGTAGCAGACGGCCTCCAGGTTGGCGCAGCGTGCGTCAATCGAAAGCGTGCGCTTCTTGGTCTTGGTGGCGAGCTTGCGGTCGTCGGTCACATAGGCCTTCACGGCATCGTGGAGGGCCAGATCGACGGCCTCGTAGATGCTCAGCATCTCGTGACGGGCCTCGATGAGCTGACGGGAAAACAGTTTGCGCATGGTTCACTCCAATCAGTTGGGTGCGGTCATGCCGCCCGCACAGTGAATACGCACCGGACCAGATCCGATCGGCTTGGGACTAGTCGCACCGATCAGCCAAAGCGGCCGGTGATATAGTCTTCCGTCCGCGAGTCCACCGGGCTGGTGAAGATCGCGTCGGTTTGACCATACTCGATGAGCGTAGCGGGCTCGCCGGCAACTTCCTGCAAGAAGAATGCAGTGTAGTCGCTAATGCGAGCTGCCTGCTGCATTGAATGCGTGACGATGATGATCGTCATCTCGGGCGCCAGCTCGGCCATCAGATCCTCAACCTTAGAGACGGACGTGGGGTCGATGGCGGAGCATGGCTCGTCCATCAGAAGGACATCGGGCTGCACCGCAAGCACGCGCGCGATGCACAGACGCTGCTGCTGACCGCCCGAGAGCGCCAAACCATCCTTGTTGAGCTGATTGGATACCTCTTTCCAGAGGTTGGCGCGTTTGAGCGATTCTTCCACGATGTCATCGAGGTCGCTTTTGCTAGTCACGCCCTGCAGACGAGGGCCAAAGGCGACATTCTCGTAGATGGATTTGGGAAACGGGTTGGGCTGCTGAAAGATCATGCCCACACGACGACGGAGGTCGACCGGGTCGACACCCTCGGCATAGATATCATTGCCGTCGAGCGTCATGGTGCCCGCGACGCGCGTACCCTCGATCAGATCATTCATGCGGTTGATGCAGCGCAAAAACGTCGACTTGCCGCAGCCCGAAGGGCCAATGAAGGAGGTGATGGCGTTTTTGGCGATGTTGAGGTCAAGCCCCGTCAGCGCATGAAAGTCACCGTACCAAAAGTTGAAATCCTTGGCCGTAATGGCCGCTTGCTCCAGCGTGGGAGCGGACTGATAAACGGACATGGGACTCCTTAACTAGCGACGCTTGCGCGACAGGAAGCGCGCAAACAGGTTGAAGGCCAGAATGATCACCATCAGCAAGAGCGCGGTGCCATAGGCTGCGTTCATGTTGATGCCGTCGTTGGCAAGCAGGTACAGGTGAACCGTCATGGGGCGGCCGGAATCGAGCGGCGAAATAGGTAGATTGATGGCCTGGCCCATGGTGTAGAGCACCACCGCGGTCTCGCCAATGGCACGGCCGATGGCGAGGACGATACCCGTGGCAATACGGCCAAAGGCAGAAGGAAGCACGATCTTGGAGACGACCTGCCACTTGGTGGCGCCCAGGCCGTACGCACCCCACCGGATATAGCGCGGAACGGCGCGAATGGCCTCTTCGGTGGTGCGCATGACGATGGGAAGCATCAAGAGCGCGAGCGCCAGGGCGGCCGAGACCATCGAAAGGCCCAGACCCATAGCCTCGACAAACAAGGCGTAGCCAAACAGGCCCATAACGATGGAGGGCACCGAGGCCAAAGCGTCAGCAGCGTAGCGAATGAGCTCGACGACCTTGCCCTGCTTGGCGTACTCGGCCAGATAGACGGCTGCCAGCACAGCGATCGGCGTGCAGATAAGCATGGCGAGTGCCGTCACATAGACGGTCGAGACGATTGTGGGCCAAATTCCGCCCTCGGCGTTGACGCCCTGGGGCCAACCGAAGATAAAGTCGAGTGAGATATGCGGCAGGCCGTTAATGACCACGTAGGCGATGATAGCGACCAGCACCAGCGTGGTGATGTATGCCGCGGCACGGAACACGCCAAGCATGATCTTGTTGGACAGGTCCTTGTTGATGCGGCCCTTCTTGCCGTGGAAAAGGGCACGCTTGATGCGCTCGCGCGACGAGGTCGTATCGACCGTCGTGTCAACGGAATCGGACATAGCCTACCCCCTCTTCTTCTTGGAAATCAGACGGACGATGCCCACCAGCGTGGCGGAGATGATAAACAGGACCACGCCCATGCCGAACAGCGCCGAGCGGTGCAGACCCGAGGAATAGCTCATGTCGAGTGCGATCTGGCTCGTGAGCGTCGAGATAGGGCTCGCAATGCTGTCGGGAATAACCGGGGCATTACCCACGACCATGAGCACGGCCATGGTCTCTCCGATGGCACGGCCCATACCCAGCACGATGGCATCCACGATACCCAGCTTAGCGGCAGGTAGCACGACCTTATAGATGGTCTGCCACTTGGTGGCGCCCATGGCATACGATGCCTCGCGAATGCCCATGGGAATGGAATTGAGGGCATCGATGGTGAGTGTGGTGATGGTAGGAACGATCATGATGGCAAGCACGAACCACGCCGTCAGCGCACCAAAACCAAGACCACCGGTCAGTTGCGCGATAAACGGACGGATGATGATCATTCCAAAGAAGCCATAGATGATAGAAGGGATGCCGGCCAACAGGTCAACGGCGGGGCTGATAAGCTTGCGCACGCGCTTGCCGGCGATCTCGACCAGGTACACGGCCGTGCCCACACCTAGCGGCACGCCCATGGCGAGCGCACCGACGGTCACCAGACCTGAGCCGGCAAGCAGCGACATGATGCCGTAGTGGCCCTCAGAGGGCGCCCACGTAAAGCTAAAGAAGTCCGCCAGACCGATGTCGGTAAAGACGGGCAGCGCCGAGTATGTGGTAAAGACAAAAATCAGGATGACGGTAACGACCGCCAAGAACGCGCAGGCAAAGAAGATCCACTGCAGCGCCTTCTCCTTGATATAGGTACTGCGCGATACGAGCGCCAGCTCGCGCTTCTTGGGTGCCTGAGCATTCTGCTCAGTCTGGGAGTTTTCCTGTGCTTCCATGCTACTCACTCCCCTTCTCGTCGTTGGTGACGGGAATAAAGCCCGCCTCGCGAATCTGCTTGTCCATCTTTTCGGACGTCACGTAGTCGATGTAATCCTGCGCCTGCTGCGAAGGAGCACCCTTCACAAAGAAGTAAAGGTCGCGCGAGATGGGATAGCCGCCGCTCGCGACCGTCTTCTCGGACGCCTCAACATGATTGACCGAGACGGCCCTGACCGAGGTCTTGGCGTTGAGGCTATCGACGAAGCCCAGCGAAATGTAGCCAATGGCACCGCGCGAACGAGATACCACGTCGCGCACCTGGCCCGTGCCCGAAAGAACGGCCGAGCGGCGATCGAACGGCGTGCCGTCCATCACGATGGTACGGAAGGCCTCACGCGTGCCGGACGCCTCATCTCGGTTGATAACCTGAATCCTCAGGTCCTCGCCACCGACTTCTTTCCAGTTGGTGATCTTGCCGGCGTAAATATCGCGGAGCTGCTCGGTCGAGAGGTTATCGACCGGGTTATCGTCGTTCACGATGACCGCGATACCGTCGTGGGCAATGACGATGGGAGTCAGGCCCAGATCCTGTTCGTCGGCATTGAGTCCACGGGAGGAGCTGGCGATATCGGCCGTGCCGGCGCTGACGGCCTCGATGCCAGCAGAAGAACCCAAACCGGAAACGAGCACGTCGATGCCGGTCTCCTCCTTAAAGCCCTCGGCCGCAATCTCGGCGATAGGAAGGCAGGTCGTGGAGCCAGCGACGGTAATGGAAGAGGTAGAAGATCCCGAAGAACAGGCGCACAGCGTAAGCGTAAGCACAGCGGCGCTCAGGACCGATACGATCTTTCTCATAGCATCACGCCGATCGCAGCATGGCGCCCACAGGTGCCGCCCTCGTTACGGTAGGAATAAAAGCGGTCGTTCTGACGCACGGTCGAAAGCTGGGTATCCACGATATTATCCGCGTCGACACCGACATCTACCAGCGCCTCGCGAATGGCAGCGGAAAGATCGAGCATGCGAGAGGTACTCGCATCGATGCAAGAGAACTCGGCGGCAAAGCGATCCATGAGTTCCTGGGATACCTCATATTCGTCACCCAAGATATGGGGGCCGATATAGGCGGAAACGCCGCTCGCATCGCAACCGGCAGCATCGCAAAGCGCCTGGCACGCCTTGGCGGAAATGCGTGCAATCGTGCCCTTCCAACCGGAGTGCACCACGGCAAATCCGCCAGGGGCCACCAGCACCACGGGAACGCAGTCGGCAAAGCAGAGCAGCACGGGTACGTTATGCGCCGTACAGACGATGGCATCGCAGCCCTCGGCAATCTGCTCGCGGACGTCCTCAAGGTCATCGGCGCCGTTCGAGGTCACCGCAACGATATGGTCACCATGGACCTGATTGGGAACGAGCAGGTTGTGCTCGCACTCGGCGGCACCCATAGCCTCGAGCGCGCGACGACGATTTTCTTGAACAGCAAAGGGATCATCGCCAACATGCGAGCCCAAGTTGAGTGAGGAGTACGCATCTTCGGAAACACCACCGGCGCGCTCGGTGAAGGCAAAGCGAACATCGGATGTCGCGCCTTCCACCAACGTAACTCCATCATGGTCGACACGCGAAACTTTGTCCGCACGTGCTGCCATACTAAAGCCTCCTAATAACACAAGTACCGCGGCATCGCCGCTACAGCCAGCGTTTATACGGCTGTCATACTTCTCTAAAAGGATACCTGCTGCGCTGGAGGCAATCGTAAAGGGAACGTAAAGAGATTGGAGGTTCTAGTTTACAAAGTCGAAATAAAAAGGGCGCGTCCATACGGACACGCCCCTGTGCACAACAATGCAAAGAACGACTTAGAAGCTGCCGCGCTTCAGGAAGTCGGGAAGCTCGAACTGATCGTTGCCGAAGTTAGGAAGCTCGGTGCCACCGACGTTGCGGGTCGGAGCGGCCTGAGCCGGGCTGGTGGCCGGAGCGGTGCGCTGCGGCTCAGCGGAGGCAGCGGCCTTGCTCTGAGACTGCTGAGCAGCAAAGAGCTCGTCCTGACGGTTGACGTTGGAGTCGGAGAAGCCCGTAGCGATGACGGTGATACGCACCTGATCGCCCAGGGACTCGTCGACAACGGTACCGAAGATGATGTTGGCCTCGGGGTCGACGGCGTTGGCGACAACGTCGGCGGCGTCGCTGATCTCCTGGATGCCCAGGTCCTTGGAACCGGCGATGGAGAGCAGCACGCGTGTGGCACCATCGATGGAGCTCTCGAGCAGCGGGCTGGAGATGGCCTGCTGGGCTGCGTCGACGGCACGGGTATCCCCAGAAGAGGTACCGATACCCATCATGGCGGTACCGGCCTGCTTCATGATGGTCTTAACATCGGCGAAGTCCAGGTTGATGATACCGGGGACGGTGATGAGGTCGGTGATGCCCTGGGTGCCCTGGGAAAGGACGCCATCAGCAATCGCGAAGGCCTCGAGCATGGTGGTCTTCTTCTCGGCGATGTCGAGCAGCTTATCGTTAGGGATGACAATCATGGTGTCGACGCAATCGGAGAGGGTCTTAATGCCCTCCTCGGCGCTCTTCTTGCGCTTGCGGCCCTCGAAGGTGAAGGGCTTGGTCACGACGGCGACGGTCAGTGCACCGACCTCGTTCATCGCGATATCGGCAACGATGGGAGCAGCGCCGGTACCGGTGCCACCGCCCTCGCCGCAGGTGATGAACACCATGTCGGCACCAGCAAGCGCCTCGGCAATGTCGTCGCGGGACTCATCGGCAGCCTTGCGGCCAACCTCGGGGTTGGCGCCGGCGCCCAGGCCGCGGGTAAGGTCGGTGCCGATGTGCACCTTGATATCGGCATCAGAGATCGCGAGTGCCTGAGCATCGGTGTTGATGGCAACAAACTCGACGCCGCGGATGCCCTCTTCGATCATTCGATTGACCGCGTTGGTACCGCCGCCGCCGACGCCGACCACCTTAATGACGGCAAGGTAGTTGTTGATCTCTGTCTCGTGCATGTCGGTCCTCCGAACAAAGGTTATAGCCATAGCATGGGTCGACCCCTGCGCACATTAACCTTCAGGTTGAAAGTAAATGCAAAGGTAAACCGTATTATGTTTGCACATTATGAACGTATCAGTCAAATAATTGACCGTGAAAACCAAACAAACCAGATAAACGGCGTGGTATGGCCCCTCAACAAAGTAACAACCAGCGCTACGAGGTCGGAGCATTCCTAAATGTGTAGTTGCCCGGAGAGCGCACATTGATATACGTTACGCCCTCTACCTGCGAAAGCAACTTGGTGACTACGCGTTCTTTCTTGGCGATATCGTTCGAATCGCCCAGCGACACCTCAATGCCGTTATTGAGGTTTGCCGAGATGGCTTCGACCGAAGGCGTGGAAATATCCTTGACTTGTCCCAAGAACTCGCTCGAAAAACCACGCACATAATCCAGGCCGGCCTTAACGGCTTTGGAGTTCACCGCCTGGCCGGAAACCGGAGCGACATCCGCCGAGACATCAGTCAACAGCACCGCGCCATAATGCTTAGCGAGCGCCAGCGCGGCATCGATTCCGGTCAAGGTATTTGAGCCCTGCCCTGTCGTGATGACGTTGCCCTGGTCGTCCACTTCGACCGACGTCGACAGTGGGGCGATCCAGGTGTCATCATCCCCGATGGCCCAGGCAAGGTCATCGGAGCTGATATAGGCAATTGCGATGACCTTGCGCTCCATAGGCGTAATGATGAGCGTATGCGGGAACTGACGCTGGACATCCACGCCCGAGACCCACGGGTTCTGCTTGAGATCCTCGGTAATCTGGTCGGGATCGACGTTAAAAAGCGACGTTCCCTCGGGCAAATCGATCAGCTGGATAGCATCGTGCTTCGTCACATGCTCGCTGCCTTGAATCTGAATATCAGTGGCGGTAAACAATCCAGAGTTAATCACCACGATGGCAACGACGACGAGCACGGCCAAGACGGCCAGAACGCCGCCCACGATTTTGCCTTTGCCTGTAACGACAGAAGCGGCGTCTGATGTTTTATTTACCATCGCCCCAAGTGAAGACAACGGGTTGACGCTTTTTTTACCCGAAGGCTTCTTGACGGTAACCGGGACCGATGTCAGCGAGCGCGGTTTCGATGCGCCCAACGTGCGACCTGGACGCGGCGCTTTAGTTCCCGTCGAGGGCTTAGGAGTTGCCATGGGACGGGCAGGTTTGGCGCCCATAACAGGCTTTGACGTCACCGAGGGACGCGAGGACTTTTTTGCGGCCGGACGATTACCGAGCTGCGAGCCGACGACCGGACGACTGGTCTGTCGAGCATGCCCGACAGACTTAGAATGCGCGACGGTATTGCGTTGAGGTTTGGCAGGCGCGCCGGAACGCCCTCCGGCGCGGCGGAAGGTGGGTTTCGATGCTCTAGAAGCCGAGGAATTTAACTTCCGGTCTGAGCTCGATGCCATACGCCTCCCTCACCTTTCCGTGCACATGTCTGATAACCGCGGCAACGTCATCGGCCGAGGCAGTTCCGTTATTAACGATAAAATTAGCGTGAACGGGCGAAACTTCCGCGCCGCCAATTGAAAAACCCTTTAATCCACAATCCTCGATAAGCTTGCCCACACTCGCATCGGGCGGATTGCGAAAGACCGACCCGCAGGATGCGCGACCCATGGGCTGCGTACGCTTGCGCCTCGTCAGGTACCGCTCCATGCGCTCGCGAATGTCGGCCTTGGGCGCCGGTTTAAGCTTGAGCACGCACTCGAGGATGATCTCATTGCGGGGAAGGCTACATTCGCGGTAGCCCCAAGTGATCTCGGACCCCGCATAATGCTTGATACCGGATGCCGGGTCAAACGTTACGACATCCTCAACCAGCGAGCCAATCCACTCGGTCCGTGTGCCGGCATTCATAGATATCGCACCGCCGACCGAACCAGGGATGCCAACGGCAAACTCAAGGCCCGAGAGGCTACGCGACAGGGCATCGTTGACCAGGCGCGCAAACATCACGCCCGCACCGACCGTCAGCGTACAACCGTCATCGGCAACAACCGTGCGCTGAAACTCACGTCCGAGCGAAATGACGGCACCGCGATAACCGCCATCGGCAACCAGCAGATTGGAGCCCTTGCCGATGATGACCCACGGCACCTGCTCGCGATCGAGCACCGCCACGGCGCGGCGGAGGGCATGATAGCTATGACACGTTACAAAGAGGTCGGCCTTGCCGCCGATACGATAGCTCGTATGACGCGCAAGGCGCTCGTCCTCGATCACATCCGTGTCGATCATGCCCGAAAGCGCCATGACGGCGTTAAACAGACCCATTAGACTTAAGCGTCTTTCTTGGCAGTCAGATACTCGATAAACTCGGGGCCGACGGTCGTAACGTCACCGGCACCCATAGTGAGCAGCAGGTCGCCCTCGCCCACCATCTGCTCGAGCTCCTGATTGAGCTCAAGACGGCTGGAGCAGTACACGACCTCCTTGCCAGGATGCTTGGCGCGCACGGTATCGGCGAGCATCTTAGAGGTGACACCCGGAATGGGCATCTCGCCAGCCGAGAACACATCAATCAGCAGCAGTTTATCGGCATTGGCAAATGCATCGGCAAAGTCGTCGCACAGGGCCTGCAGGCGCGAATAGCGGTGCGGCTGGAACACGACGTCGACGTGCTTGTAGCCCAGCGACGAAGCGGCAGCAAGCGTCGCCTTGATCTCGGTGGGGTGATGGCCGTAATCATCGACCACGGTGATGCCATCGATATCGCCCACGTGGGTAAAGCGACGGCGGACGCCCTCAAAGCTCGAGAGCGCCTTGGCGGCGGCGTCGATGTCAAGGCCCAGGACATGGGCGACGGTGAGCACCGCCGTGGCGTTGAGCATGTTGTGGCGACCGGGATTGCTCTTGATCTCCACAGCGTGCTCAGTGCCGTCCTCAAAGCGAACGATAAAGTCGCTCTGGATGCCCTTGACATCCGGGTGCATGCAGACGATGTCGTTGCTCTCGGCAAAGCCGTAGGAAAGCACGTGACGACCCGTCGACTTGGCGAGCTCGACCAGATGCGGGTCCTCACCGCAGACGATGACGGTGCCGTCCTCGCCCACCAGGCTCATGAATTTGGCGAAAGTTGCCTCGATCTCCTCGATACCCGAGTAGTGATCGAGGTGGTCGGCCTCGACGTTGGTCACGATGACCACGTTGGGGTTCAGGAACAGGAAGGAGCTGTCGGACTCGTCGGCCTCGGCGACAAAGTAGTCGCCCGAGCCGTTCTTGCCGTTCGTGTCATAGCCCTCGACGATGCCACCGATCAAGAAGCTCGGATCCAGACCCATGCGGTCGAGCATGGTGGCGCACATCGAAGACGTGGTGGTCTTGCCATGCGTGCCGGCAACAGCGACGGTGGTGTAGCCGTGGCCCAAAGCAGAGAGCATCTTGGCACGGGGCCACACGGGAATACCAAGCTCGCGAGCGCGCACGAGTTCAGGGTTGGACTCCGGAATAGCGGTGGAGACAACAACCACGTCGGGCTTGACCTCGTCGATCGTGGCGGCCTCATGGCCCACATGCACCTTCACACCAGCGCGGGTAAGCTGGCGGATATAACGTGACGTCTTAAGGTCGGAGCCGGTAACGGCATAACCGCGCTCGTGAAGAACGAGGGCGATGCCGCTCATGCCGGCGCCGCCGATACCGATAAAGTGGGCGCTCTTAAACTCGGGCGCGGAGGTTGCAGTCTGGGAATCAGCCATGTGCTCGTGTACTCCTTGCGTAAACACTGCCTGTAACCCGTTAACTGTACCGCACCTACCGCATCAGCGCGAGGGCGACCGACGATATCCCGTCTAACTAACGCAAACCCTCTACCGCATCGGCCAGAAGAGCGGCGGCCCTATCCTGAGCCAGACCACGCGCCGCCTGACGCATGGCGTCGCGCGCCGCCGCGTCATCGACCAGGTGCAGCAGTTCATCGGCAAAGGCAGAACCGTCGATATCGGCATCGGCGCAGAGCACACCGGCCCCGGCGTCGACCAGATAACGGGCATTGGTGGTTTGGTGGTCGGCCGTCGCATGCGGATACGGCACGAGCACCGAGGGCACGGCGAGCGCAGCAATCTCGGCCACGCTCGATGCACCCGAACGCGAGAGCACCAAATCGGCAGCAGCCAGCATATCGCCCATGTTGTCGATGTAAGGCTGGACGCGGTAACGCTTCGCCTCCTCGGGCGTCAGCGCCAAAGCGCGCTCGGTCTCCTCAAAGCCGTCGGCACCCGTCGAATGCAACACATAGAGGTTCTTGCGCGAAAGCAGCTCGTTTTTGAGCGAAGCCACGCGCTCGTTGAGGTGCTGGGCGCCAAGTGAACCGCCAAAGACGAGCAACAGCGTAGCGTCCTCGGGAACGCCAAGTGCCTTGCGGCCGCGAGCGCGATCGCCCTCGATTACCGAGCGACGTACGGGGTTGCCGGTCATGAGCACGTGGCCAGGGTCACCTTCGCGCTCAAAGACCGAACGCGCTGCCGGCACCGAGATGCACACGCGGGCGGCGTGGGAGTTCATCATCTTGTTGGCCAGGCCCGGAACAGAGTTCTGCTCATGCAGCAGATACGGAACGCCCGCGCCCTTGCACCACCCCAGCAGCGGAACCTCGACATAGGCACCAAAACCAATGGCGGCATCGGGCTTGCCGACCTTTGAGAAATGACTGGCGAGCGCACGTTTGGCCTTGTTGACACGCCACAGCGAGGTCAGCGCCGTCCAAGGACGGGAGCGGTCGAAGCCCGTGACCGTAATGGGCACAAAATCAAACCCAGCCTCGGGGACCAGACGACCCTCGAGCTTGCGCGACTGACCCACGAACACAACGTGGTGGCCACGGTCACGCAGTTCTTCGGCCAAGGCGAGCGCGGGGTTGATGTGTCCTGCCGTGCCGCCGGCTGCAATAGCAACGGTCATTTTATCGGTCATGGTAGTCCCTTCGTACACGCGGTCCCTGGTCGTCGGTACGCAGACGCGCCGACGGGTCCGAGTTCAAATCGATTCGATTATATCCGCCGCCCGCGTTGCGAGGGCTGGGGCGCTGCGGACGACCTTGCGGAGCCATTCGCGGGCGTGGACGAGCTGCCGGCTCGGATGCAGAACCATCCAGAACGGTAAAGCCGCTACGCGAAGGTCGTTCACCGCGCACATGGGCTACGCCGGCGGTACTCTCATCCATAACGGCAAAGCTCTCGCGGCGACGGTCGTACTCATCGCGACGGGCGCTCTCGTACGAAACGCGCAGGATCAGACCGGCGAGCATAAGCGACACAATAATCGACGAACCGCCGTAGCTAATAAACGGCAACGGTTTGCCCGTCATGGGAAACACGTTGAGGATGCCCAACGCGTTAATCAAAAACTGCACCGCGAGAATGACCGCGGAGCCAGACGCCATAAGCGCGCCCCGACGATCGGTCGCCTGCTCGGCAATGCGAAACGCCGAATAGATCAGCATCGCAAACACCAAGAAGAACAGCACGGTTCCGACAAAACCGACTTCCTCGCCAATGATGGCCAGGATGTAGTCATTGTGCGCCTCGGGCAGATACGAGTACTTCATGGTTGAGTTGCCGATGCCACGGCCGAACAGACCGCCCGAGGCAAAGGCCATGATGGCAAGCGTGGCCTGATAGCCGTCACCATACTCGTCGGCCCAAGGGTTCAAGGCAACCTGAATACGCACCATACGGTACGGCTCTGCAACAAGCGCAATCACGATCACGAGAATGCCGAAGATTAGCACGCCGATGATAAATCTGGGGTCGAGACCCGCAAACAACGCCATGCACATGAGGGTCAACAGGATGATCAGGACAGTACCGAAATCGGGCTGGATAAAGATCAGAAAGAGCGAAATGCCCAAGTAGATGCCCATCTTGCGAAGGAATTCGTTGATGTTGCCACCGGGCGAAAAGAAACGATCAAGCATGATGGCCGAATACGCAATGGCAAATGGCTTTAAAAACTCGGAAGGCTGGAACTGAATACCGGCGATGTTGAGCCAGCGCGTGGCGCCACGGCTGGCGCTGCCCACCAAGAA
>URRT01000032.1 GCA_900550355.1 uncultured Collinsella sp.
GCGGTGCGGCCCGAACCCCGTGAGGGCCGGCGCCTTTAGACGCGTGCCGGAAATCCAAGGGTTATACCCTAAGAGCAAACCACCCCTTTTAGGGGTGGTTTTGATTTTAGGCAGAGGGGAAGGCTTTGGCGAGACCGGCGCGCGTCTGCGTGTCGGTCTTTTGGTAGATAGAGCTCAGGTGGCGCTGTACCATGCGCATCGAGATGCCGAGTTCCTCGGCGACCTGCTTGAGCGGGCGTTCATCCTGGGTCACGGCTATGAGCACGTCGACTTCGCGCGGGGTGAGAGCGTGGTCGGCGATGAAGGCCTGACGTTGCTCTTCGATGGTGGGGGCGGCGAGTGCTTCCTTTGCCAGTTGCTCGCGCTCGCGCTCCTGCTCGGTTTGGGGCAGGCGAAACAGGCCGGCTGCCACGAATGCCGCGCAGGCGGCGACGAGCAAAACGAGCGCGCCGATCATAATGAGGGCAACGTTGTCCGAGGTTACGAGAGCAAGCGAGATGCCCGATGTAGTGAATGCGCATACATTGTTGGCGGCGCGTCCCATGCCGGCCCAGAGGGCGGGCGCATGCATGCGCGGTGCCAGCTGTGTAAAGGTGGCGGTAAAGAACGTGACAAAAAAGCCCGAACTCAGATAAAAGACGACAAGGCCCAGGTTGGGATCGGCGCCGGCCTCCACGGCCAGGATGGAAATGGTCGAGAGCACGGCGATGCCGAGCATGACAAGTCCCATGTAGCGGCGCTCGGCAAGGTCAAAGATAAGACCGGCGGCAAGGCCGCTTGCCGCAAAAAAGAGGCGCGGCCAGGTTTGCACGGCAATGGTGCCGTGGGCGTTGGAGAGTGTGACCACGTTGTCGAGGGTCGAGAACAAGCAGGCGAGAATCATGACGAGCGCGATGCTCCAGCATGCCTGTTTGGCGAGGGCATGAGAGGGCTCAATAAAGGGATTGATGGCGGAGTTGGAGCTCTCGGCGGCGTTTTGGGGAACGACGCTGAGGGCGGAGATGGCGATAGTCGCTGCGCCAAGGACGATGAGCTCGACGATGCCACCGCAATTGAGCAGGTTGACGGCGAACTGCATCAGGATGCCCGCGGCATAGGCCGCTCCCGCACCGGTGGCGAGCTTGGGATCATCTTGGAATGCCAACGAAAAGGCGTGGTGCGCTGCGGCGCCTAACAGGCCGAGTCCGAGGAATGCGAGGCAGCCCAGAATCTCGAGGGCAAGCGGGGCCGTGGGGGACTGGATCTGGGTCAATCCCAGGATGGCGATGGGAACAGCGGCGTTGGCGGCTGCCAGTGAGTGGCCTTTGCGCTGTGCGAGCCCGAGCAGCGGCGCATATCCGATAAAGCCGATCACGCTGGCGCCGAGGATGAAGCCCTGCGCAATCACAACACGCTCGGCACCGGTGAGCAGCCCGACATTAATGTCGAATCGAAACTCGGCAGCAAGAAAGACAAAGGTAAAGAGCGCAAGTGCCAAAAGCGCGTTGATTTTAGGCTTACTCAGATTCAAGGACAGTCCTTTGGGTGGACGGAATAGTCGTGTTCTCGATTGTAGCGTCCCTGGGACGCGTGTGACGACAACGAAATCATATTGAATTAAACCGCAGGTAGAGACCTAGGTTCGCATCTGCGAACCTAGGCATACGGAGTCATTTGGCACATCTTGGTGGTACAGGACCACCACGAAGGGGACAGGCACCTTTGTGATGGTATGGTCCATCGACCGAGGGAGGCACCTATGAACGGAAGTCATTTTGCCAAGCAAACGCAGCGCGAGCGCACTTGCTCGCTGGTTCACGGTTCGTGGAAACGGGCGGGTGCCAGGCTGGCGTGCGTCGGAGCGTGTGCGCTCATGGTCGGTCAGCTGCTGCTGCCAAGCGTTGCCTTGGCAGCAGATTGGATCAACGTGGGTGGCACGCAGTACAACGGGGGTGTTGCCGTCGGCGACGAGGCGGGCACGTGGTCCTGGAACGGCGCCGACGACATGCAGCTCAATGGCTATAACGGCGGCGGCATCAGCGCCGAGGGCAACCTCAACATCGGTGTGACCAACACCAACACCGTTACGGCCGATGCCGGTCAGAGCGCCATCGAGGTCTCAGGCGGCAACCTTTCCATCACGGGCGACGGCACACTCAATGCGACGGGCCAGACCGATGTCATCACGGCCGCGGGTAACGGTATTACCGGTGGCGACGTCACCGTCGACGGGGCCACGGTCAACGTGACGGCGACGGGTACGGATGCAAATGGCGAGGAGTGCGAGAACGCCGAGGCCATAACTGCGTTTGGCGGAGACGTGACCATTAAAAACGGTGCGACTGTCGATGTGAAGGCAGGGCGCGCGGCGGGGTCCGGTGACGGGTATTACGGTTACGTGACGGGCATCTATGCCACTAACGGTGCACCTGGGGAAGACGGCGAGTTTGCATGGGAACATGACGGGCAGAGCAACAAAGGCGGCCGCGTATCGATCGGCTCCGGCTCAACGGTGACGGTCAAGGCCGAATCCACTCTGGAGTCTCAGGGAATTGTGTCCCGTGTCAACAACGGCGCAGCGCGTGTCGAAATTGCAGGCGATTCGCTCGTGACCGCAATTGCCGATGCTTCGAATGGTATGTGGGGTGCCGTGGGTATCGAGGCGGCCGGAATGGGCAACGATGCCACTGCCGATATCATCATCGATGGAAAGAACACGTTTGTGACTGCGATCGCCAGCGCCTCGAAAGATCGGTATTCTAATGACACGTACGGCCTGCATACCAGCTCGGGGAGTGCGGTCGAGGGCGGAAGCATCCAAATTAAAAACGGCTCCGTTGTTGCCGAGGGCAACGATGGGGCAATCGTCGCTGACAACTACACGACCGCCAACGGTCCTGCCGGCATGATTGTTATCGGCGAGGGCGGGAAGGTCGTGCTTCCTGTCAATGGCGTGGTGCGCGACTACCAAAAACTGGGTGCCCGCCCCATGGCGCTGGGCAACCGATTTGAATATGCTGATTTTTGGGGACAGATGATTGGCGAGCCCGGCGAAGGCGTTTTGAGGGCCGATCGCGATGCGGACAAGATCGCCAAGGTCGCGCATATCGCATTCGACGGAGGTGCTATGCCTACTCCCGATCCGGCACCGACTCCTAAGCCGCAGCCGGGTGGCGAAGGCTCGACGGGCACGACGGGGGCGCCGAGCCGAGCTTCGGCACAGACCGGTTCGGCCGTGAATGTAAAGCTCGCTGCCGCCAAGGCATCCGTCACGGCTTCGAAGACGACGACTTCCGCTCTTGCGGCCACGGGCGATAGCGCCGCGTTGACCGTTGCCGCCATGGGCATTGCCGGCGCGACAGTTGCAGCCGCCGGCATCGCCGCCGCGCGTCGTCGCGAGGAATAGCAATTTTGCCTAGGGCATGCAGGGCATAAAACCTCGGTGCGCTTGATTGAGCCGCCGCGCAGGGATTTGCGTCCCCGCGTGGCGGCTTTTGCGTTTGCGCAGGTAGGGACGCGGGTTCGCATGTACGAACCTAGGCGTGGCGCCCGGTTTGCCGCACTGTGATGTCATGGAAACAAACCTCGATTAAGGAGGACGACATGCAAGGACAACATTTTGCCAAGCAGACGCAGCGCGAGCGCGCTTGCTCGCTCGTTCACGGTACTTGGCGTTGCGCGGGCGTGAGGGTCGTCAGCGTCGGTGCGTGCGCGCTCATGGTCGGCCAGCTGTTACTGCCGAGTGTGGCGCTTGCGACCGAATGTGCGGATTCTGCTGCTACGACGGGTGAGGTCGCTGCGGCTCCTGCGGCGCCGGCGGCTACGGTGGATGCGAATGCGGCGACAACACCGACAACCGAGGCTGCTCCGGCAACTCAGAACGAGGCCGATACTCAGCAGGTATCTTTGGCTGACACCGTCGAAGGGGCTGGCGATGCAATGCCCGCCGAGCAAAACGCTTCCAGCAACAACGCCGCCATGCCGGCAGACAACGCCATTATGCCCTGCGGTGTGACCGACGTGACGGGTGGGGGTGGCGTGACAATCGACACGAACGTCTAATCCTGCTACAGGGAATGCGAGCTTCCACCCGAGATTTCTCTTACCGGAGGCGGTAGTTTCTCATGGGATTTTGGACCGGTCCCAGATGAGGTGGCGGATAAGCTATCAAACGCATCCGAAACTAAGTATTACAAGGCAGATGCCGCTACTGGCGCGCTTGTTGAAGTCGCCGATCAGTCTCAATCGAACGTGACGATTTCCATTGCGCCATATGAAGGGCAGATGCGCGCGACGCTGACCCTGACGGGTGGCGACTTTGTAGACGGAAACTATGCACTCATCCGCAACGAGGATGTGCCGTTTACTTCAACGTTGACGTTCGACGGCACCGACTATAATGATGGCATCCTCATCGGCGATCCTGATAGCACCTCCGATAAACCAGCTCAAATCGTTGTCCATGAAACAAGGACCGATTACTACCTGCGCTACAACTTCAACACCGTGGTAAAGCTAGCTGCTCATGGACAGGCAATCAATAGCGTTGATTTGGGTTCAGGATATATCGGCTATCGCGCTGGGGATACTCCCGCTCCAACCACTCATGTACCATACGCAGATTACGACAAGTATGAAATTGCTTACGAGTGCTGGGAGGAGATGGACAACAGCGACCCCACGGATCTTCATCCCGTCGCCTTCTGGTATTCCGACGAGGGCATGTACACACCGGGCATGAAGCGAATCGACAAGTTCGAAGAAGGCAAGCACTACATGCATTCTGTCATGCTACGCCAAAAGAACGGGTATGAGTTTGCCAACGGCTGCACTGTGGCAATCAATGGCGAGCCACTTAACGCCATGAGTGTTCAGAAAGTCGAAGATGGTCTGTTCCTTGCGCCGACCACATCGTTTACCTGTGAAAAGGCTCTTGTGTGGCAAGCAATCGACACGGTCGAGATTAATGGCGCTACCGTCACGTTCAAAGACGGCGATAAGCCGGTGTTCACGGGCGCTACGTCCGACGACACTCGTTATTGGTATCAGTGCGAGTTCTGGAATTCTGAGGATGGCGCTGGAGTGAACTCGGCATGGTTCTGGGATCAAAATATCGAGAACCACATTGATACGTTTGAGGCTGGGAAGACCTACAGCTACGGTTTTTATCTCAAGTCGCATGAGGGTTTCTACTTTACTCGTGACACTAGGGTCACAATTAACGGCAAGACTTATGGCTACTGGTGGAACGAATCCGATGCGGAGAATCTCGATAGAGACGGTAAGACGACCACCATGTGGGTCTATACCAATCTTACGATGACGCCTGAAGCAACACCTGCGCCGACGCCCGACCCCAGGCCGACACCGGATCCCGAGCCCAAGCCAGATGCCAAGCCGGGCCAGGCACCAACGACCGCCACGACTACTACGACCGTCTCGACCACCAAGACTCCGGTCGTCAAGCCCACTGCCAAGACCACCGATGCCACCCTCGCCGCAACGGGTGACAACACCGGACTTGTCGCCGCGGCCATGAGCCTCGCCGGAGCCATCGCAGCAGCCATCGGCATCGCCTCAAAGCGCCGCGAGAACTAGGTCTCGGCGGAGGCCCTCGTTTCCACCTCAGCAAGATCTCAATCTGTAACACCTAGCCAGCAGAAACGGCTCTATCTGTTACAGATTTAGATGAACCGGCGGGTGGCCAACATAACGTCTCGATCTGTAACACCAAGCGGGGAATTTGACCTCTAGCTGTTACAGATCGAGACAAACCGACCGGCCGAGTCCAAAACCACCACAAAGGCGCCTGTCCCCTTTGTGGTGGTTTGCGCAGGTAGAACGGTAGGTTCGTATATATGAACCTACCGTTCGCTTTGTATTTGGGCAACGATTACGCTGGATGACTTTTGGTTTGTAAGAAAGGAACGACCATGAGGTGGACTACTGTTCGAGCGCTTTGCCGCCGCCTGACCGTTGCCACGGTGACCCTCGCCATGGTGACGGGTTCGTTGCCTGTGGGCGCGTTTGCCGAGGCGCTCACCACCGACGGCGCTTTTGTGCAGACGGATAACGGCCAAGTAGCCGACGCCGCTCCCGCCGATTCGGCTGACGCCCAAACGTCAGGCTCGGCTTCCGCCGACCTCGCGGCCGATGCCGGCGCTGCCGACCCCACAGTGCTCGATGCCGATGACACCCCTACGCCCCCGGCCTCCGAGATTGCATCGGCGGCGGGCCTGACGGGCGCCGGGCAGACCGAGAGCACGCCCGTGGGCACGCTCGCCATCGATCTTGTCGAGGGCAAGGAGCTCGCCGAGCAGCAAAAGCAAGAGGAGACCGCCGGAGCCGAGGCAACCTGGAACGAGGAACTCGGGCTCTGGATGACCTCGAAGGGCGCCACGGGCGTAAAGGGCGAATACGACGATGGCTACGTGGCCGGCGAGCAGACCCCCGCGCAGTACTACTTCTCGATCGATAGCCTCACCAATGAAATTTCTATCGAGTATGGCGACGCAGGCATTACCACGTTGGAGGTGCCCTCGACCATCGACGGCAAAAATGTCGTGAGCCTTAAGGGCATGGGAAACGCCGCTCTCACATCGGTCACCTTCGCCCCCGATTCGCATGTCCGCACCGTTGGCGGCCTGGGAGGCAGCAGCATCAAGGAAATCGCACTGCCCGATTCGGTTGAGAAGTTGGGCTGGAATGCGTTTACCGGAAGCAAGACACTTCAGACGGTGACCTGGCCCAATAACGCGGCCTTTACCACGATTCCCGAGCAGGCCTTTGAGGGCTGCGAACAACTTGACGACAATGTGGTGGCAACGCTGCCGCCTTCGGTTAAGACTATCGACTATCGTGCCTTCGCCAATTGCGGCGTGCCGCAGTTCTATGTCTCGGACACAACGGTACTCACCTTTACGCAGATCAACGTGCCGGGCACGGTGGAGCGGATTGAGCACTATGCCTTTGATGGGTGCTCGCATGTGTCGTCGGTGACGATCGGCGATGGTGTCAAATCTATCGGGGCGCTCGCGTTCGCCTCTCTTGATCCTGCGATTGCCGGCAAAGAGATTGTGCTACCCAAAAGCGTGGAAATGATAGAGTGGGGAGCTTTTGAGAACACGAGATACGGAAACGAGACGAACCATAATGCCGTTGCCCTGCGCGTGATGAACCCCGATCTTCAGTTTGGTGAGGCGGGCTATCCGGGCGACTATAATGAGCGCGTGGCAATCGATGGCGTAACGTATGCGATTCCCTTTAGTGAAGGCCAGACCATCTATGCCTATGCGACCGATTCGGCTGGCAACCCCTCGATGGTCAAAAAGCTTGCCGATGCCGTGGCCGATCGCAAGGACTCCGTCGATTCCTCGAAGCCTGCCTACACGTTTGAGTGGATGGGCGAGGCGGCCCAGGTGACGGGCAAACTTCCCCAGAGCGCGACGGCTACACTCGTGCAGGCGGGGCAGTCCACGCCGCTGGCGGTTGGCGATGACGGCAGCTTTACAGCGGACGCTCTCTCCAAGACAGCAGCCACCCTGCGCATTTCGCTCAGCGGTTACTATGACATGGTGCTCGCTCGCCCGGGCGACCAGATGACGGGCACATGGAATATCGGAGAGATTAAGGCGGAGGACTTTACCAAGATTCCGGCCTCGCGCGCGATTGAGCTCAACGTGGGCTATCTTGAACCGATTGTGGGCCAGGATAAGACCGAACGCATTGAGCTCGATAGTCTCGATAACATCGATCTGACGGTGAAGAGCGGCGGCAAGACGCTTAAGCCTGCCAAGGGCGACAAGGAAAACGACTACCGTATCCAAGGTACAGCGCTCGTGGTGTCGCAGGCCATTGCCGACGCGGACCAGGATCTGGAGATAACGCTCGAGCCCAAAGACAGCCTCAAGCTGGGTGGGGCGACGGCGACGGTGAAGCCTTCGGCCGGCAAGGTCGATATCGACTTGAAGCCCTGGGGCACGGCGACGGTCACGACCAAGGGCGACTACCAGGGCGCCAACCGCGTGCTGGTGTTCCGTACGTCCGACGGCAAGCTGGTCGCCGACGGCGTCACCTATCTGATGGCTTACGAGGACGATGGCACCACGCCTATCATGAAGGCCGAGACGCCGCGCCTTAAGACCGGTTCGTACACCATCGTCGCCTTTAACAAGACGAGCTACGACATCCAAGCGATGAGCTATTCCACGTTTAGCCGCCTAGGGCTGACCGTGGGTAAGCATATCGCGCAAAAGCAGGTGAAGATTGAGGACGGAAAACAGCTCGACGTGACGCTCGACGTCCCCACGTTTGACGTGGAGACGTATCGTGCCGAGCGCGGGCTGACGGCGGGCTCGGTTATCGCTGATTCGTCCGCGGTCGTTGGCGCGGAGACCGAGCTGCGCATTCATTACGAGCTCAAGGACAGCCAGGCTGCCAAGATTGAGATTCCGCTGGCCAAGGATGCCGTCGAGGATGTGTCCGCAGGCGCTCGCGAAGCCGGCGCCAGCTCCGATGCCATGTGGGCTAACACAGCTTGGGAGGGCGACAACCTCGTTCTCGATATGAGGAAGGGCAAGGGCGCCGATGTGTTTGTGCGCTTTAAGCCTAAGGCCGCGGGTATCTATGCCATCTCGCCGCTTATTACACTGGGCGAGGTGACATTGCCACTGGGGAGCACGACGCTCGAGGTCAACGCCTCGCGCATCGAGGTCGACAACACCGACGTTCACAGCCTGCTGGGCAACGTGGCCTACGTTTATGCAGCGCCGGGCAAGAGCGTGCAGCTCACCGTGGGGACGGGTGCCTCGGCTGCAAAGTACACCGGCAAGACCAATAAACTCGGCCGTGCCAAGATTGAATACGACCTGCCGCAGGATACGCTTGCTGCCGAGCGTGTGACGCTCGAAGCGCGCGTGGGCTCGACCGATGTTGCCGCCGCTGCCGCTGATGTGACGGCCCGAAATTACGTGCGCTATATCCCGGGTGCCTCGGTTTGGAACTTTGACGTGACGTATCGCGGCGGTACGCAAAACCTGGTCAAGGACGGCAAGGACACCGGCAAGAGCCTGTGGACCTTCCACCATCTGCCGCAAAAGAAGAACGCCTACTGGACGTTCGATATTACGCTCGAGGCGGGCAACGAGGAGGCTGCTGACACGCTCGACCTGTACGTGGACTGCGTGGACGGCAAGACCGTGACGATTCCGCTGAGCCAAAAGTCGCGCGAGGGCAACCGCGTGCGCTACGCGGCCGAGTATGTGGACGAGGGCTATCTCAAACTGCTCGATGAGTTCAACAAGGCAAACGATTCGACCTATGTGAACTGCGGCAACTTTGAGCAAATCTTTATGCCGCAGACCTACCGCATCTCCAACGCTCAACTTATGACCATGCTGAGTTTTGACGCCAACGCTTCGGCCAAAAAGCATTCCGCCGCGGCCGAGGAGCGCCAGCAGGAGTTCTCGAATGCCGTGCAGCAGTGGCACGAGTATATGATGGATAACTCGTTTAACGATGTCGACGAGGCCTTTAACGACGCGATTGACCAGATGGTCGCCGATGCGTTTGCCGAGGAGGACGGGGGCGGCAAAGAGGGCGAAGCACAAGGTGGAGCCGCCCGTAAGGCTCGTCGCGCCCCTGCCGCCAGCGACGGCGAGGGTGATGATGCTGGCAACGACGAGGCCGCGCAGTTTGCGGCTGAGCTCAAGGCCGCGGTCGGCGGGTCGGCGTCGCTGCTGACCCAGCAGGGCGACAGCTATGGCGTCAATGTGGACAAGATGATCTTTGAGGATGCTTACGGCACCAGCGAGGATTGGTATCAGGAACTCGCGGCGGCCCAGGGCGCGAACGCTGCGGATGCGGCCGCCATCAAGGAGCTCGTCGACCATGCATCGCGAGCGGAGTTTATTGCCCAGCGGGCCGAGGATCTGGTGGGCCAGTCGATGGGTATCGGCCAGCTCAACCAATACGGAAGCTGGAATGACGCAACCGCTGCGGCACTCAACAAGTGTGCGGGCATTAAGGCCAGCGAGTACAACGGCCAGTCGACGAGCGGGTTTAACGATTTGGGCCAGGCGCTCGGCAGCTCGCTGAGCTACAAGGCGGCTGACGACGATACCGTCAAGGGCTTTAAGGTCGCCGCGCCCGATGGCGAGCAGACGGCCTATATCGAGTCGGAATTTATCGAGAACTCCAATAACAACAAGAACCAGGCGCTTCTGTTTAACTCGATCGCCATGCAGTGCGACATTCTGGACGACCTGTACGACAACTGGAATGTGGTCCATAGCCTCAACAACTCCAAGGTGCGCGGATGGCTCATGGCCTGGAAGCGCAACGGCGACGTGAGCGCCCATATGAAGCTCATCCGCACGATCCGTTCGCTCAAGAGCTATAAGATCGAGTGCGAGATGTTCGGACAGGTCTTTAAGACCGATGCATGGAAGGCGGCCGGCCAGGCGTTTCCCGCGGCGACCCAGGGCATCGGCATCTTTACCGGCATTTACGGCGTGAACGATGCCAGCAAGAACTGGGAGAACGTGAACGTCCGTATGCAGAAGGTGAAGGGCGAGCGCGAGGGCTATGAGCTTCAGCATACGCGCTTGCTTGCCAAGCCCGAGAAGACCGAGGACGACTGGAAGTGCATTTACGCGCTGCGCGACGCCATGGAGAAGGCGCGTGCGTTTGAGGATCTGCTGTATCGCCAGCTCTGCCACGACAGCACCGATGTGGCAGTGGGCTCCATTATGACAATCGCCGGCGTGCTGACGGCCGGTTCGGCGGGTACCGTGGTGGGCGCTGCCTATGACGCGGCTTCGACCAGCGTAGGTTCGGAGCGCGCGATTAAGCTGACCAATGCCGAATGCGCCTACGATGTTGCCTGCGAGCAGGTAGAGCGCGCGTGCCAGAATCGTATTACGGTCAACTGGGGCGAGCTGACCGATGCCGAGGTCTACAAGGCCAACAAGGACGGCTTGATCTCGGACGAGAAGATGCAGTCGATCTTCGAGGCGCGTTATCGCAATGTGCCTGCCAAGGCAGCACCCGACCCTGCGGGCGTGGTGTACGAGGGCCTGCTGTCCAATACGGTTGAAGGCGCGACGGTTGAGCTGTGGAGCGCCGACGATGCGGCCGGTACCAATGCGGTGCGTTGGGATGCCGAGGAGTATGAGCAGGACAATCCGCTTGCAACGGGTGCGGACGGTGCGTACAACTGGAATACGCCGACCGGCTG
Source organism: uncultured Collinsella sp. (assembly GCA_900550355.1). Taxonomy (GTDB): domain Bacteria; phylum Actinomycetota; class Coriobacteriia; order Coriobacteriales; family Coriobacteriaceae; genus Collinsella. The sequence goes on from URRT01000032.1 coordinate 11,216, forward strand.
GTATCAGGTGCGCGTGACCAAGGACGGGTATGGGGAGGCGCGTTCGGCTTGGCTGCGCGTGCCGCCGATTCAGACTGAGGTGAACATTGGCTTGGTGTCGACGGCGGCGCCCGAGGTGGTTTCGGCCCATGCCTATACCGATTGCGTCGAGGTTGAGTTTGCGCAGTATATGGATGCGAGTGACGATACCCTGGCCGCATTGTGTGCGCAGGGCTTGGGCGAAGTGACGTATACGTGGCTCGACAAGCAGGACGATCCCAATGGCAAGCCGCTGTCGCGCGTGCTGCGTATTCGCTATGCCGATGCGTGTGAGGCGGGCTCAACGGTGGCGTTTGAGCTCGACGGTGCTCGCAACTACGCCGGCACGGCCATGGCGCGCTGGGCAAGTGGCGAGCTTGTCGTGGGCGTTCGTGCCGACAAACTCAAACTCAACGTGGAGCAGGCCGTGACCATGCTTGATGGCAGTGACTTTGAGCTGGTGGCGCACGTGACCGATAAGGCGGGCAAGCCGTTTGCGGGCGCCAAGGTTAATGTTGGGCTGGAGTCCTCGGCTATCTGCTCTGTCGATGCCACCCAGGCCGTGACGGGCGAGGACGGTGCGGCGACGTTTGTGCTGCATGGTGCTCTGCCCGGTTTGACGACGTTGACGGCGGCGGTGGGCGGCACGGCGCTGTCCAAGCAGGTCGACGTTCGCGTGTCTGCCGAGGCAGTGCGACCGGCGCGACCGGTGGCGACGATTGGTGCGACGACGTTTGGTGCATGGTCGCCCAAGGAGAACTACATTACGGTGCCCAAGGGCACGAAGCTGGAGCTTTCTGCCGAGGATGGCGCGACGATTTGGTACACCACCAACGACACCTGCCCCTGCCGTGACGAAGGCCGTGTAAAGTACACCGAGCCCATTGCGCTCGATAGCAACATGTATGTGCGCATTGCGGCACAGCGCCCTGGCATGTCGTACAGCGAGTATTCCGAGCGTCTGAACATTACGATTACGGTGACCGATGAGGCGGCGCCTGATCCGACGCCCGATCCGGACCCGACGCCTGGCGACGGCGAGCAGGGCGGCGGTGCGGATGGCTCTGGCGGCACCGGGGTACCTGCGGGCGGTTCGACTTCGACGACGACCACGGTGACGACGAACAAGTCCAAGGGTAAGGGCGAGAACGGCAAGAAGTCCGGCGGCACGGAGCTCGTCAGCACGGGTGACTCCGTCGCGATGACGGTCGCTGCCCTGGGCATCGCAGGCGCAACCGTTGCCGCGGCCGGCATCGCCGCGACCAAGCGTCGCAAGCGTTAGGTTTTGGCGACAGCGCCCATTCTCGGCTTTAGCAAAATCTCAATCTGTAACACCAAACTGCCCAAAACGGCTCTAGATGTTACAGATTGAGATGAACTGTTCGGCCGCCAGCCTAACGTCTCGATCTGTAACACGTAGCGGGGAATTTGGTCTCTAACTGTTACAGATTGAGATAAAGAGGAGGCGGCTGGCGCAATATCTCGATCTGTAACAACTACGATGCTCAACAGGGCCTAACTGTTACAGATTGAGAAAAACTGGCCGACCAAGTCCCAGACCACCACAAAGGTGCCTGTCCCCTTTGTGGTGGTCGGGCGGCCGGTATAGAAAAAGTCCCCGCCGGGCGTGCGCTCGACGGGGACTTTGCCGTTTGGTGGCTAACGCTGATGGTGATTACTCGCCCAGCAGGCTCTTGGTGATCGAAGCGGCGGCCTTCTTGCCGGCGCCCATCGCCAGAATGACCGTAGCGGCACCGGTGACGATGTCGCCGCCGGCCCAGATGCGGGGATCGGTGGTCTGGCCGGTCTCCTCGTCGGCGACGATGTAGCCCCACTTGTTGAGCTCCATCTTGCCGCCGATCTTCTTTGCGAAGGGGTTGGCGTTGGTGCCGATAGCCGAGATCGCGACATCGCAGGGGATCTCCTCGATGGCGCCCTCGATGGGCACCGGACGACGGCGGCCGGACTCGTCGGGCTCGCCGAGCTCCATCTTCTGGACCTTGACGGCGCACACGGAGCCGTCCTCGCCAGCGACAAACTCGAGCGGGGAGACGAGCGGCAGAACCTCGACGCCCTCGGCCTTAGCATGGTGCAGCTCGGCGCGACGGCAGGGCATCTCGTCCTCGGTACGGCGGTAAGCGATGATGGCGTGCTCGGCGCCCAGGCGCTTGGCGGTACGGACGGCGTCCATAGCCACGTTGCCGCCACCAAAGACGACGACGTTCTTGCCGTGCTTGGTGGGGGTGTCGTACTCGGGGAACTTGTTGGCCTTCATCAGGTTCACGCGGGTGAGGTACTCGTTGGCGAAGAAGACGTTGGGTAGGTTCTCGCCGGGGACGTTGAGGAACTTGGGCAGGCCAGCGCCGGTCGCCACGTAGATGGCGTCGAAGCCCTGCTCGAACAGCTCCTCGGCCGTGGCCATGTTGCCCACGACGGAGTTGTACTCAAACTTGACGCCCATGTCCTCCAGGCCGTCAATCTCGCGCTTGACGACCGCCTTGGGCAGACGGAACTCGGGGATGCCGTAGACCAGCACGCCGCCGCCGGTGAAGAAGGCCTCGAAGACGGTAACGTCAAAGCCGTTACGGGCGAGCTCGCCGGCGCAGGTGATGCCGGACGGGCCGGAGCCGACGACGGCGACCTTCTTGCCGTTCTTGGGGGCCATCTTGGGCGTGGAGGCGAGCTCGGGGCGATCACCCAGGAAGCGCTCGAGCTGGCCGATGGCCACGGGCTCGGACTTCTTACCACGGATGCACTTGCCCTCGCACTGGTTCTCCTGCGGGCAGACGCGGCCGCAGATGGCGGGAAGCATGGAGTCCTCGCGGATGGTATCGAGAGCGCCGCCGAAGTCCTTCGCGCGGATCTGCTCGATAAAGCGGGGAATGTTGATGTTGACGGGGCAGCCCTCAACACAGAACGGCTTCTTGCAGTTGAGGCAGCGCTCGGCCTCGGCCAGCGCCATCTCCTCGGTGAAGCCCTTGTCGACGGGGCGGAAGTCGCAGGCGCGCTCGGCAGCCGGCTCCTCGTTATCGGGGGTGCGGGGCGACTTCATATCGGCAACGAAACGACCGTTAACTAGTGGCATGCGCAGCTCTTTTCCTCATAGGCCTTGAGGGACTCGCCCTCTTCGGAACGGTAAGCGGCCTGGCGGGCACGAAGGTCATCCCAGTCGACCAGGGTGGCATCGAAGTCGGGGCCGTCGACGCAAGCGAACTTGGTCACGCCGCCCACCTCGACGCGGCAGCAGCCGCACATGCCGGTGCCGTCAACCATGATGGGGTTGAGGGACGCGGTGATGGGGGTGTCGTACTTCTGGGCGGTGAGGGTCGAGAACTTCATCATCGGAACGGGGCCGACGCAGAAGACCTGGCTCACGGCCTTGTCCTGCAGCAGACGCTCCAGCGGAGCGGTGACAACGCCCTGCTCGCCGTAGGAGCCGTCGTCGGTGGTGATGTGGATGTGGTCCTCGTCGAGGAGCTCGCGGAACTGGTCCTCCATGAGCAGGAGGTCCTTGGTGCGGGCGCCCATGATGGCGTGAACCTCGTGGCCGGTCTCGACCAGGTGCTTGGCGACCGGGAAGGCAATTGCCAGGCCGACGCCGCCGCCAATGACGGCGCAGGGGCCCTCGGCCATCTCGGTGGGAACGCCCAGCGGGCCCACGACGTCGCGCAGCGACTCGCCTGCCTCGTAGGTGGAAAGCATCTCGGTGGTCTTGCCGATCACCATGAAGATGAACTCGACCCAGCCCTCGTCACCGTTCCAGCCGGCCAGGGTAAACGGGACACGCTCGCCCGTCTCGTTGGCGCGAACCATGAGGAACTGTCCAGCGTGCGCATGCTTGGCGATTGCGGGCGCCTCGATGCGGAACTTGAACACCTTCTCCGAGAACTGCGTCTTCTTCAGGATCTTATACATAGAACCCCTCTCTTGTTAGGGCTGCCGAACCGTGCCTCCACGGAAATGGACGGTAGCCCGAATAAAACCGTACGTGCACAGGCGTTGTGCAGACATACGGTGCAAATTATACCCTCATGGACATGTCACTTACGTGTGTCTTCGGCGGTTGGGAGCAGGGTTTATCCACTTCGGCCTACCAAAGGGGGAGAGATTTATTTTGGCAGGTTTTATCAGGCAAAACGGCAAAGGGGGCCGGCCTCGCGCTTCGGTG
>URRT01000033.1 GCA_900550355.1 uncultured Collinsella sp.
TATCGTCGATGGGTGGCGTCGCTAGAAGTTGGCGTCGTTGAGTTGTTCGCTCTCGAGGCCGTCGAGCTGTTGCTCGGGCGTATCGGCGATGCTCTCGAGCAGCTCGGTGGGATCGACGTTCATACTCTTGCCGGCTTCGTTGCCGTTGACCAGGTCGTCCGAGAAGATGTCGACTTCCATTTCCTCGGCCTCTTCGATCAGGATCTCGAGCGGCACCTGGGTGCGTACAAGTTTGACGGCCGGACGCATGCGGGCAAAGAGCGGTACGTACTCAATGATGATGGCCGAGTTCTCGAGACCATACCAACGTGCCGGGCTTCCGCAGGCGCGGCGGACGGCGTACTTGATGGCCATCACACGGTGGTCGTTGCGGTTGATGTCCGTTTCGGGGGCAAGCATCTTGCGCAGCATGCAAAAACGGAAGTCGCCCACGTTGCCGCGTGTCTCGTAGATAGAGTAGGTGTGATGCTGCGGCGGCAACTCACCCGATGCCATCAGGTCGCCAACGATCTGGCGCAGGTAGGCGTTGATGCGCTGATTGACCTTAAAGCCCAGGTCCAAGCGCACGCGGAACAGGAAGTCTGTGCCAAAGGTCTCAACGGAATACTCGTGCGTATAGGGCTCGTCGGTAACGTGCACGTTGATGAACCAGTATGCCTTGGCGCGCTTGGGATGCTTGTCCAGGATGGAATAGAGCACGTCTCGGTCGAGCGTGAGCGGGTCGGGGCTGTTGGTAAGGAACACCAGATTGTCGGCGAGCACGGGGTAGGTCTCGTCGTTGCGCAGGCGGTTGAGCTGATCGATGTACTTGGAGACGGGCAGCAGGATCGTCTGCGTGCGCTCGATGGCGGTGCCGCGGCGCCACACATACATAAGGCCAAACAGCAGCGAGGCCAAGAAGATCATGACGTAGCCGCCGTCAAAGAACATGGTGAGGCACGAGGCGAAGAAGCACAGCTCAATGGCACCAAAGAGCAGGGCGAAGACGCAGGCACCCAGCCTGTGCTTGAGGATGCCGGCGATGTAGCTCGTCAAAAGCGTCGTGGTCATGAGCATGGTTACGGTAATGGCGAGGCCGTAGGCGCTCTCCATGCGCTCGGAGTTTTGGAACAGCAGCACGATGAAGATGCAGCCGACCCACATGATGTTGTTGACGAGCGGAATATAGAGCTGCCCCTTGGTGTCGCTGGGGTAGTGGATGCGCAGATGCGGCATAAGGTTGAGACGCGTTGCCTCGGATACCAGCGAGAACGAGCCGGTGATGAGCGCCTGCGAGGCAATGATGGCCGCCACGGCCGAAAGCACGATGGCAAAGGGGCGCAGGGGCTCAGGGAGCATCATATAGAACGGGTTGACGATATCCATCGCGAGCATCTGGGGGTTGGAGTTATTGGCGAGCAGCCAAGCGCCTTGACCCAGATAGTTGAGGATAAGGGCCGCCTTAACAAACGGCCAGGATGCATAGATGTTGGCCTTGCCAACGTGGCCCATATCCGAGTAGAGGGCCTCGGCGCCGGTCGTCGACAGAAAGACAAAGCCGAGCACCATAATGCCCGAGTGGTTGATGGGCGAGAACAGGAACATGATGCCGCGGATGGGGTTGAGCGCGCGCAAGATGGACAGGTTGCCGAGCATGTTGAACAGGCCGGCGCCTGCCAGGAACAGGAACCACAGCGTCATGAGCGGGCCGAACAGCTTACCGATTGACGAGGTGCCAGCGCGCTGCATGGCAAACAGGCCGCAGATAATGATGATGGTAATAATGATGACGTTAGTTTGCCCGTCACCCAACAGCGCGTGGCCCCACTCGATGGTGCGCAGACCCTCGATGGCTGTGGTGACCGTGACAGCGGGGGTGAGGATGCCGTCGGCGAGCAGCGGCGCAACGCCGATCATGGCGGGGAGAATCAGCCATGGCGCCACCTTGCGCACGAGGCTGAACAGGGCGAAGATGCCGCCTTCGTTGTGGTTGTCGGCCTTCATGGCGATTACCACGTACTTGACCGTGGTCACGAGCGTCATGGTCCAGATGACGAGCGAAAGCGCACCCAGGATCATGTCCTCGCTGACGGTACCGATGCCGCCGTTGTTGGCGACGATTGATTTCATGGTGTACATGGGGCTCGTGCCGATGTCGCCATAGACGACGCCGAGCGTTACGAGCAGCATGCCAGCGGAGAGGGGGATGGCTCCGTGCCCGCCTTGCCCGCGCTGGTCTTGGAGGTTTGCCTCCAGTTTGTTGTGTGCCACGAGGACTCCCTTAGACATCCGGTTATCTGTCTAGGACAAAAAACTTTATGCCGTCTTTATACATACAAGAGCAGTTTGGCACATCGGGTTATTTTAGACAATAATCCTCAGCTGGGGATTATTTATCTATGCAGGTAGCATTTCAAAGCAGGGCTTTTAAGCACGTGCTGTCTGGGCGATGCCAGCCTTGGCGTTTGCGCGTTTGCCGGCGAGTTCGCAAAAAATCGCGCCGCCGATGATAAGCGCGGCGCCCATCAGGCGGACCGGTGTTATGGCTTCACCCAAAAGGGCGGCCGAGAACACGACCGCCGAAAGCGGCTCGAGGTAGCCGACGACAGCGACGGTCTGGACGGGCAGCTTGGCGACGGCGCTAAAGTAGAGCAGGCAACCGATGCCGGTGTTGACGACGCCGAGCATAGCGACGGCGCGCCAATCAATACTGGCGGCGATACCGGCGGACAGGAATGAGGGAGCGCCCTGCGTGATGAGCGTGAGGACCAGTGCGGTCACAAAGGCGGCGCACACCTGGAGCGTGGAGTTCTCGAGGCCCTCGATGTGCGGCGCACCCTTGCTAGCGATGACCATCAATGCATAGCAGAAGGCCGAGGCGATTCCACAGACGATGCCCGCAATGGGCATATTGCCGCCTAGACCTTGCGCTGCAATGAGAAAAGCACCGCAGGCGACGGCGACAAAGCCGGCGATTTTGCCGCCGGTCAGCTTTTCGCCAAAGATGAGCGGGGAGAGCGCCATGACAATGATGGGGCCGCAGTAGTACAGCAGCGAGGATACGCCGACGCCGATCGTCTGGTAGGCGCGGAACAGAAAAATCCAGCTGGCGCCCAGCGCAGCTCCCGAGAGGAGGAGGGCCGCGGCTTCGCGGGGACGAGATGGCGCCTGCAACTTATGGTGTTGGGTAGTGGCGAGGATGGTTATAAGCGAGAGAGCGCCCAAAAACGTGCGCAGCAGCACGATATCGGAGCTCGGCAGTGCGATAGCTGCGGCGATGATGCCGTTAGAGCCAAACAACAGTAACGCTGCTAAGTATGTAAACAGTCCGTTGTTCATGCGCTGACATCCCCTCTATATCCGAACATGTTCACTATGGGTGAACTGGCTTTAGAAGAAAAGCGAATATAATGCATGGAAAACATGACAAAAACTCATGCAAGGGTGGGGACGTGCCGTGGAGACCAATATCCAAAAGATGCAGGTGCTGCTGGAGACGGTGCGCGCCGGAAGCTTTACGCGTGCTGCCGAGCGCCTGAGCTATTCGCAGTCGGGCGTGAGCCGTATGGTGGCCGATCTTGAGGCCGACTGGGGTTTTAAGGTGCTCGACCGCAGTCGCGAGGGCGTGGCTCTTTCTGCCGACGGGCGGCAGGTCATGCCGGCTGTCGAGGCGCTCTGCGAGGAATTCACTCGCTTGCAGCGACGGGTGGATGAGATGCGTGGACTCATGCGCGGCAAAATCTGCATCGGTACGTTTTCGAGTGTGGCGACCCACGTGCTGCCGCCGGTGATTGCGCGCTTTCGCGCCGATCATCCGGACGTCGATTATGAGTTGCTGATGGGCGATTACTCAGAGATTGAACAATGGGTGGCGGAAGGTCGCTGCGACCTGGGCTTTATTCCGCGCGAGCCACGCGGCGCCGGCATGGCGTCGCGACCGTTGGTGCAAGACGAGCTGATGGCCGTGGTGCCAGCGGACTCCTCGCTTGCCACCGCGGAGGTCGTTTCCCTTGCCGATTTGGCCAACGAGCAGTTTATCCTGCTGGAACGCGGTAGCGACGACGAGATTACGCCGCTGTTTCGCCGCGCGGGTCTGGCGGTGCGCTCTAAGCTGTCGACCTGGGATGACTATGCGATTATGGCTATGGTCGAGGACGGCCTGGGCGTTAGCATTCTTCCCGCGCTCATCTTGCGTCGCTGTCAGTTCGATGTTGCCGTGCGTCCGCTCGAGGGACATCCTCATCGGCAGATCAATGCGATATATCGAACGGCCGATGTTTCGCTTGCCGCCGCCCGTTTCCTCGAATACCTCTAAACGTGTGCGCGTCATTGCCCACTTTGGGCAAATCTCAGAGTCTGGTGCATTTTCTTATGAAATTGAACTTTCGAATGAGGTGCCGCGTTATACTGCTGCCTAAATTGAACCTTGGTTCAATTCGTATTCTATAAATTGAACTTTGCCAGCAAGGAGGTTCTAGTGGCCCAAGAGACGTTTAGCGATCGCCTGCGACAGACTATGTCCGATCGCGACGTTCGCCAGTCGGACGTAATCCGCGCATCGGAGATGCTCGGCAAAAAACTCGGCAAGAGTCAGATGAGCCAATATGTGAGCGGCAAGACGATCCCGCGGCGCGATGTGGCTGAGCTGCTCGCCCGTATTTTGGAGGTCGATGTTACCTGGCTGCTTGCCGGCGACGCCGATCAAGGCGAGGCATCATCACCCCGCAACGATTCCAAGCCCGAACCCCATCCCTCAGCTCAAATTGCAAGGAGCACCACCATGCGTACTTTTTCTAAATCCACCAAGCTCGATAACGTCCTGTATGACGTGCGCGGTCCCGTCGTCGACGAGGCTGCCCGTATGGAGGACGAGGGCGAGCGCATCCTCAAGCTCAATATCGGCAACCCGGCGCCCTTCGGTTTCCGCACGCCCGACGAGGTCATCAAGGACATGCGCCAGCAGCTGCCCGACTGCGAAGGCTATTCCAACTCGCGCGGCTTGTTCTCCGCGCGCAAGGCGATCATGCAGTATTCGCAGATCAAGGGCCTGCCCAACGTTCAGATGGAGCATATCTACACGGGCAACGGCGTGTCCGAGCTCATTCAGCTTTCGATGAACGCGCTGCTCGACAATGGCGACGAGATTCTGATCCCCAGCCCTGACTATCCGCTCTGGACGGCGTGCGCAACCCTTGCCGGCGGTCATCCCGTACACTATCTGTGCGATGAGCAGGCGGATTGGTATCCCGACCTGGAGGATATGGAGTCCAAGATCACGAGCGCGACCAAGGCCCTCGTCATCATCAACCCCAACAACCCCACGGGTTCCGTCTATCCGCGCGAGGTGCTCGAGGGCATCGTCGAGGTTGCACGCAGGCATCAGCTGATGATCTTTGCCGATGAGATCTACGACCGCCTGTGCATGGACGGCTACGAGCACGTCTCGATTGCCTCGCTCGCCCCCGACCTGCCCTGCGTTACCTTTAGTGGCCTTTCCAAGTCGCACATGATTGCGGGCTATCGTATTGGCTGGATGGTGCTCTCGGGCAACCAGCGCTGCATGAGCGACTTCATCATGGGCATCAACATGCTTTCCAACATGCGCCTGTGCTCCAACGTGCCGGCTCAGTCGATCGTTCAGACGGCACTCGGTGGTCATCAGTCCGTTAACGACTACATCCGTCCCGGCGGCCGTGTCTACGAGCAGCGCAACTTTGTGTATGAGGCACTCAGCAAGATTGACGGCATCTCGGTAGTTAAGCCGCGTGCGGCGTTCTACATCTTCCCCAAGATGGATGTGAAGAAGTTCAACATCACCGATGACGAGCAGTTCGCCCTTGACCTGCTGCACGAGAAGAAGATCCTGATCACGCGTGGCGGCGGCTTCAACTGGGCTGAGCCCGACCACTTCCGTATCGTGTACCTGCCGCGCATGGAAGTACTCAAAGAGTCCCTCGAAGACCTCGCCGACTTCTTCGATCACTACCGCCAGGCGTAACGGCAAAGGTAGCCTGTAATGAAACGGTCGGCCCGCAACGGATGCGGGCCGACCGTTTTCTGTCTAAGCCCGTGCTGTTAGCGCTTGTCTCGTTGAGCGGGCGAGGTTCGCGTGTGAGCGGTAAGTTCTATTCCAAAATGGAATACAGTAGGCTTAAGCTGGAATTGATGTCCGGGTACCTGCTTTTCTAGAATGTTTTCAACAAGATGAAAGGCGGTTCCAACCAATGATTATCGATGCAAATTCCTACTGGTTCGACGAGCACATCTTTCATGACGAGACGCTCTGCGAACAGTTTTTGGCCGAGGTACCCCGCGCCTATGACACCGAAGGCTATCTGACCATGAATTCCGCCGGCAAACGACAGATCGTGATCGAGATGCCTGCCGGTTCTCCGGGTCTTAACTACATTGAGGGCGACTACACCCTCGAGAAGCGCTTGGCCGATATGGATGAGGCGGGGGTCGACAAGGCGATCCTCAAGCTCCCCGGCTGCCACGAGTGGATGTCGCTCGAGATGTGCCGGCGTTTCAACGACGGTATGGCTGCTGACGCGAAGGCGTCAAATGGCCGTCTGATTCCGCTTGTCGCCGTGCCGCCCTTTGGCACCAAAGCGAATTTGGAGGAGCTCGACCGCAGGCTCGACGATGGTTTTGCGGGCGTGCAGCTCTGCGCTCACTACGGCAAGCGCTATCTCGACGACCAGGTTTTCTCGAGCTTTTTCGAGCACCTGAACGAACGCCATGTCACCGTTTACGTGCACCATGTTCCCGTGCCAGTCGAGAACGAGTCGCTTCTCGCGTACGACAACCTTCGCCGCTCTTATGGCCGCTGCGTCGACCAAACTACGGCGATCGGCCGAGAGATCTTTGGTGATTTCTTTGAGCGCTATCCCAATATCAAGATGGTCCACTCCATGCTCGGCGGCGCATACTTTGCGTTCAAGGAGATGCTGCTGCCTCATGGCCCCAAGCGCCCTGATGCTTCTGGCCGTTTTCAGGTCGATACCGAGACCGTTTCCAGGCACCTCGAGAACAACATCTATTTTGACATGTCCCATGCCCAGCCTTGGGGCAAGACACTCCTCGCCTGCGCGGTTGACGTGCTGGGTGCAGACCATATTGTTTTTGGCACGAGCTATCCCGTTAAACGCGAGTGGCTCACCGAGGGTGTCGCCTGCGTTCGCGCTGCAAATCTGAGCGATACAGACAGCGACCTTGTGCTTGGCGGTACGGCGCAGCAACTGTACGGTGTCGAGTGAGCGGCAATCAGAGGGGAGTATCTGCCATGGACGAAGGAGAGATGAGGGCTGGGGCCGCTCGTGTGGCCATCGATCTTGGGGACGTGTTGCCGTTCGACGGTTTCGACGAACTCCGTCATGAGGTCTTCGCCCGTGCCCTTATCATCGAGGGGACGGGGCGACGCGCCTGCGTCCTTTCGCTTGAGGTCACCTCGATCGCTCCGGCTCTACTCGCCGATCTGCGTGAGGTTGTTGAGGATGCCGCCAATTGCAGCGGTGCTTATTCTTGGGTGGTTCCTACCCACACGTTTTCCATGCCTCACGTTCGCACTCCCGGGCATCTTGCCGACGATGCTACCCGCAATCGCAACGAGCGCTATCGCGCAGTGCTCGTCGCTGCCGCCCGCACGGCTGTCGAGCGCGCTGTTGCGGGCATTCGCTCTGCCACGCTCGCCACTGTGGAGGGCGAATGCCCCGTGAACGTTAATCGCGACATTGAGACGCCTGCCGGCTGGTGGCTGGGCTCGAATCCCAGGGGGTTTGCCGACCACACGATGCCCGTACTCGCCATAAGGGATGCCGGGGGCGAGTATGTTGCCGTGCTCGCGACGGCGGACGTTCAGTCCTCCGTGCTCGACGGGTCGCGCGACTCCGAGGGAAGGCGCATGGCGAGCGGAGACCTCTTTGGCTTTGCCGCCATGTCACTCGAGCGCGAGCTGGGCGGCGTTGCCCTGTTGCTGCCAGGCGCCGCGGGCGACCAAGGTCCGGCGGAGCGCGCCATGAACGTCATGTTCGATGCGGCCGGCGTTAAGCAGACGGTCGATGCCCATGAGGACGGATACCGCATGCTGCACCAGCAGGGGCAGGCCTTGGGCGATGCTTTGATCGAGGCCGCTCGCATGGCGCGTGAGGATGACGCTACCGGCATCGATGCCCGCACGGTCGACGTTCTCCTGCCCGCTCAGACACGCGCCGATTTTCACTCTTTGGCTCCGCACCGAACGTATGAGTTTCCTGCCGCTGGCGAGCAGCGCACGAGGGTCTATCTGCTCCGGTTGGGAAACGTCGAGCTTGTCGGCGTGCAACCCGAGGTCTCGAGTGCATTCGGCGCCACTGTGCGCGCCGCTCGGTCCGGCTCTGTGTTCTTTGCCACGCTCGTCAACGGCGGACAGAAGTACCTACCTGCTCCCGACGCGTACGAAAAAATCACCTATGAGGCTATGAACTCCGGTTTTGCCGCCGGATCCCATGAGCGCCTCGTCGAAATCATCATTGCCGCCTTGAATGCGGCGTGACACAGAAGGAGAACGTGCATGAACATTGGACACGCGCGCCGCAAAATCACCCCACAGGGCGACATCTACCTGATTGGCTACCGCAATCTTCCCAACCGTCTTGAACCTGCGACGGGCGTCCATGACGACGTCTTCGCCAACGCCATCCTCTTCCAGCAAGGCGAACGTGAAGTGTTTCTCTTTAATTCCGATGTCCTCGAGTTCGAGGAAAGCATGGCCGAGGAAGTCAAGACAATGCTCGCCGAGCGCTACGGCATTGACCGTGATTGCGTTCTGCTCTCGGCGACGCACGACCATACTTCAATCGTCGCTTACCACCGCAGCTGGTGGACGGGAAAATTCGACGAGAACTACTACCGCTGGTTCCTCGATACCATTTGCCAATGCTTTGAGGAGTGCCGCGCCAACGCACAGCCCGCGATTTGTCGCTTGGGCAAGCAGGTCATCACCGGTTTCTACGACAACCGCATCATCCCAGGTGAACTCGCCGACAATGAGGTCATTGTCGTATCGTTCTTCGATACCGAAGGCAAGCCATTTGCGGGCTTTGTGAACTGGGCGGTGCATTCCGCTTGCGTCGGACCCGACTGCACGGAGCTCACGAGCGAACTCGCCGGTCTTACCGGCAAAAAGCTCGCTCAGAGTCTCGGTTACTATCCGGCCATGGTCGTCGGTGCTGCTGGCGACTGTAGCGACCGCAATTTTCGCCAGGGACGCGGCATTCTCGAGGTCGAGCGCGTTTCGACCGGTCTTGCCGAGGCGATTTCCCAGATCAAGCTCGATCGCGAGGTCGTTCTCGACCGCATCGAGCCTCAGACGTTCTATCACACCGTTGCCCATGACGACTTTTCGCTCACGCTTAAGTGTGCCGTCATCAGTTTGGGCGGCCTGCATCTCTTTGTGTTCCCGAGTGAGCTCGGCAGCGACCTGGGTATTCGCATGAAGCGCGAATGCCCGGTCGAGGGAATAGTTTGCGGTTACACCAACGGCTATTTCGAGTATTTCCTTCCGGCACGCGAGTACGGCCTCTCCTTTGAGACCGAGCGTACTCAGATTCCCCAGGGCGAACCGGAACGTCTGTGTGACAAGTTCTGCCAGACGACGAGACTTCTCGGCGCAGCAGATTCGCGTCTGTAGACCTGATTGCGCGATATGGGCCAATGAGGCTCGCCGCCATGTGATCGGCATCTTCCATCTTCTCTGCCGTTTCGCATCCCGGGCGTACGTGCGTCCGCGGATTTCAAAGGGGGAAGCGGGTTCCTTGCCCTCCCACGTCGACTACGGAGGCATGAAATCGATGCTATACCCCGCTCAGAAAAAGGAGAATTCCATGAAATACCAGAAGCTTTGCGATGAAATCATCACAAAGGTCGGTGGTCGAGACAATGTGTTAGACGTGAGCCACTGCATTACGCGTCTCCGCTTCCACCTCAAGGATGAATCACTTGCCCAGACCAATGAACTTAAGGCGACGAAGGGCGTCGTTGACGTCATCCAGGCTGGCGGACAGTATCAGGTCGTGATTGGTGCCACTGTCGAGGCTGTCTACAACGACCTTGTTCAGATTGGCGGGTTCGACACCAAGCCCGCGCTCGATATCGATGAGGGCGACAATGTCAAGAAGGGCGATCCGTTCTCGCGCCTGCTCGCCATCATTTCCGAGATTCTGCAGCCGGTTCTTGGCGTGCTTATGGCCGGTGGCTTTATCAAGTCGATGCTCGCGCTCTGCACGGTTGCCGGTTGGCTTGCCAAGGACAGCAATACCTATGTGACGCTCTCGGCAATCGGAGATTCGGTCTTCTATTACTTTCCGCTAATCATTGGCTGGACGTCGGCCAAGAAGTTCGGACTTAAGCCCGTTATGGGAATGGCGCTCGGTGGTATCCTCGTCTACCCGACGCTCGTTGGCCTTATGGGCGGAGATCCGCTCTACACGCTCGGCGCCGGCACGGTCTTCGAGTCCAATGTCTACGGTGATATTTTTGGCATCCCGCTGATCATGCAGAATTACTCATCGACGATTCTGCCTGCGATCTTTATCGTCTGGATTGCCTCCAAGGTACACAAGGCCCTTTCTAACGCGCTGCCCGCGCTTGTGAGCTCGTTCTTCTCCAACATCCTGACGCTCCTCATTTGCGGCATCCTTGGCCTGCTTGTGGTCGGTCCGGTCATGACGGTCCTCTCCAACATCGTTGCCCAGATCATTCTGATGCTCATCAACTTCCAACCCGCCATCGCCGGCTTCGTCATCGGCACGTTCTGGAGCCTGCTCGCCATGTTCGGCCTGCACTGGGGTATCATCCCGCTGTGGTTCCTCGATGTCGCAACCTACGGCTATGACCTCATTAACCCGCTCGTGTATGCAGGCGGTTGTGCCATCGCCGGCGCTGTGCTTGGCATGATCATCCGAACCAAGGACTCCGAGGAAAATGCTGCCGTCAACATTCCCGCCCTTGTCTCTTCGATTTTCGGTGTCAACGAGCCTGCGCTTTACGCCATCTTGCTGCCGCGTAAGCGCCTTATGTGGGCAACCTTTATTTCCGCTGGTGTAGGCGGCGCCATTGCCGGCCTCATGGGTGCCAAGCTCTATGCCTTCGGCGCCTCCGGCCCGCTCGGTTTCCCGAGCTTTATTAACCCTGCCGGCATCGACACGGGCTTTATCGGCCTTGTCATCTCCGGTGTGGTCGCTTTCGTTCTGGCTCTTGTCGCCGCTATGGTAATCGGTACCAAGAAGGACGAGGGCGGTAAGGCACTCAACATCTCGGTGGACTAGTCTTTCTGCGCACTTTGATTAAATATGCCTCGGACGGCGACGTGCTGCCCGAGGCATATTTGTGTTTCGTGCCGCTGTCATCGTGTTTGCGGTCACAAGTCTGCGGTTGTGGAGCAGCGGGGATTATGACGGTCGTGCCGCGATGGAAGACGCACGGTCGCCCTGCAGGAGCTGACGGTAGGGGAGGAAGCCAATGAACGAGACGACCGCCTGCGAGTGCGCGGCGTTTCGCTTGAGGTAGAGCCTGACCTCGGAGGTCGTCGCGGGCTCGAGCGGCACCAGGGCTACCTTTCCGCTGGCGAGCGATTCCGTCGGCTTGCGCATGAGGAATGAGACGCCGGCGCCGCGCGCGACAAGGGAGATGATGTTCTCGGCTCGTTTGCCGGTGAACGTAACACGTGGGCCAAATCCAGCTTCGCGACAAAGGGAAAGGACGAGCTCGCTTACGAACGAGCCTTGGGGAAGCATGAGGAAATTCTCGTCGATAAGGTCGCCTATCTCGACGGTGTCACGTTCGGCGAGCGGATGGTCGAGTGGAAGGACGGGCACGAGCCGGTCGGTCGTAAAGGGAATCTTTTTGAACTCCGGCTCGATGGCGCCGCCGTCACGGATGAAGGCCAGGTCAATGTCCTCGTGCAGGAGCATGCGCTTGAGTGTGTCGCCCTCGCCCTCGATGAGCTCAACAGAATATGAGGGGTTTGCCTGCTGAAAATCGATGACGGCGTCCGTGATCCCATAAGGGGCCATAATGGGGATAGAACCTACGGTGAGGTGCTCGAGCGGCTCACCTGCGCCTATTTGAATGGCGGCAAGATAGCGGTGCTGAAGCGTCGCAATTTTTTGCGCATAGGGGAGGAGCGCTTCACCTTGCGCGGTGAGTGTTACGTGGCGCTGGCTTCGATCGATGAGCTTGCAGCCGAGTTCGTGCTCCATTGCCATGATGTGCTTGGAGAGGGTTGATTGCGACATGAAAAGCAGTTCCGCCGCATCAAGAAACGTGCGTGACTGCGCTAAGATGGCGAATTCGCCAAAGCGGCTGATATCCATAGGGAGGCCTCCGGTACCCTCATTTTGGCAGGTGGCCTAAACCACGACGCCATTGCAGTGGTCGATTTCGTGCTGGATGATCTCGGCGGTGTAGCCCGAGAAGTTTTTGATGCGGTGAACGAAGTTCTCGTCCAAATACTCAACCTTAATGCGGCGATAGCGGGTACAGGGACGCTCGCCGATCAGCGAGAGGCATCCTTCGCTCGTCTGATAGGCATTGACCTGCTCAAGAATTTGAGGGTTGTACATCAGGAGTGTCCTGTTGCCGTCCTTTACGCAGATGATGCGTTTGCGCACGCCGATCATGTTGGCGGCGAGGCCCACGCACTCGCGCTCATGCTCGTGGAGTGTATCTAGGAGATCCTGCCCGGTCGCGGCGTCTTCGAGGCCGGCGTCTTCGGAGGGCAGGCGTAAAAAGAACTCGGACTTCATGATGGGTTTAATCATGGCGGGCTCCTCATGTCTTATGCTTTCGTGGACTTTTAATAATAGCGCGGAAGGAAAGCCATGCGTCCGCGTTACAATCTTTCGATGTTGGACCATGTTGCCAGATTCGTCGTGTACGGCGTCTGGCGTAAGTCTAGGGCTCATTTTTCGCCCTGGACCGTTCCTCTGGGGCGATGCGACTGTCGTTCCAAGAGGAAGGAAATGCATGGGGAGCAAATCTCAGCAACAAGTTCAAGTAACGCCATCGGCCTCTGCGGCGATTCTCGTCGTAATGTATATTGCAGCCTTTGTTGCCGCGTTTAACGAGAACATCATTAACGTGGCGTTGCACGACATTATGGCAGCCTTTTCGGTGAGTGCCACCACGGCACAGTGGCTCGTCTCGGGCTACATGATCGTGACGTCGATTTTTACGGCCATCATGGCCTTCCTGTCCGGCCGTTTCTCGACGCGCAAGCTGCTGTTTTTCGCATGCGGATGCATGGTCGCCGGCGAAGTCCTGTGCCTGGTCGCTCCGTCGTTTAGCGTTTTGCTGCCAAGTCGTATTTTGCAGGCTGCGGGATCGGGCATCTTGTTCCCGCTCATGATGAACGTGGTGCTGTCTTGCGCCCCGCGCGAGAAGCTCGGTCTGTATCTGAGCCTGGGCGGCGCATGCATTACGCTAGGACCGGCGTTTGGACCCGTGATTAGCGGTCTTATGTGCACGTTATTTGGCTGGAGGGCGGTGTTCGTAGTGCCGCTGGTGGGCGGCATTGCGGTCGCTGCGGCGGGCGTAAAGCATGTCCAGAATGTCGGAGAGCGCTCGAACACCACGCTTGACATTCTGTCGGTTGTTTTGCTCGCTGCCGGCATTACGGCGTTTGTGTATTCCGTGGGTGAGTTCTCGACCAATCTGATTGCCGGTGTCGTGGCGCTTTTCGCTGCCGTTGTGCTGCTCGGCCTGTTTGCGGCCCGTCAGCTCAAGCTCGAGCATCCGGTGCTTAACGTGCGTCCCATGGCGAGCGTTCGCTTTTGGCCTGCGTGCCTGTTTGTGGTGGTGTCGATGATGACGACGTTCTCGATGAGTGTTTTGTTGCCGCTCTATTTTGAAGGTGCCTACGGCATGACCGCACTTGTTGCGGGCCTGCTCATTTTGCCGGCGATTGCCTGCAACGCCGTGACCTCGATTGTGGGCGGACGCGTGATGGATGCCCGTGGCGCATGGCCGCTGCTGCCGGTCGGCTTTGCCCTGATTGCCGTGGGGCAGACTGCAATCTCGATGACGGCGGCAAGCATGAACATCGGCGTCGTCGTGGCGCTGACCGTTGTGGTGTATGCCGGAGTCGGTTTGGTGCTGAGCCCCTCGCAAACGGCCGGCTTGGAGACGCTGCCTGCCGCTGAACATCCTCACGGAACGGCATTGCTTAACACGTGGAACATGATTGCCGCATCGTTTGGCCCGTCGCTGTTTATCGGCCTGCTCTCGAGTTCTGCGGCGACTGCCGGCGCGGCTGGCGTTGCGACCGACGTTGCCCAGGCGATTGGATTTGCAACTGCCGTGCGTGTGGCGGCTGTGATTGCCGTGGCCGGGTTCGTGGTGTCGCTGGTGTACGCTCATCGCGAGTCGCACATGTCGCATTAATGTGTGCACATAGATTCTGCAGCTAGATTGGAAGGCGACACCATAAACTAATGGGCGTTTGCCGAGAGGCATGAATGTTTAAAGCGCAAAGAGTGCGCGACGGGCCCCGCGAATGGGGCGATGATGCCCGAGAGGGCCAAGAAGGAGTCTCATGTCTGAGAGCGAAGAGATCATGAACGAGACCGAGAACGAGACCATGGCTGCCGAGGTTGAGGCAGTCGAGACCGTGGAGACCGAAGCTGCCGAGGTTGAGGCTGCTGACGAGGTTTCCGCCGAGGAGGAGGCCGAGGTTGTCGAGGCCGCCGTTGATTACGATGACGAAGAGCTGATGGACAAGATGCAGAAGGCCGCCCGCCTGCTGCGCAGCCGTCGCTTTGCTATTTCCAAGGAGGAGGAGGCCAAGGCCGAGCGCATGGCGAACATCGAGCGCGCCATCAAGCTTCTTGACCTCAAGCCCAAGATGGAGCAGAAGGAAATGTCCGACCTGCTGGGCATGCGCCTTCGTGAGCTCGATGGCCTGATGGCCGAGG
>URRT01000034.1 GCA_900550355.1 uncultured Collinsella sp.
CCCTATCAGCCCGTGCTCTGCTCGCGCGAGCCATACGTGCTGTCGTAGGCGGCGGCGAGCTCCTGCTCGATGCTCTGCGCCTCATCGGGCGTATAGCCTTCGGGCTTCTCAATGGGCAACTCGTTGACCATTTCGGTGAACGAAGTGATAAAACCCTGAGACGTATATGTGGTGATGGGCTGCCAACGGTCAAATCCAAAATCCAGCGCCTGCTCCAAGTCGATGCTGGAAAAGCCTGAGAGCCCCACAACGGTCACTAGCAGAAAAGCGCAGAGGTTAGCGGCGATTGCGGGGAAGACATGGGTGGGCGTACGGAGCTTTCGCGGTCGGATAAGCGAAAGAAGCCCCAGGGAAATCTCCAGCAGGGCGAGAGAGGTTACGATTCCGGCGGTAAAGGTAAACTCGTATCCCTCGCTCACTTCCATTGCGGTGCCAAGGGCCAAGATATCGCTTGGCAGGATGGCTTCGCCTTTAAACGTTATGACGAAGTGCTCGGCAATGCCAAGGATGCAACAGGCGACGGGCACGAGGGCCATGACGCCTCCATGACGCTGTCCCAGCAAATAAAGGGAGAGCAGAACCGTCGCGAGCAGCCCGACGGAAAACCCGAATGAGTTGGCGGGAATGCGATAGAACGTTTCGTTACAGGCAATTTCGAGCGAAACGAACGAGAGCGCTGAAACAGCGGCGATGACAAGGATGTCACGGCAAATACAGGCAACCGTTCCCGTCGCAAGATCGGTTTGGTCGATAAGTCCCGAAACCAAGGGCTCGACAAGAAGTATGACGGCGGTAGCACCGAGCGCCGAATAAGAAAGGACCCATAGGGAATTGTCCTCATTTACGAGCAATTGATTCGTAATCCATGCAGCTACCATGCCGAGCGGGATGAGGAGCGTCGCGCACCAAAAGACGCGGGCAATGGGCGGCTTTTCATTGTGTTTGATTGAAAAATACACGCGCACGACGACGGTGGCCACGATAAGGACGGCGATGAATATGGGCAGATTGGCCATGTCGCTCGAAGTGATTTCAAGGGGGATATCTTCGGTCATGGACGTTCCTCTGTTACAGCAAATTAAGTTCAGTAGTAGATTACTGTAACCTTTCCACGGCATTTCGAGAAACAAAGCACCCGATACGCAAAGCTAAAGGTCTGCGAATCTTGTATTACGAACATCTGTGCGCGTCGAGTGCGCTAAACTCATCGACAGTATGATTCGATGCAATAGGAGGCAAGGAGCTTCCATGTCTGATTCTTCTATCGTTATTCGCGGCGCTCGTGAGCACAACCTCCGTGATATCGATGTTTCCATTCCGCGTGACCAACTCGTGGTCATTACCGGTCTTTCTGGCTCGGGCAAGAGTTCGCTGGCATTTGACACTATCTATGCCGAGGGCCAGCGTCGATACGTCGAGAGCCTTTCGAGCTATGCGCGCCAGTTCTTGGGCCAGATGGACAAACCCGACTTGGATTCAATCGACGGCCTTTCGCCGGCGGTGTCGATCGACCAAAAGACGACGTCTAAAAACCCTCGCTCGACGGTTGGCACCGTAACCGAGATTTATGACTATCTGCGCCTGCTGTTCGCCCGTGTGGGCACCCCGCACTGTCCCGAATGCGGCCGCGTCATTGAGCGTCAGACGACCGACCAGGTTGCCGACAAGGTCTTGGCGGCGGGGGAGGGCCGCCGCGCGTTTGTGCTGGCACCGGTGGTGCGCGGGCGAAAAGGCGAGTACACCAAACTGTTTGAGGACCTTCGCGCCGAGGGCTTTAGCCGTGTGCGTGTCGACGGTGAAGTGCGCTCGCTCGACGATCCGATCGATCTGGACAAGAAGTTCAAGCACGATATCGAGGTCGTAGTCGATCGCATCGTGATCCGTGAGAACTCTCTGGGCCGTATCGCCGAGTCTGTTGAGCAGGCGACCGCGCTGGCTCACGGCAATGTAAACGTGTACATGCTGCCCGATCGTGATGCTCCCGAGGGGACCGAGGGCGAGCTGCTGGAGTATTCGTTGGCCTTGGCGTGCCCGGAGCATGGTCACTCCATTGACGATCTTCAGCCGCGTGATTTTTCGTTCAACGCTCCCCATGGCGCATGTCCTGAGTGCGACGGCCTGGGCTTTAAGAAAACCGTTGATGCCGAGGCGTTGATCGAGGACCCCTCGAAGTCCATTGCCGACGGAGTCTTTGGTAGCCTGTTTGGCAACTCGAACTACTATCCGCAGATTTTTGCTGCGGTCTGCAAACACTTTAAGGTGAGCACCGATACGCCGTGGGAGGACTTGCCCCCTCGCGTGCGTCGTGCATTCTTGGATGGCCTGGGCGATACGAAGATCTCGGTCGACTACCAAAAGCTCGACGGACGTCGCAGCCAGTGGGATACCAAGTTTTCGGGCGTTCGCAACATCCTGTACGAACGCTATACCGAGACGACGAACGAGAACACCAAGGCGCGCCTGGAGAAGTACATTCGCGAGGAGCCGTGCTCGAGCTGCCACGGCGCTCGTTTGCGCCCTGAGATGCTCGCCGTCACCGTGGGCGGCAAGTCCATTTACGAGGTTTGTTGCCTGTCGTGCCGTGAATCGCTCGAGTTTTTTGAGGGCCTGGAACTCACCGAGCGCCAACAGTTTATCGGCGGCCGTATCGTCAAGGAAATCCTGGAGCGCTTGCGTTTTCTGGTCGATGTTGGACTCGACTATCTGACGCTCGATCGTGCCTCGGCGACGCTTTCCGGTGGCGAGGCGCAGCGTATTCGCCTGGCAACGCAGATCGGCGCGGGTCTCATGGGCGTGCTCTATATTCTGGACGAGCCCTCGATCGGTCTTCATCAGCGTGACAACGAGCGCTTGATCAAGACGCTCGAGCGCCTGCGCGATATCGGCAATACCGTTATCGTCGTCGAACACGACGAGGACATGATGCGTGCCGCCGACTTCATCGTCGACGTCGGCCCCCGTGCGGGGCGCAAGGGCGGGCATATCATGGCCGCGGGTACGATCGACGACATCCTGGAACGCCTGCCGATATCATGGCGTGTCCCGAGTCGATGACGGGCGCTTATCTGACCGGTAAACGAATGATCCGGGTGCCTGATGAACGGCGCAAGCCCGGTCGCGGCTGCCTTAAAATTACGGGCGCTCGAGCCAACAACCTCAAAAACGTTACTGCCAAAATCGAGTTTGGTACGCTTACGGTTGTTACCGGCGTGTCGGGATCGGGCAAGAGCTCCCTGGTTACCGACACCATTGCGCCTGCCCTTACGAATGCCATTCACCGCTCGACGCGCCCTGTGGGTCCGTATAAAAAAATCGAGGGCATCGAGTGCATCGATAAGGTTATCGATATCGACCAGTCGCCGATTGGCCGCACGCCGCGTTCCAACCCTGCTACCTATATCGGCCTGTGGGATGATCTTCGCGCGCTGTTTGCGAGTACGCCGGAGTCGAAGGCGCGCGGCTACTCGCCGGGTCGTTTCTCCTTTAATGTGAGTGGCGGGCGCTGTGAGGCGTGCAAGGGCGATGGGCAGATTAAGATCGAGATGCACTTCCTTCCCGATATCTACGTTCCCTGCGAAGTTTGCGGCGGTAAACGCTACAACCGCGAGACACTCGAGGTCACCTACCGTGGCAAGACCATCTCGGACGTGCTCGACATGAGCGTCACCGAGGCGCTGGCCTTCTTTGGGAATATCCCGCAGATCAAGCGAAAGCTCCAGACGCTGTACGATGTAGGCTTGGGCTACGTGAGCCTGGGCCAGCCCGCCACGACGCTCTCGGGCGGCGAGGCGCAGCGTGTGAAGCTCGCCAAGGAGCTTCATCGACGCCAGACGGGCAAGACGTTCTATATTTTGGACGAGCCGACGACCGGTCTTCATTTTGAGGACGTCCGCCAGCTGCTCGATGCGCTGCAGCGCTTGGTCGATGCGGGCAACACGGTGCTGGTGATTGAGCACAACCTTGATGTCATCAAGGTTGCCGACCGCCTGATCGATATGGGTCCCGAGGGCGGTAACGGCGGCGGAACCGTCGTGGTTTCGGGCACACCGGAGCAGGTTGCGGACTGTCCGCAGAGTTATACGGGCAAGTTTTTGGCGCCTTTGCTCAGGCGTGACCGGGAGCGTCAGGCTCAACTTGATGCTCAATAAATAGGCGATTCAGTTTATGGGCGCCATCGACTCCTTGTGATTCGATGGCGCTTGCTGTGCCGAAGTGACGTATGCAGCCGAATTGGACATATACTTAATCTTTGCGTCCGAATGCGAGGGAAAGGATATGTCATGGCAAAGGCTGTAAAGACGCCAAAAACCAATGCGATGCGCGAGCTGGAAAGCGCCGGCATTTCCTATGTTCTACATACGTACGAAGACGATGGTGATGAGTCGGTGGGCCTGGGGGTCGCGATTTCGGAGCAGCTTGGCGAGGAGCCCGGTCAAGGATTTAAGACCTTGGTCTGCGTGACGCCGTCCAACGACCATGTCGTGTGCTGCATCCCTGTTGCCGATGAGCTCGATCTAAAGTCCGCCGCGCGTGCCGCGGGGGAGAAGTCCTTGGTTATGATGCATGTGAAGGATTTGCTTGCGGCGACTGGCTACGTTCGCGGCGGCTGCAGCCCGGTCGGTATGAAAAAACGCTACCGGACGCTCATTGATGAGACGTGTGTCCTTTGGGATACCATTTTTATTTCGGGAGGCAAGCGTGGTTATCAGCTCGAGCTTGCACCCGATGATTTAATTGCATTTTGCGGGGCGACGGTTGCCGCGATTACGAGAGAGGACTGAGCGATGCCGCAGGAAGAATTGAAGCGCGGAGCTCATTTTGCAAAAGAATCTGCGCCTCAGACACCCTCATCCGAAGCTTCTTCGTCGCGAGATGACACTGACGACATGGGCTCGTCGGACTACTCCACGGTTGGTCGTTCCGCCGGGCTTATGACCATCCTGACTATCGTGTCTCGCGTCACCGGTTTTATCCGCACGTGGGCAATGGCGGCCGCTATCGGCATGTCGCTACTCTCGTCCTCCTATCAGGTCGCCAACAACCTGCCAAATATGCTCTACGAACTCGTGATGGGTGGCATGCTCGTGACGGCGTTTTTGCCCGTGTACATGGGCGTGAGGCGTGAGCAGGGTCGCGAGGCCTCGAACGAGTACGTGGGCAACCTGCTCGGCATTCTGCTTTTAGTGCTGGGTGGCATTTCGTTGGTGGGGACCGTGTTCGCCCCGGGCTTTATCTGGACGCAATCGTTCCTTTCGGGTGACGGTGGCAGCATGGATACCGCTGCGTTCATGTTCCGTTTCTTTGCCATCCAGATTCTGTTTTATGGTTTGGGCTCGGTGTTCTCGGGCGTTCTCAACGCACACCGCGACTACTTTTGGTCGACGTTTGCCCCGGTCCTCAACAATGTGATCGTCATTGCGAGCTTTATGGGTTTTGCGCCCGTGTCCGCACAGTTTGGCGAACGTGCCGGCATCATCTTGATTGCGGCCGGTACGACCCTCGGTGTCTTTGTTCAGATGGCATGTCAGATTCCCGCGCTTGGCAAGCACGGCGTGCATCCCCATATCCATATCGACTTTAAGGACCCCGCGCTGCGCCAGACGATTGCGCTCGGTATCCCGACGCTGCTCGCCACGGTGTGCATGTTTGTCTCGACTTCTATCACCAACGCTGCCGCGCTGGTGGTCCAGCCCGAGACGGGTCCTTCCGTCATCGCCTATGCGCGCCTGTGGTACACGCTGCCCTACGCGCTGATTGCCGCCTCGCTTTCGACGGCGCTCTATACCGAGCTCTCTCATGACGCACAGGAGAAGGATTACGACAGCGTTCGCACGGGCATTTCGCGTGGCGTCGCCCAGATGCTGTTCTTCCTGATTCCGTTCGCACTGTACCTGATTGTCTTCGCACGTCCGCTCAATATGATCTACTGTGCTGGCAAGTTCGATGAATCCGGCGTGGCGCTGGTGTCCGAGTACCTTGTCTACCTGGCGCCCTCGCTGCCGCTCTACGGCGTGGTCGTGTTGATGCAGAAGAGCTTCTCTGCCTTGCTCGACATGAAGCCCTATAGCCGCTATTGCCTGTATTCCGCCATCGGCCAGGCCGGCTCGGTTCTGCTGTTTGGCGTTGTGCTGGGCTTCGGTATGCCGGCAATCGCGCTTTCGTATGTCGTCGACTACGTGATCTTGGTCGGCTGTTCGCTGTGGTGGCTGCGTCGTCGCCTGCGTGGCCTTCAGGTCAAATCTATCCTACATGGCGGTTTCTTTGGCCTTTTGCTCGGTGGCCTAGGTGCTGCCGCAGGCGCCGGCGTCATGTGGGCGCTTGAACACTTTGTCGGGGCACTTGGCGGCTCGATTCTGATTACTCTTGGCTACGTTTGCGTTGCGGGTGTCGCCTCGCTTGTTGTTACCTTTGGCCTTGCCGTCGTCCTTAAGATGCCCGAGGTCTCGGCGCTGCTTCGTCGCAAGTAGGTGCGCGTGGCCGGTCACGACAACATACCAACGCTTGCCGAGCAGGTTTCGCGCGTTCCCACACAGCCCGGATGCTACCTTTGGAAGGATGCCAAGGGCGATGTCATCTACGTGGGCAAGGCGAAAAACCTGCGCGCCCGCATGCGTCAATACGTGACACTGCAGGATGAGCGTCAAAAGATCCCGCTGATGATGCAGCTGGTGGCGAGCTTTGACTACATCGTTGTCGAAACCGAGCATGAGGCGCTTGTACTCGAGCGCAACCTGATCGGCCAGTACCATCCGTACTTTAACGTCGACCTCAAGGATGACAAGAGCTACCCCTTTATCGCCATTACAAAGGGCGACCTGTATCCCGCGATCAAATACACGCGTGAGCGTCATAAGCCGGGAACGCGCTATTTTGGACCCTATACCGATAGCCGTGCGGCACGTGAGACGATAGATACGCTGCGCAAGGTTATCCCCATCTGCTCTGCATCCTGTGCGGAGTGGCGTCGTTGTCGCCGTACCATCGAGTCCCACAAGGGCGAGGAAGACATCGTCAATATGATTTGCGCACAAAACGGGCGTCCCTGCTTTGACTACCATGTCGGGCGCGGCCCGGGTGCGTGTGTCGGCGCGATTTCCCCGGCAGACTATGCCAAGAACGTCAAGCGTGTCGAGCGTTTTTTGTCGGGCCATCGCAAGGATGTCGTCGATGAGCTGACCTCCGAGATGACGGATGCCGCCGAGGCGCTCGACTTTGAGCGCGCGACACGCGTCAAACGTCGTTTGGAGGTCATCAGGGGTCTGGACGATCGTCAGCAAGTCGTTTTTCCCTCCAGTGTCGATATCGATGTCATCGGGTTCTATCGCGAGGAGACCATCTCCGCCGCTTGCGTCTTCGTCGTTCGCGAGGGCCGAACAGTTCGCACCTGCGAGTTCATTCTCGACAAGGGTCTTGATGTTGACGAGGACGAGCTCCAGTCGGGCTTTCTTAAGCGCTATTACGACGAGACGGCTGATATTCCAGCTGAGGTCAACCTTTCCGTCGAGCTTGAGGATGCGGAGGCGCTGGGGGAGTGGCTTGCGGGCAAGCGTGAGCGTTCCTGCCATCTCCATAGGCCGCAGCGTGGCGAAAAGTACCGTCTGCTCGATATGGCATCCAAAAATGCGCGCCATGCCCTCATGCGCTACATGATGCGAACGGGGTACGCTGACGACCGCACCAATCAAGCGCTCCTGGAGCTCGAAAGTGCGTTGGCGCTGCCATCGCCGCCGTTGCGTATCGAGTGCTTCGATATCTCTACACTGCATGGCACCTTTACGGTCGCCTCGATGGTGGTGTTTACCAACGGGCGCGCCGACAAGAGCCAGTACCGTCGTTTTAAAATTCAGGCCGAATTGGACGAGGCAAACGACTTCGTGTCGATGTCCGAGGTTTTGGGACGACGCTATGCTCCCGAGCGCATGGCCGACGAGCGCTTTGGCTCGCGCCCCGATTTGCTCGTTGTCGATGGCGGTAAGCCGCAATTGACCGCTGCGATCAAGCAACTTGAGGCTCTTGGGCTCGATATACCAGTTTGTGGCTTGGCGAAGGCCGACGAGGAAGTTTTTGTGCCTTGGGACGAGACTCCTGTCGTGCTGCCGACCGGGTCTGCTTCGCTCTATCTAATTAAACAGGTACGCGATGAGTCCCACCGATTTGCCATCACGTTCCACCGTGAGTTGCGCGATAAAGCCATGACGGTTTCGGTACTCGATGACGTTCCGGGCGTGGGACCCACCAGAAAACGTGCCCTTATGCGCCATTTTGGCTCGATGAAGCGTTTGCGCGCGGCGAGCGAGCAAGAGATCGCGGAAGTTCGCGGCATACCTGCCGATGTTGCCAAGGCGGTCCACGAGGCGCTCGTTGCATGGAATGCCGAGCGCGCCGAGGCGGCGGCTGGCCATTCCGATAGCTAAACACGAGCCTAAACAACTGATATACATGATTGCGCGATTTTCAACCATTTATTTCGCCATGATTGCCTGCTGGTTTCGGGTTTTATTAACGCTAAAACGTTTGACTAACCCAAGCGAAAACCCTGCTATCCTGCGGGTTGACGAAGACTGATATCTCACCTCGCCGATACATACTGTCTGGCGAATCATTTGTCAATGAATTCGGTGAACGGTAGTAAATACCGTTCAAGCGTATGTATGTATCGGTCGCCGAGCGCGGCACCTCAGTTGGGTTCGTCGTTAGGTAAGGTATATATCGTCCGCAAGTTGCGCGGGGGCACGTCTAGGTGCTCCCGAGTAAGATTCTCTATTGATAGGAGAAGACATGGCCATCATCAACAAGGGTATGTCCAGGCGTTCGTTCCTCGGCCTCACCGGCAGCGTCGCTGCTGTCGCCGGCGCTGGTCTCACTGGCTGCGGTGGCAGCTCTAGCGACGAGGGTTCCGCTTCCGGCTCCACCGATTCCGCGAACCGTGGCGGCGGCGTGATCACCGCTGGTTCCGCTTACGCTCCGTCCAGCTTCGATCCCGCCAGCACTGGCTCCGCTGTGGGCCTGGGTGCTAACTGGCACGTCGTCGAGGGCCTCTACGGCATCGATTACCACGACTACAGCACCTTCAACGAGCTCGCCACCGACGATCCCAAGTCTGTGGACGACACCACTTTCGAGGTCACCATCCGCAAGGGCGCCAAGTTCTCCGATGGCACCGAGGTCACCGCTGACGATGTCGTTGCCTCCTACACCGCTTGCGCCGCTTCCGCTACCTATGCTCCGTTCTTCCAGCCCTTCGAGTCCATCGAGGCCAAGGACGCCAGCACCGTGACGGTCAAGACTAAGGTCCCCAACTTCTCCCTGCTCAAGGATCGTCTGGCCATCGTCCGCGTTACCCCGGCCACCCAGACCGAGGAGGATCGCGCCAAGCAGCCGATCGGTTCCGGCCCCTGGATGTACGACTCTATCTCCGATACCGAGATCACCTTGGTTCCCAACCCCGAGTACAACGGTGAGTATGCTGCCGAGGATAAGAAGATCCAGTACAGCATCCTGACCGACCCCACCGCTCGCGTTACCGCTCAGCAGGAGGGCTCCACGCTCGTTATGGAGCTCGTTACCGCTGACGCCGTCGACCAGCTCGAGAGCGCCGGCTGCAAGATCGATAACGTTCAGGGTTTCGGCACCCGCTTCATCATGTTCAACGTCGCCAAGGAGCCTTGGAACAACGTCAAGGTCCGTCAGGCTGTCATGTATGCGCTCGACACCGAGAAGATGGTCAGCAACACCTTCGCCGGCCTTGCCACCGCTGCCAGCTGCTACCTGCCCAAGAGCTTCACCAACTATCATGAGGCTTCCACGGTGTACAAGACCGACGCCAAGAAGGCTAAGAAGCTCATCGAGGAGTCTGGCATCACCCCGGGTGCCATCACCCTGCGCACCACCGACAACGAGCAGATTAAGGGCATGGCCGCCCAGGTCAAGAACGACCTCGACGCTCTCGGCTTCGATGTGACCATCCAGACCGATACCTCGCCGGCTACCTACGCTGCCATCGACGGCGGCGAGGCCTACGATATCCTCCTTGCCCCTGGCGATCCTTCCTGCTTCGGCGCCGACCCCGACCTGCTGCTCAACTGGTGGTACGGCGACAACGTCTGGATGCAGACCCGTTGCCCGTGGAAGGAGTCCGCTGAGTGGCAGAAGCTCCATGGTCTCATGGACGAGGCTCTTGCCGCCGAGGGCGACGAGCAGCAGAAGAAGTGGAACGAGTGCTTCGACATCATTGCCGACAACGCCGTTCTGTACCCCGTTGTCCACGTCAAGACCGTCTCCGCTTCCTGGGACGATCCGTCCACTGCGCCCAACGGCGAGGCTCTCGATGGCTTCAAGGGCATCGGCACGACGAGCATGTCCTTCAGGGGCGTTGCGACCGTCAAGGCGTAAGACTCGCTTGAGTCTGTATGCAGGATGTCGGTCGTTGGGACCGTATCCTCATAGTTGAAACAAAGACCCGGGCGGCAACGATGTCGCTCGGGTCTTGTAATGAGTATCCGTACTCATATACCAGTTGGTCCTACCGACAAAAGAAAGGGGAGAGAACGTGAACAACTTGCTACGTTTGATTGGAAGGCGTCTTGTGGCGCTGCCGATCATGGCATTGGGCGTCACCGTCCTGGTGTTCTTCCTTATGTCGTTCTCCAAGACCGACCCCGCCTACACGGCGTTGGGTGACGGTGCCTCGCCCGAGGCGGTTGTCGAGTACCATGAGAAGTATGGTCTGGACGACCCCTGGCCCGTGCGCTACGTGCGCTATATGGGCGATCTGATCCATGGCGACATGGGCACCTATGGTGCTGCTCGCAACTCCGTTGCCAAGCGCATCTCCACGGCCCTGCCCGTCACGATGCAGCTGACCTTTATCGGTCTTGCTATCGGTGCGGTCGTTTCGTTTTTGCTCGGCGTCATCGCGGCACTGTATCGCGACAAATGGCCGGACCAAGTGATCCGCGTCTTTTCCATCGCCGGCTTGGCAACCCCGTCGTTCTGGCTTGCCGTTCTGTTGATCCTGCTGTTCTCTTCCTACCTTAAGGTGCTCCCGGCATCTGGTGCTCTGCCTCACTTCACCACGAATCCGGTTGGCTATCTGGGACGTATGATCATGCCCGCTATCGCCTTGGCATTTCCGCTGACGGGCCAGATGACTCGTATCGTGCGTACCGCCATGGTCGAGGAGCTCGACAAGGACTATGTCCGTATGGCTCGTGGCGCCGGCGTTCCCGAGAAGGTCGTCGTCGGCATCAACGTTCTTCGCAATGCGCTGATCACCCCGGTCACCACCCTCGGTCTTAAGATCGGTTACCTCATGGGCGGCGCCGTCGTCATCGAGGTTATCTTCAACCTCCCCGGCATGGGCACCGCGATTCTGCAGGGCGTTCAGGGCAACGAGGCGAACCTGGTTCAGGGCGTCGTTATCGTCGTTGCTCTTGCCTTCATCATCATCAACATCGTGGTTGACATGCTCTACCTGCTCATCAACCCGCGCATCAGGACGGTGTAGATTATGGTAAAGATTCGAGAGAAGCAAACCGAGCAGCTCGAGAAGGCTGCCTCCAAGGGGCTCAAGCTCGGTGGCTGGAAGAAGATGACGCTGTCTTCTAAGATTGCCGCCGTCGTGCTGGTGCTGGTCGCCCTGACTGCGATTCTGGCGCCCCTTCTTGCCCCCTATAGCCCGGTCGAGATCTTTACGGCTCGCCAGGCTCCCGGCAACGGATTTATCTTCGGTACCGACGATAAGGGTCGCGACATTCTGTCGCGTATGCTCTACGGTGGTCGTTACTCGCTGATTATCGGCTTTGGCGCCACTGCCATGGCTCTGGTCTGCGGCTCGGTCGTGGGCGCCCTTGCAGCGGTTTCGCGCAAGGCTGTCTCCGAGACGATCATGCGTATCCTGGACATCATCATGTCCATCCCGGGCATCGCCCTCGCTGCCGTCTTCGTCTCCATCCTGGGCAACTCCGTGCCGTCGATCATCTTCGCCATCGGCTTTATGTACACTCCGCAGATTGCCCGTATCGTGCGCGCCAACATCGTGTCCGAGTACGGCGAGGACTATGTCCGCGCGGTCATCGTTTCCGGCGCCAAGGCTCCGTGGATTTTGATCAAGCATGTTCTGCGTAACTGCATTGCCCCGATCATGGTCTTCACCGTTACGCTGGTCGCCGACGCCATCATCTTCGAGGCCTCGCTGACCTTCATCGGCGCTGGTATCCAGGAGCCCACCGCTACCTGGGGCAACATCCTCGCCGACGCCCGCGGCGGCGTGCTCGCCGGTCGTTGGTGGCAGGCGCTGTTCCCGGGCCTGGCCATCATGATCACCTGCCTGGCGCTCAACATCCTCTCCGAGGGCATTACCGACGCCATGGCCGCTGCTCCCTCCGCCGCCCTGGATCCTACCGATTCCTCCAAGCGTCGCGAGGCCGATCTGCTGGTCTCCGACCCCGTTCGCGCCTACAAGGAGCAGGCCCAGTCCCTCTCCGCTCGCCTTGGCGCCCTGCGCGATGTCGAGCTCAAGCGTGACGATCGCCATGTGCCCGACGAGTCTGTCGAACCGATTCTCTCGGTCCGTGACTTCTGCATTCAGTTTGAGCATCACGGTGATATCAACGTCGTCGACCATGTCAACTTTGACGTCCGTCCTGGTCAGACCATGGGCCTGGTGGGCGAGTCCGGTTGCGGTAAGTCCATCACCACGCTGGCCATCATGGGCCTGACCGATGAGGACGAGCACCTTTCCGGCGAGGTTCTCTGGGAGGGCCGCGACCTGCTCAAGATGAGCAAGAAGGAGTGGTTCGGCCTGCGCGGTACCGATATCGCTATGGTCTACCAGGACGCCCTGTCCTCGCTTAACCCCTCCATGCTCATTTCCGCCCAGATGAAGCAGCTCACCAAGCGTGGCGGCACCCGTAGCGCCGAGGAGCTCCTGGAGCTCGTGGGCCTCGATCCCAAGCGCACGCTCGAGAGCTATCCGCACGAGCTTTCCGGCGGCCAGCGTCAGCGCGTCCTGATCGCTATGGCCCTTACCCGCGACCCCAAGCTGGTCATCTGCGACGAGCCCACGACCGCTCTGGACGTTACCGTCCAGAAGCAGGTCATCAAGCTGCTCAACGATCTTCAGGCCAAGCTCGGCTTTGCCATGATCTTCGTTTCGCATGACCTGGCTCTGGTCGCCGAGGTTGCCCATAACATCACGGTTATGTACGCCGGTCAGGTTATCGAGCAGGCACCCACCAAGGAGCTGCTCACCAACCCGATTCACGAGTACACCCGCGGTCTTCTGGGTTCCGTTCTGTCCATCGAGAGCGGTTCGGGCCGCCTGCACCAGGTGCCCGGCGCCGTTCCGAGCCCGCGCGATTTCCCCAAGGGCGATCGCTTCGCGCCCCGCTCGAGCCATCCGCGCATTGGCCTGGACACCCGTCCGGTCTTCAAGCGTGTGCCCGGCACCGAGCACTTCTATTCCGAGCTCCCCGACGAGGTGCTCAAGGCAAATGGTTTGACCCCTCACGCGGAGGTGATGTAGATGAGCGAGACCGCAGTCAACGGCGTCGAGCCGATCATCTTCCTTGATGACGTCCACGTCACCTTTAGGACCCGTACCGGCTCGATTCTGCACCCCAACCTGGTTCACGCCGTCCAGGGTGTAACGATTAAGCTCATGCCCGGTCAGACGATCGGCATCGTCGGCGAGTCCGGTTGCGGTAAGTCCACCACCGCCAACGTCATGTGCGGCCTGCAGGCCCCCACGAGCGGCAAGGTCTACTTTAAGGGCAAGGACGTTACCAAGCGTACCGCCGAGGACCGTCGTCACATGGGTCGCGTCATCTCGGTCGTGTTCCAGAACCCGGCCACGGCGCTCAACCCGCGCATGGTCGTTCGCGAGCAGCTGCTCGACCCCATGCGCGTCCACAATCTGGGAACCGAGGCAGAGCAGGAGAAGCGCGTCAAGGAGCTCTTGGAGCTCACCGGTCTGCCCAGCTCCGCTGCCGAGGTTCTTCCCGGCCAGCTTTCGGGCGGCCAGCGCCAGCGCGTCGCAATTGCCCGTGCCCTGTCGCTGAACCCCGATGCCATCATCGCCGACGAGCCCACCTCGGCTCTGGACGTTTCGGTCCGCGCGCAGATTCTGAACCTGCTGACCGACCTTAAAAAGGAGCTCGGCCTGGCCATGGTGTTCATTAGCCATGACATCCAGACGGTCCGCTATATCTCTGACGACATCATCGTTATGAATGGCGGCAAGATCGTCGAGCAGGGCGAGGCCAAGCAGGTCTTCCAGCATCCTCAGGACCCCTACACCAAGATGCTGCTCGGCGCTGCGCCGTCGCTGCTTCATCCCAAGCTCGGCGAGTAGCCTCGCTTTCCCTCCCGTGCGCCCGGTTCACTTACCGGGCGCACCTC
>URRT01000035.1 GCA_900550355.1 uncultured Collinsella sp.
CCGCATCGCTTGCCAGGCCGCCAGCCAGCACGGCTACAAGGTCGACGAGAACGTTGTCGAGCGCTACACCTTCGAGCGCAAGACCCACAACGCTGGCGTCTTCGATGTCTACACCCCCGAGATGCGCGCCTGCCGTTCGGCCCACATCATCACCGGTCTGCCCGATGGCTATGGCCGCGGCCGCATCATCGGCGACTACCGTCGTGTTGCCCTGTACGGCGTCGACTACCTGATCAAGGACAAGGAGGCCCAGAAGGCTTCCACCCCGACGGTCATGACCGCCGACAACATCCGCGATCGCGAGGAGCTGCAGGAGCAGATTCGCGCCCTCGGCGAGCTCAAGATGATGGCCGAGACCTATGGTTTCGATATTTCCAACCCTGCTACCAACACGCAGGAGGCCATCCAGTGGATGTACTTCGCCTACCTCGCTGCCGTTAAGGAGCAGAACGGCGCCGCTATGTCCATCGGCCGTACCTCCACGTTCATCGATATCTACGCTGAGCGCGACCTTGCCAACGGTACCTTCACCGAGGAGCAGATCCAGGAGTTCGTGGATCACTTCATCATGAAGCTCCGCATGGTCAAGTTTGCCCGTACCCCCGAGTACCAGGCCCTGTTCACCGGCGATCCGCAGTGGGTCACCGAGTCCATCGGCGGCATGGGCGTTGACGGCCGTACGCTCGTTACCAAGATGAGCTACCGCTACCTGCACACGCTCGAGAACATGGGCACCAGCCCCGAGCCCAACATGACCGTTCTGTGGTCGACCCGTCTGCCCGAGAACTTCAAGAAGTTCTGCGCCAAGACTTCTGTCGCCAGCTCCTCGATCCAGTACGAGAACGACGACCTCATGCGCGTTTACCACGGCGACGACTATGGCATTGCCTGTTGCGTGTCCTCCATGCGCATTGGCAAGGAGATGCAGTTCTTCGGCGCCCGCGCCAACCTGGCCAAGTGCCTGCTGTACGCACTCAACGGCGGTGTTGACGAGGTCTCCAAGAAGCAGGTCGGCCCCAAGTATCGCGCCGTCGAGGGCGATACGCTCGATTACGACGACGTTGTGGCCAAGTACAACGACATGATGAAGTGGCTCGCTGGCGTGTACGTCAACTCGCTGAACATCATTCACTACATGCACGACAAGTATTGCTACGAGCGCATCCAGATGGCTCTGCACGACAAGCACGTGCACCGCTGGTTCGCTACGGGCATCGCTGGCCTTTCCGTCGTGGCTGACTCCCTGTCCGCCATCAAGTACGCCAAGGTCCACCCCGTCCGTGATGAGAACGGCATCATCGTCGACTTCGAGACCGAGGGCGAGTTCCCCAAGTACGGTAACGACGACGACCGCGTCGACCAGATCGCTCACGACGTTGTGCACCAGTTCATGGAGTACATCCGCATGAACGACACCTACCGCAACTCCGTGCCCACGACCTCGGTTCTGACCATTACCTCCAACGTCGTGTACGGTAAGAAGACCGGTTCCACGCCTGACGGCCGCAAAGCTGGCCAGCCGTTCGCCCCGGGTGCTAACCCCATGCACAAGCGCGATAGCCACGGCGCCATCGCTTCGCTGTCTTCGGTTTCCAAGCTCCCGTTCCGCGATGCTCAGGACGGCATCTCCAACACCTTCTCCATCATCCCGGGTGCGCTCGGCAAGGAGGACCAGGTGTTCTTTGGCGATATCGACCTTGATCAGCTGGGCGAGTAACTATTGTTAGTGCTATACTAACAATAACGATTACTGATTAGCGCGCCGGTTTCGGCCGGCGCCTATCGATCGAAGGAGACACATTATGAAGGTTTCTGAAGTTTCCGAGACTCAGGCCGATAACCTGGTCCACATGCTCGACGCTTACGCCGAGAAGGGTGGCCATCACCTGAACATCAACGTCTTCAACCGTGAGACGCTGCTCGATGCTCAGGCTCACCCCGAGAAGTACCCGCAGCTGACCATCCGCGTTTCCGGCTATGCCGTGAACTTCCACACGCTCACCAAGGAGCAGCAGGACGAGGTCATTTCGCGTACCTTCCACGACAAGTTCTAAAGGGGTTTAACTCCCGCAGGATCGCCGGGGCTGTTTGGGTTACCTCCCAAAACGTCCTCGGACATGCAAGAAACCCTCGCTGCGCACTTCGTGCGGCGAGGGCTTCTTGCGTCCTGCGGAATATTTTGGGAGATAGCCCAAGCAGCCCCGGCGGGGTCCTGTGTAGTCACCCTTTAGGCGAAACTCTCCTAATTATTTGGATGAGTCGTTTACTTACTTGTACTGTTACCGTCTTCCCGCTGTTGTTGGGGTATGCTTTGTTCGTATGTAAACGTATGACATGTTGATGGAGGAGGGTGCTATGGCTCGCGAGGGCGCTCGTTCTAAGGATTCTGCTAAGCCTGGCATCAAGGAAGTTGCAGCGGTGGCGGGGGTTTCGCCCACTACGGTATCTCGCGTGCTTAATAATCGCGGCTATATTAGCCAAGAAACCCGCGATAAGGTCCATGCCGCGATGGAGCGCATCAACTATACGCCCAACGATATCGCCCGTGCCATGCTCAACGGTCGCCTGAACCTTATCGGCATGATCGTTCCCTTTGTGAGCAGCCCGTTCCATGCTCAGGTTGTGCAGGCGGTCGAGCGCACGTTGGCGGAAAACGGCTTTAAGATGTTGCTGTGCAACAGCGCCAATCGACCCGATCTTGAGCGTTCCTATATTGACATGCTCCGCCGCAATATGGTCGACGGCGTCATCGTCAACTCCCTCAATATCGGTGCCGAGGCATATGCCGAGATGGGCTTGAGCCTGGTTGGCATCGACTGCGATCTTGGCGAGGGCTCTGTCCAGATTGCAAGTGACAGCTATGGCATTGGCGAGCTCGCCACGCGCCGTCTGATTGATGATGGCTGCAGGCGTATCCTGTGCCTGCGCAGCAATAGCCGCATGCGCATGCCTGCCAATAAGCGTACCGATGCCTACCTCGATGTTGTTGAGCAGGCCGGTTTGTCCGCGCTTGTCCGTGAGGTTGAGTTCGTTAAGCCCGACGACGAAAAGGGCGCGGTCGTTGCGAAGATCCTCGATGAGAACCCCGATATTGACGGCATCTTTGCGGGAGACGATACGATGGCGGCCATCTGTCTCAACGTGATGAAGCAGCGCGGCTTGAGCGCTCCAGACGATATTAAGGTCGTGGGCGCGGATGGTGCCCGCCGAACTATGACGTTTATGCCTGACTTAACAACCGTACGTCAAGATATCGATCGCATCGGAGAGCTCGCGGCGCAATCCATCATCGCTCTTATTAACGGCGATAATCCCGAATCGAATATCAAGCTCCCCGTTGAACTCATTGAGGGCAAAACCGCATAGTTCATCCCGTGCCAAAAGAATTCCTCAAACGCCTCTGATGACCGTTCACCGGCATATGTCAACCGTTTGCCGACGACTGGAACTGCGAAAAGACGTATTGGTGTGAAAACGTTTGACATATGAAAACGATTGACATATCTTGCCATTGTACCGAGTTAGTATGTCGTGGAAAGGAAGTCTCGGATGCACAAGGTGTATTACCAGCCTGAGGGAATTTGGGTAGGCGACATCATGCCGTACGGCGAGGACGGCACGTTCTATCTCTATCATCAGCGTGACACGCGTAACCCCGAACCTTTCGGAGAGCCGTTTGGCTGGGCACTCGCTACGACCAAGGATTTCGTCAACTACAAGGACTTTGGCGAGAGCCTTGAGCGCGGCGGCGACGAGGAAGTCGACCAGTACATTTATGCCGGCACGGTGTTTAAGGTGGGCGACAAGTACCATGCGCTCTACACTGGTTGCAATCGCGATAAGGTCCGCGCACGTTTGATGAAGCAGGTTCTTCTTCATGCAACGAGCGACGACGCCGTCAAGTGGGAGAAGAACATCGCCGAGACGCTGCTTCCGCCCCAGGAGGGTTACGATGACCGCAACTGGCGCGATCCCTTTGTGCTTTGGGATGAGGAGAACGAAGAGTACATGCTCATCCTCGGCACGCGTGTGGGCGAGGACAAGCGTCTGATGACCGGCCGCCTGGTCAAGTTCACCTCCAAGGATCTGACCAACTGGGAGTTCCAGGGCGACTGGTGGAACCCGGGCCTGTACACCATGTTTGAGATGCCTGATCTCTTTAAGATGGGCGACTGGTGGTATCTCGTCTTTTCCGAGTACAGCGACGGCAACAAGACCCGTTACCGCATGTCCAAGTCCATCAACGGTCCTTGGATTACCCCCGCTGACGACTCCTTCGACGGCCGCGCGTACTACGCCGCTCGCACCGCATTCGATGGCGAGCGTCGCGTTCTCTTTGGTTGGGTTCCTACGCGTGACGAGGGCGGCGACCCCAGCTCTTACCTATGGGGTGGCACCTTTATGCCCCTCGAGATCGTTCAGCGTGCCGACGGAACGCTCGGCACCAAGCTCCCCGACAGCATGCTTGGCGCCTTTGGCGAGGCTAAGGCAGTCGAGACCTTTGAGCTTTCCTGCGAGTCGGGCAAGGTCGAGCAGGTGCTCGCCGCGGATGCCGGCTCCACCTACTTGCTCGATGCCGACATTGAGCTCGGCGGTAACGCTGCCGGCTTCTCGGTCAAGTTCGCCGAGGACGCCGAGACCGGTCTTGCCTATGAGTTCCGCGCCAACCTGCGCGAGGGCAAGCTCGAGTTCACGCCGGCTCCCCAGTACCCGTGGTTCCAGGTCAATAACATGGGCCTCGAGCGTCCGTTGTTCTTTAAGGGCGAGGGCACTCACCATGTGCGTCTGGTCGTCGACGACGACATCGCGACCGTCTTTGTCGATGATGTTGCGCTCAACGCTCGCTTCTGCAACAAGCAGGGCCAGGGTGTGGCGCTTACCGTCACCGACGGTGCGCTCAAGTGCGCAAACGCAACGATCGCGTCTCTGTAGCGGCAACGAACCGTTTTATGATTTAGAAAAGGAATGGAGAGGAACATGGACTACAAGGCAGTGTCCCAGCAAGTCGTCGACAACGTCGGCGGACTGGAGAACATCGAGGGCGCCACGCATTGCGTGACCCGTCTGCGTCTGGTGCTCAAGGATACGAGCAAATACAACAAGGCCGAGCTCGAGAACATCGATGGCGTCAAGGGCGTGCTGTACAACAGCGGCCAGCTCATGATCATCTTCGGTACCGGTACCGTCAACAAGGTTTACGATGAGTTTATGGCTCTGACGGGCGTTAAGGAGATCAGTGCTTCCGAGGTCAAGGGCGCTGAGGCGGACAAGAAGGGCAAGTTCTTCTCGGTCCTCAAGGTATTCTCGGACATCTTTATCCCCATCATTCCCGCCTTCGTCGGCGCTGCAATCATCATCGGCCTTAAGTCGCTGATCGTTGCCAACGGCCTCTTTGGCATGGAAGGCAGCCTCGCCGATCACAGCGAGTTCCTCAAGAACCTCGCAAGCTTCTTTGCCATTATCGCCACCACGTTCGACTACCTGCCTGTCCTGGTTATGTACAGCGCGGTCAAGCGTTTTGGCGGTAACCCGATCCTGGGCATCCTCGTCGGTATCGTCATGGTTCACCCGAGCCTTATGAACCGCAACACGTTCGTTATGGACCCGACGGGTGCTGAGTATTGGAACTTTGGTCCGCTATCCATTCCCATGGTTGCTTTCCAGGGCGGCGTATTCCCTGCAATCCTGACTGCCTGGTTTATGGCCAAGGTCGAAAAGATTGCCCAGAAGTACATCCCCGAGGTCGTTTCGTTCGTCTTTGTCCCGACCGTTACCCTGATTCTTGCTAACGTCGCCCTGTTCACCGTGTTCGGCCCGCTCGGCAACCTGATCGGTGACGTCCTCGCCGGCGTAATCGATATCCTGTACAACAGGATGGGCGTCTTTGGTGCCTTTGTCTTCGCCGCGTTCCTGCAGCCGCTCGTCGTTACCGGTACGCATCAGTTCATCCAGGGTATCGAGGCAAACCTTGTTGCCACGACTGGCTTCAACTACATCCAGGCCATCTGGTCGGTTTCCATCATCGCCCAGGGCGGCGGCGCCATCGGTATGTACCTCATTCACAAGAAGCACTCCAAAGAGCGCAACATCTGCATGTCGTCCTTTATCCCGACGCTGGTCGGAATCTCCGAGCCCGCTATCTTTGCTGCAAACATGCGCTATTCGATCATTCCGTTCATCTGCGCATGCATCGGTGCAGGCTGCGGCGGTGCCTTCGTCAAGCTCTTTGAGGTGCGCGCTATCGGTCAGGGTCTGACCGGCGTGCTTGGCCTGCTCATCGTCACGCCCGAGACCCTCGTGTGGTATGTGGCTGGCAATCTCATCGCCTTTATCGTGCCGATCGTCTTGATCTTTGCCTACAACAAGGCAAAGGGCGTGCCGACCACCGATGAAGAGGGCGCTGGCGCTGGCTTCGACGTTAGCTTCTAGTTGAGCCGTTCAGTGTAATCTGAGGATAAGTCCATTTGAGGAAGGGCGTTCGACTCGTGTGAGTCGAGCGTCCTTCCCCATAGACGAGAAAGTCAACGGCGATGTTAAATCAAAAAAACAAGGTGACACGCGCGGACTATGAGCAGTGGCGTGTCGGACAGGATGAGACGGCGGCTCGCATCGCGTCCGACCCCGATAGGCTTCTGTTCCATGTGGAGCCTGAGCTTGGCTGGCTCAACGACCCCAACGGTTTGGTTCAGATTGGTGATACGTATCACATCTATCATCAATACGATCCGTTCGATGCTGCGCATGGCGGTCCAGTGCTTTGGAACCATCTGACGACAAAGGATTTTGTGACGTACGAGAATCACGGCCCCGTGCTGTTCCCCGATTCCGATTTGGATTCGAGCGGAGCGTATTCTGGTTCTGCCTTTGTACGTGATGGCAAGATTCACTACTTCTATACCGGCAACGTCAAGCATTTTGACCGCGATGATTACGACTACGTGTTGACGGGCCGTGAGCAAAACCAGATTCATATGGTTGCCGAGAATCCCGACGAATTGGGCGAGAAGCGCATGGCTGTTGGACCAGTCGATTACCCCGACGATATCGGTACACACGTGCGCGACCCCAAGATCCTTGAGCACGATGGTATCTACTACATGGTTCTGGGCGCTCGTACGAAAGACGACCGTGGCTGCGTGCTTGTCTATACTTCGCGTGATTTAGGGGTCTGGAGCTATGCGACGCGCATTGAGCTGGGCGAGAAGTTTGGCTTTATGTGGGAGTGCCCTGATCTGTTTGAGCTTGATGGCGAGCTTATTCTCGTTTGCTGCCCGCAGGGTGTGCCTGCCGATGGTTGGCGTTACCGCAATCCGCATCAGTGCGTGTGGTTCCCCATCGAGGCCGATTGGGAGGCGCCGAGCTTTAAAATCGTCGGGCAGGGCATGCCCCCGATGGTCGATGCCGGTTTTGATTTCTATGCTCCGCAGTCCTTTGAGGATGCTGCAGGCCGGCGTTTGATGATCGGATGGTCGGGTTGCCCCGATGCGACGGCAGAAAACCCGACGGTGGCGCGCGGGTGGCAGTGCGCGTTGACGGTGCCGCGAGAGCTGAGCATGCGCGATGGTAAGCTCTGCCAGCAGCCGGCGCACGAGATTGAGAGGATGCGCGGCGACTGCGTTCGCGCGACAGGCGGTGAAACCGTTGAGGAGCCGGGCCGCCTGTTTGATCTTGTGGTTTCCTGTGAGGGCACCCAGGTGATCGAGCTCGAAATCCGCAAGGGTGTCTTTGTGCGTTATACGGACGGGATGCTTACCCTCGATATGGGTGACGAAGGCTATGGGCGCGACCAGAGGTCGATTGAGCTCGGCGAGCTTCGCGACCTACGCGCGCTTTCGGACACTACGATGGTCGAGATTTTTGCAAATGGCGGCGAGGCGGCACTTTCGAGCCGTACCTATTCGCCGGCGGTTCCGGCGATGGAGCTGCACGCCGAGGGTGCGGCATCGATGAATTTCTACCGCCTCGTGCATTAACCGTGCGTGGAGCACGATTGGATTTGCTGGACGGAATGTGTCGCAGTTGTCGCGGCCAACTACCGCTTACCGCATATAGTGACCGTTTGCGGAATAAGTAACACTCCTTAATAAACCGTGTAGAATCTCAGATAAGCACGGAGTTTTCCAGGGAGACGCTGTCCTTTGTTATGTGCAAAGGGCGGCGTCTCTTTGGCGCTTGGGGGTCGTTCTGTAGCAGGACGGCGGGCGTGTGTCACATATTAAAAAGCCAACGTCGAGATGGGTCGTGATAATAATGGGCAAGTACATAATCGTGGTTGAATCTGGTTCGGATGTGACGCCAGAGCTCTGCGAGCGCTACGGCATCGTGCGCGTGCCTATGCATGTCACGATTGGTGACGAGACCGTCGAGGACGGCTCGATCGATCCGCTCGAGATTTATTCGCGCTGCAACGAGTTTGGCGTGATGCCCAAGACCAGCGGCTGTGCGCCGGCAGATTTTGCGCATGTGTACGACCGCATCCATGCCGAGCAACCCGACGCGACCATTCTGCATCTTGCATATTCCGAGGCCACGACCTGCTCGCATCAATCATCGAAGATCGCCGCCAAGGGTCGCGACTACGTCTACTCCATGGACACGCGTTTTGTCTCGGTGGGCCAGTCGCTTGTTGTCGTCGAGACCGCCAAATACATCGAGGCTCACCCCGATGCCACCGTCGACGAGATCTTCGCCTTCGCGAACTCCGTCATGGACCGCGTGCTGCTGGGCTTTGTTCCTACCGATCTTGCCTTCCTTAAGGCGGGCGGTCGCTTGTCCAACGTCGCATTCCTTGGCGCACATCTGCTCAAGATTAAGCCCTGCATTGAGGTGACGGGCGGCAAGTTCGTGGCGACCAAGAAGTTCCGCGGCTCTATGCTCAAGTGCGCCCGCGCCTTTATTGACCACATGGTTGCGAAGGGCGAGATCGACTACTCGCACATTGGCCTGGCGTATTCGGTAGGCCTTTCCCAGGAGCTGCGCGACGACATGGAAGTCTATGCGCACGACCTGGGCTTTAAGGACATTACCTGGACTCAGGTCGGCGGCGTCATCTCGAGCCACTGCGGCCCGACCGCCTTCGGTGCGGTGCTCACGCTTAAAGCGTAAAGGCCGCAGGCGAGCGTTCTTCAGCCTGACATCTCGACGTAGACCCCAGCCATGGTGATGGGGGATAGATTAAAACGTGCCATTCTAGCCCGAGACGTTTAAACGCAAGCACATGGGCTAGAATGGCTCTGGCATTTTAATTGGTTGCATCCAAGGAGAGGCAAGGTAGCGCGAATGGCAGAAATGACGCTTGAGGGTGTGGACGCTCGTCCCGAGGACTCTGCGTTTGCCCTTGGCCGCGTGCATTCAATCGAGACGATGGGGACGGTCGACGGACCCGGCATCCGCTTCGTAGTGTTTGTCCAAGGCTGCCCCATGCGCTGTGCGTATTGCCACAACCCCGATACCTGGTCGGTTAACGGCGGCACGATGGTGACCGTCGAGCACCTTATGGACGAGTTCCAGAGTAACCATGAGTTTTACCGCAGCGGTGGTATTACGGTGTCCGGCGGCGAGCCGCTCCTGCAGCCTGAGTTTTTGGCCGACCTGTTCCACGCCATGCACAATAACCACGATGGTCGTGTGCACACCTGCTTGGATAGCTGCGGCTATGCGTTCGATCCCGCGCATC
Organism: uncultured Collinsella sp.; assembly: GCA_900550355.1. Lineage (GTDB taxonomy): Bacteria > Actinomycetota > Coriobacteriia > Coriobacteriales > Coriobacteriaceae > Collinsella. The sequence continues at coordinate 9,677 of URRT01000035.1, forward strand.
CCGAGAAGTTCGATGCCGTGCTCAACGAGACCGACATGGTACTGCTCGATATTAAGCATGCCGACCCGGTCGAGCATAAAAAGCTGACTGGGTGCGATCCCGCACGCATTCTGGCGTTTGGCGATGAGCTTGCACGTCGCAAGATCAAGGTCGTTATCCGCCACGTGGTGGTGCCGGGCATTACCGACACGGTGGAGGAGTGCGAGAAGCTCGGTCGCCTCATCGCTCCATGGCACAACGTGGTGGGCCTGGAAATGCTGCCGTATCACACGATGGGTGTCGTCAAGTACGAGCAACTGGGCATTCCCTATAAGCTCGAGGGCGTGCCCCAGATGGATACCGCGCGCATGCCCGAGTTGCGTAATGCCGTTATGACCGGTATGAAAAAGCGCCGTGCGGAGCTCAAAAACGCTATCGGATAGCATGCCATAGCCCTCATATCCCCTCGTTCCCAGCTGAGTTGCGGTGGAATAGTTCTTGTTTTTAGGCCCATGTCGCCCAAACAGGAACCATTTCACCGCAACTTCGTTTTGGGTAGAGATGCGCAACAGAATCGTGCCATTTGGATAAATACGCTTGTGGTTTCTTTAAAGACACCTTAAACGCCGCTGAATATCTTTGGAAAGAAATGCCTGCTCGGTATCATGCTGCTCGTATATAAACGGTGGCAGTCAGGAGACCACGTGCGAAACATCGCATCGCGGGACGAGTATGTGCCGCAGCATGGCAGCAGATATAAGACGAAGGGCACGTCTTCGCGTGGCCTTGCCGGCGCTCGCATCCGCGTGAGGAAGATTGCCGCTATTGGGATGCTAACGTCGGCGGTTATTATCCTCGGAATTACCGTTAAAACCTACGCCTCGGAGCGAACGGGGCGCCCAGATGCGTCAACGGTACAGCTGCAAAACGAGAAGGTTTCAAAGTCCAAAGCGTCGGCAGATCAAGCTCTGTCGACGGCAGATCTCAAGACGAGACTTTCGAAGGCGGACTTCAACGATATCCCTTCGGGTGATACCGTTCGGACCTTCTCGTTGGTGGATAACAAGACTCCTGCCTTGGAGGATGAGAGCCTTGCCTCGCTCCAGGATGCCCTGTGTCGGGCGCAGGAGCTGGGCGACGTGGGTGTAGTGTTCTACGACCTATCGAGTGGTAGGGGCGTGACGTATAACGCCGATGTTGAGGTGTATGGAGCGAGCAGTTATAAGGCGCTGTATGCACTCTATATTTGCGAGATGTTGGTCGAATCGGGGCAGGTGTCGCTCGATTGGCCTTTAGCCACGTATGGTGGTTACAGCATGGGCTGGCGGACAGTGCGTGACCTTATCGAGGCCGCGGTCGTCAACTCGGACAACGATTCGTTTATCGCGTTACGCGCGGCGTTTGACCATGATGGCTATGAGGATTGGATTGCCAATCTGGGTGTTGATGACGAAACGGCACTGAATCCGATGAGTGATTTTCCGACCTACTGCCCGCGCACTTCTGCGAGGTTATGGCGTGAGATGAGCGAGTATCTGAGCATGGATACCGAGACTTCACAGTGGTTGTCGGGCCTTCTGGCATCAACATCGCGCTCGTTTATTCGCGATGGCATTGCGGACGAGCAGGTTTTGGTGCGCAACAAGGCAGGCTGGATTAGCGAGGATGGTTACTACTCGACATGTGATGCGGGCCTTATCGACATCGATGGCTGTACCTATGTCATGGGTATCATGACATCGATGCCGTGGAGCGACCGCTCGAGTGAGGTTACGGCCGCGATTGCAAAGGCTCTGTTTGATACGCGAGCTGCACTGGCTTAGCGTGTTCGTTTGACGAGGTCAAACAAAATGCTGGTACCATACCGTGGTTGAGAATTTCGAATAGGTTTGGGGAATGGCATGGCTACCATTGCGATTATCGGTGCGCTCGAAAAAGAGATCATGCAGATTAAGGAAGAGCTGAGCGACGTTTGCGAGGCACGGGAGGCAGGCTTGACCGTTGTGAGCGGTGAGCTCGACGGCCTGACAGTTGTCGCCACAACGGCGGGCATGGGCACGGTGAACGCCGCCGCTGCAACACAGCACCTCATTAGCAAGTATGCTCCGCAGGCTGTTGTGTTTTCGGGCATTGCGGGCGGTTTGAACCCCAAGCTCCATATCGACGACGTGGTCATTGGCAAACGCCTACGCTATCTGGATACCGATACCGCGCTTATCGCCGAGTCCGCACCGGGGCTCGAGGAGTTTGGCTCGACGCCCGCGCTGGTCGATATTGCCGCCGAAGCGCTTGCTGAGCGTGGGTTTGTTGACGCTTCGACAAATGCAGTCGCTTCGAATGAGGGCACCAAGCAGTTCCTGGTCGGCACGATTGCCACGGGTAACCGCTTTGTGACGGGCGCCACCATGCGCAACGACGCTATCGAGGCGACGCATGCCGATTGTGTCGGCATGGAGGGCGCGGCAATTGCCCATGTCGCAACCAAAAATGGTGTCGATTGCCTGGTGTTGCGCGCTATCAGCGATAATTGTGACGAGGCGTACGATGCAATTTGCGAGCGAGAGTTCGATCTGTTCGAGTACGCGCGTGTCGCAAGTGACATTACGCTCGATATCGTCCGCCGCATTGCCGCTGCGCAATAGCGCGTCTATTTGTAAGAACCTACGACCTAGGAGTGTCCATGGCCGATTCCATTAACTACCAGCTTGCCAAGTTCGTCGCCAGCTATGGCAAGGTTTCGCAGATTCCCGAGTCCACCTGCCCCGAGGTGAGCTTTGTCGGCCGCTCCAACGTGGGCAAGTCGTCGATTATGAACAAGCTATTTGGCCGCAAGAACCTAGTCAAGGTTTCCAGTACGCCGGGCAAGACGAGCAACATCAACTTCTTTGAGGCCGATGACGTGCATTTCGTGGACCTGCCGGGTTACGGTTTCGCCCGTCGCTCCAAGGCCGAGCGCGACCGCTGGGCTGAGCTTATCGGCGACTTTTTCGACTCCGAGCGCAGCTTTAACTTGGTCGTATCACTGGTGGACATTCGTCACGACCCCAGCAAGCTCGACCACGACATGATCGACTACCTACAGGGCAACGAGTTCAACTTTATCGTTTGCCTCACCAAAGCCGACAAGCTCAGCCGCACCCAGCAGGCCCGCCAGGCAGCAGCCATCAAAAAGCAGCTCAACGTTCCGGCCGAGAACGTGATCATCACAAGCTCCCAGACCGGCACCGGCATCGATGAGCTTAAGCGCCGCATTGCCGCGGCCTGCCTTTAGTCAGGCCGCGGCCCCTCAAAAGCTCCCATCTAGATCACCTCAGTGATAGTTATTGGTAAACTATCACTGAGGTGATATTTTTGGAGGTCGATATGGAGCTTTGGCACGGGTCGGACGTTGTTGTCGATCATCCATCGTTGGATAAATGCAGGCAATTCAATGACTATGGGCGCGGGTTTTATTGCACACCGCATGAGGAAATGGCAATGGAGTGGGCATGTCGGACCGAGTCTGATGGCATTGCCAATCGATATGAGCTTGATTTAGATGGCCTTGCGATTTTGGATTTGGAATCAGGTGAGTTCTCGATTCTCAACTGGCTTGCAATTCTGGCGAATAACAGAGAGTTTAATGTTTCAACGCCAGTAGCACGCGAGGGGCTTCGTTATCTGCTGGATAACTGCCTGATTGATATTTCTCCCTATGACGTTATTCGAGGCTATCGTGCAGACGATTCCTATTTCTCGTTTGCAAGACAGTTTGTCAACGGCATGATCTCGCTCAGGCAATTGCAGCGCATTATGTTTTTGGGGGATTTGGGCATTCAATATGCGCTTATGAGTGAGCGTGCATTCTCGGCGATTAAGTTCCGCGATTGGAAGCAGGCCTCGGGAGCTGAGTTTTATCCCAAACGATTTGAGCGAGAACAGAACGCTCGACGAAAGTACCTGGATACTGTAAACGGATTTGACTCTGATGGTGTCGACATTAGGGATTTGATGGCAGGGAGGGTTGATTTAAATGATCCAAGAGTTAACGGATTGTGGGCCGAGTAGGACATACCCCGTCTACTACCTCGAGGATGCAATGAACAACCTCGGCGACTGCTTTGACTATGCCGTTAACGATTATGGGGCAGAAGGATCGGAAGTTGCTGAACTCTTTTGCCTGAGCGGCGTGGCCCGCGAGTTCGAACGCGGCAACGCATGGGTAGTGTCGGGAAAATCGGGCGTTGAGCTGTTCGCGCTCATTGCCGAAAGGTCCGGCTATCAATCAAGGCCGATGCCAAATCGAACCTACCGATTCGAAAAGACACCGGAATATTGGACAGGCTGGATATTGGCATACCTTCAGTGGCGCCTAGGAGAGTCTTTCGAAGATTTGCTGCATGTCGTTCCATTCGATGTGCTACGCAGTCTGTACTACCCCTGGCACGAAGCCTCGGAGGAACGCGTGGCTCGCCTCGTCTGCGATATGGCGAAAAAAGCGTCCAGGCAAACCAAACTTGCGTTAGCAAGAAAGAGGCTCAAGAAAACCCAACAAGATCTGGCATACGAATCGGGTGTGTCACTCCGCTCAATCCAAATGTACGAGCAGCGTCAGAGAAACATCAATGAAGCCTCGGTAACAAGCGTACGAGCCATAGCAAAAGCCCTCCACTGCAACATCGAGGACCTCCTAGAACCAGTCTTCGAATACAAAGAAACCAGCGCCGCCTAAACCAAGCA
>URRT01000036.1 GCA_900550355.1 uncultured Collinsella sp.
CGCTTGCGCTCAAGCGTCTTCGTGCGCATGACGGCCTTCTGCGAGCGCGCGGGGTCGTCCCAAAAGCCGGGGGCCTCCGCCATGGCGTGCAGGCGCTCCAGCTCATCGAGCGATCGATCGAGTGGCCATGCATTGTCGCGCCACTCAACACCAACCAAAATGGCACGCTCGGGCTCGGGTGCCGTGGGAACAAGGGGGAAACGGGCCATTAGGCAGCCTCAATACGATGCAGGATTTCCTCAACGACCTCATCGATCGTACATTCATCCATATCGAACCACACGATGCGGTCATCGCGTTTAAACCACGAAAGCTGACGTTTGGCATAGCGACGCGAACGCATCTTGATGAGTTCGCGAGCCTCATCCATAGAAATCACGCCATTGAAAGCATCAATGATCTCTTTATAGCCAATTGCCTGCATCGACGTCAGGGCATCTCCCAGTCCCTGGTCCATAAGACCGCGGACCTCATCGACAAGGCCCTGCTCAAACATAAGATCGACGCGCAGGTTAATGCGCTCGTAGAGCACCTCGCGATTGCGCGTCAGACCAAACCACAGAGCATGATAATGCTCGCGCGGAACACTAAACTGAGACTTTTGCTGCGCGTAGGACACTCCATCATCGTGCATTTCGAGCGCGCGAATCACGCGACGAACATTATGGGGGTGGATGACCGCAGCGGACTCGGGGTCACGCTCGGCAAGCAGCGCGTGCAGCGCTTCCTCGCCTATGCGCTCGGCAAGTTCCTGATACCCCGCGCGACGATCGTCCTCAAGCTCGCCCGAGGGAAAATCCATCTCATCAAGGGCAGCCTTAAGATACAGCCCCGTACCTCCGCAAAAAACCGGCAGGCAACCCGAACCAAGGAGACGTTCAACATGCGCGCGAGCGTCAGCCTGATAAAGCGCAGCAGAATATGCCACACCCGGCTCTACAATGTCGACGAGACGCAGCGGCGCCGTACACTCATTGGGCGCCATCTTTGCGGTGCCGATGTCCATGCCGCGATAGATTTGCATCGCATCGCACGACAGCACTTCGGACGAAAGACGAGCGGCCAAACGGTCGGCAACATCACTCTTACCAACCGCCGTCGGACCGACGATCGCAACGGCGGAAAGACCTGCCCCGGGAGAAACCATTAGCGCGGCTCGCCCACAACGGAGCCGGACAAATACCAGGTCTTGGCAACGTCAACGTCAACATCAACGATCTTGCCAACAAGCTGATCGATGCTGTAACCCTCGGGGATAGGCGCATGCACGGTCTGATTCTTAGGACTCTTGCCCAGCAGGACCGCGTCGTTCTTTTTACTCGTTCCCTCAATGAGCGCCGGCACCACAGTATGAAGCTCGCCCTGGTTATACTCGTGTGCCGTGGTCTCGATAACCTTAACCAGGCGATTGAAACGCTCGAGAATAACCTCATGCGGCGTAGGATCGTCAATCTCGGCGGCCGGGGTACCGGCGCGCTTGGAATAGATGAAGGTATAGGCCTGAGCATAGCGGACCGTCTCAGCAAGTGAGAGCGTCTGCTCAAAGTCTTCTTCAGTCTCGCCCGGGAAGCCAACGATAATGTCGGTCGAGAGCGCGATATCGGGCATGCGGTTGCGAATGCGATCGACAAGGCCCAGATAGTCCTCGCGTGTATAACGGCGATTCATCTCTTTGAGGATCCATGTCGAACCTGACTGGACAGCCAAGTGCAGCTGCGGCATAACGGCAGGCGTCTCGACCATGGCGTCGATGGTCTCGGGCAGCAGGTCCTTGGGATGTGAAGATGTAAAGAAGATGCGCTCGACGCCCGTATCGCCCACCGCGCGCAGCAAATCGGCAAAACGCGGCTTGCCAAACAGATCGCGACCATATGAGTTAACGTTTTGGCCCAGCAGCGTAATCTCACGCACGCCCTGGCGTACCAAACCGGTCACCTCGTCGACAATCTCCTCGAAGGGGCGACTTTTTTCGCGACCGCGCACGTACGGCACGATGCAATAGGTGCAGAAATTATTGCAGCCTGTCATGATGGGCACCCAGGCGTGATACTGGGTCTCGCGATGCCACGGCATGCTCATGGCATCCGTATCCTCATGCTCATTGGTGCGGATATGACGCTTACCATCAAGGAACGCCTCGGCAATGAGCTCGGCCACATGTGCGATGGAATGCGTGCCAAAGATGACATTGACGTTATCGACGTTGGTGAGCAGGCCCTCTCCATCACGCTGCGCGATGCAGCCGCCCACGGCAACCACACGCTTGCCCGAAGGCGAAGGCGGCAGGCTTTTGCAGGAATTGCACTGACCGTACAGGCGAGTATCGGCGGCCTCACGCACACAGCATGTCATGAAGACAACGATATCGGCATGCTCGGGATCGAGCGCCATGAGGCAGCCATACGAATCAAGCAGACCGCTCACACGCTCGGAGTCGTGCTGATTCATCTGACAGCCAAAGGTGCGGATAAAGTAGGTTTTACCGGCAAGAATATCGCGTACGGAACGCTGGTCCATGTGCATAAGTCCTAACGATGGGGAGCGAAACGAGGCAAGCAGAAGCTATGCCACAGGCTTAACATCATCCATGACGACGTTATCCATAGCAGCTCGATTGATCTGGTGAACGTAGATAGAAAGGCGGATGGCCGTGCGCGACTCCCCGTTAATGAGGATGTCGGAGAACACAGGCGCGCAGGAAATATCAAAACCGGTTGGAATCAAAAAACCGCGCGCGATAGCAACGGCCTTAATGGCCTGGTTGACAGCACCGGCACCGACACACTGGATGTTGACGGGTACACCATCCTTGACCATGCCGGCGATGGCGCCGGCAACGGACGCGGGCGATGATTTGCTTGATACCTTCAGGCAATCCATGAAGAAACTCCTGCGTTTAAAAGTACGTTTTAACTGCAATAACTTTATCGTACCGAGTGGACTCGGTAAAGGCACTATTCCTCTTTGGCAAGATCGAAGGTCACGGTGATTCGATCACGCGAAACACGGATCTTTGGGTCGCCGCAAAGATTGAGATAGTACCGGGCGGCAAGGTCATTAAAGTCGCGCTCCACAGCACGCGAAAACTGTGCCATGTCATCCTTGGCAATACGCAGCCCACGACGATCCTTCGCGAGATCGACAGGAGCCGGCGCATGCGAGGATGAGTCACGCTCGCGCAGCAGACGCGCAGTCACACCGCGAACGGGCTTAATCTGCCCTGCCAAAATGCGATGGGCCGTGCGCTCGGACATCTCAAGACCCAAACCCGAACAAATACGAATAAAGTCCTCGGCATCAGAGGCAAGGCCTAAACGATCGACAACCGGAAGCTCGCTCTCATCATCAATAAACAGGAGACGAGACGTATCGAGCCGACTTGACGCCTGAGCATAAAGGGTCGCGGCAATCTCAGACGGAGAACCAAGATAGACATCGCAACCACGCAACTCCTCGAGCGCAAACTCACAGGCAGCGCGAATAATATTATGCGGACCGCGAGCACAGACATAACGTCCGTCCTCATCCTTGACGGCCTGGGGCCAGCTGGACTGATCGGCACGCTCGCTGAGGCGGTCGGCCGCAACGCTCACCTTAAAGGCTGAGCCAAGATCGACACCAGACGTGACCACGCGGGCCTCGTCGGTGTTCTGCTTGATCGAAAACAATGCCATGCCACGACCGTGAACGCCCCAACGGTCCATCTTCATGCTCTCGAGCTTTGAGGTAACGCGAGCATCGAAGATTCGCTCTTGCATATCCTGCGGAACACCCGAGCCGTTATCCAGAAAGACAAGCGTGCGGACGCCATCTTCCTTGGTCGTGGCGAGATAGACCTTGTCGGCGCCGGCATCGCGAGCATTACGGAGCATTTCGATGACGATATCCTCGACATGCTGAATGTCGTGCTTTGCCTGGCGCCGCTCGGCCTCCGAAACGCGGAGGCGGACATACCCCTCGCCAAGGTTCTCCTCGACGCGAAGGTTGCCCTCCCCCGACATCGACGCGATAAATGAGATGAGCTCGTTCGCGTCGCTCATATTATTTAGCGATATCGACAGCGCGGCTCTCGCGAATCACGACGACGCGCACCTGACCGGGATACTCCATCTCTTCCTCGATCTGATGGGCGATATCGTGAGCCAGAACCGTGGACTGGGCATCGGAGATCTTGTCCGGCTGAACCATGACATGGACCTCGCGACCAGCCTGCATGGCATAGGTACGCTCGACGCCGTCATGGGAGTTGGCGATCTCCTCGAGCTTCTCAAGGCGCTTGATGTAGTTCTCGGCAGACTCGCGACGGGCACCGGGGCGAGAGGCTGAGACAGCATCGGCGGCCTGCACCAGGACATCGAGCACCGTGTTGGGGTCGACATCGGCATGGTGAGCCTCGATAGCGTGGACGATAACGGGCTTCTCGCCATAACGACGGGCGAGCTCGGCGCCGATGACGGCATGCGGGCCCTCGACGTCGTGGTCAATTGCCTTGCCCAGGTCGTGAAGCAGACCGGCGCGCTTGGCGGTCACAACGTCCAGGCCAAGCTCGGAAGCCATCACGCCGCAGAGATCAGAGACCTCGAGGGAGTGCTGAAGCACGTTCTGACCAAACGAGGTACGGTAGCGCAAGGCACCAAGGGTCTTGACGATCTCGGGGTGCAGGTCGTGGATGCCAGTATCGAAGGCAGCCTGCTCGCCAGCCTCGCGCACGCGCTGCTGAACCAGGTCGGCAGCCTTGTGATACATCTCCTCGATGCGGGCAGGGTGAATGCGGCCGTCGGCGATGAGGTTCTCGAGGGCGACACGGGCGGTCTCACGACGGACCGGGTCGAAGCTCGAAAGAACGACGGTCTCGGGCGTGTCGTCGATCACGAGGTTGACGCCGGAAACCTGCTCGAAGGTGCGGATGTTGCGACCCTCGCGACCGATAATACGGCCCTTGAGGTCATCAGAGGGAATGTGCACGGAGGTAACGGTGACCTCGGCAGTGTGGTCGGCAGCGCAGCGCTGAATCGCCAGGGACAGAATCTCCTGGGCGGTCTTGTGGCACTCGGCGCGAACCTGCTGCTCGGACTCGCGAATGATCGTGGCGGCCTCGTGGGTGACCTCGCCGCGAACCTTATCGAGGAGCTCCTTGTGGGCATCCTCGCGGGTAAGGTCGGCGATACGCTCGAGCTCGGAGGTCTGCTTTGCGCAGAGCTCCTCGAGCTCACGGGAGCGCTTCTCGACCTGACCGGCCTGACTGGACAGCTGATGCTCGCGCTTGTCGAGAGCGTCGTTGCGGCGATCAAGGGATTCCTCGCGCTGCATCACGCGGTTCTCGAGCGTACGAATCTCGCTCTTACGCTGCTTGTCCTCGGCCTCGGCGGCCTGCTTGTTCTTGATGATCTCCTCTTTAGCCTCGAGCAGAGCCTCTTTTTTGAGGGTCTCGGCCTGACGCTTTGCATCGCCGATCAGGGACTCAGCCTGTGCGTGTGCCGACTGGATCTTTTCGTCGGCCTCATGAAGACTACCCTGCTTGGCGGTGCGCATGTAGGCAATGGCGGCGATGGCACCTAAAACGATGCCAACGAGCGCTGCGATGATAGGCATGCTCACTCCTTTTTATGGATTCGTTACACAACAAAGCGAACCGTCCTTACGAACGGCTCGCGACATTTGAGTAATATGGGCGCAGCTTATGCGGGTCGGATACAGATAAACATATAAACAAACTCATCACAGATGAGCACATATCACAAAGCAAATGACAGTGTTTATCGTACGTTGAACCACAACAACTGTCAAATAAATGGCCCCAGTACGGCGGCTAAAACGCGGTGAACGGCAGGACCACAAAACGCATACGCCTAAACCGCACATTCCTCGCATTCGGCATCGAGACGTGCCTTAACGGCATCGGCGGCGATGTGATACGAGAAGCCCTTGCCCATCAAAAACCGAACCAGTTTTTCGAATCCGCGCGTCTCTGGAACACGCCGCTTGGCGAGCAGGGCTGACGCACGCGCCAAATCGTCTTCGACGGCAAAATAATCCTCGGGATAACCGGGAATGTCATCGAGCACAACATGACGTCGCTTGAGCTCGGTCTCGATTTTGCGCTGTCCCCAACCGCGCCGCTTGCGTTCCTCGATAAAGTACGAGCAAAAGCGGTTCTCGTCTAAAAAGCGATACTCGGTGGCGCGCTCGACGGCGAAATCAATCGCGGGCTGGCGAAAGCCGTAGCGAGCCAACTTGTCACGGACCTCACCCGTCGCATGGTCGCGGCGCGATAACATCTCGGTCACCATGGTAAGTGCACATTTACGCTCGATGAGCTGCACCGCCTCACGAAAGTTGTCCCAATCACAGGGAAGATCGGGGCGGTTTTTGACATACAGCCGCGCGACCCGCACGGGAATCCAAATGGACCGCTCAAAACCGCCCTCAAGCTCACAATCGATATGTGCGCAAGGCTTTTTGGACGCATACCCGCTCGAGAACGAGGAGGCCGCCTTCTTATCGGGAAAGACGACCGTGGCCTCGGTCACCGTATACGACATGAGCGTAACCGCTACTCGTCGTCATCATCGAGCATGGCGGAACCATCGATGGCGTAAAGCTCGTCAAACTCCTCAGGCGCAGGCTGATCGGTCAGCTCGACCTCGGACGGAGCATCGTCATCAAACTCAAGCCCGCAGGCAAGGCGGACCTTATGCTCAATCTCATCGGCGCAATCGGGGTGTTCGCGCAGGAAAGCCTTGGCGGCCTCGCGACCGTTGCCGAGCTTGTCCTCGCCATAGGCAAACCAGGAGCCCATCTTCTTGCAGATGCCGCACTCGACAGCCATGTCCAGAATCGAGCCCTCCTTAGAGATGCCCGTACCGTACATGATGTCGAACTCAGCAGAACGGAACGGAGCTGCCACCTTGTTCTTAACGACCTTGGCGCGCACGCGGTTACCGATAACCTCGTCCTTAAGCTTAATGCTGTCGATACGACGAATGTCGATACGCACCGAAGAGAAGAACTTAAGGGCGCGGCCGCCCGTCGTAGTCTCGGGGTTGCCGAACATGACGCCGATCTTCTCACGCAGCTGGTTAATGAAGATGCACGTCGTGTTGGACTTGGACAGCGAGCCGGCGAGCTTGCGAAGAGCTTGGCTCATCAGGCGAGCCTGAAGACCGACCGTAGTGTCGCCGATTTCTCCCTCGATCTCGGCACGCGGGGTCAGCGCGGCGACGGAGTCGACGACGATGGCATCGATGGCGCCGGAACGCACGAGCATGTCAACGATCTCGAGCGCCTGCTCACCCGTATCGGGCTGGGAAATGAGCACCTCGTCGATATCCACGCCGATGCGCGCGGCATACGTGGGATCGAGCGCGTGCTCGGCATCGATAAATGCCACAACGCCACCCATTGCCTGGGCCTCGGCCAGGATCTCGAGCGAAAGCGTCGTCTTACCGGAGGACTCGGGACCGTAGATCTCGACGATTCGGCCGCGCGGCACGCCGCCGATACCCAGCGCGGCATCGAGGGCCAGGGCGCCCGTGGGAATGGCCTCGACCTCGAGCTCGGGACCACCGTCGCCGTACCTCATGATGGAACCCTGGCCGAATTTCTTCTCGATCTCGGCCTTGGTGGTGGCGATCATCTCATCGCGCTCTTTACCCGTCGTGCGAGCATGAACGGTACGTACGGGACCTGAATTCTTGGCCATGAATAGCCCTCCTCTTAACAACCTGCATCGATAATAAACGAACGGCTGTTCGTGGTCAACCGTTCAGGCCAATCATATGCAGGCGGTCTTTCCAAAACCCAACCAAACGCCGACCAAACACTGACCAAATGCTTGACCACAAAGGACCAAATATGAACAAGGCAGGCAAAAATACATCTACAACCAGCACAAACGCCAATGAGCCTAAGGTCCCCATCTCCACAATTAAGGGGCTCGGAGGCCCCTTAAAACACGTCTATTCCATAGAATTGAGCACAAGGGCAATGCGACCCAATGCCTCCGTGACCGCATGGGCACGAACACACGAACGGTCACCCTCATAGTGGCAGCGCACAAAGTCCACGACCGGCACGCCCCCATCGGCGGAACGATGCGCCCAGCCAATATAGAAAGTGCCCGCCGGATCGTCCTCAGTACCACCGCCGGGGCCGGCATAACCCGTTGCGCTCACTGCAATATCGCTCTGGTACAGCTCCAGCGAACCCGACGCCATCTCGCGCGCAGTCTGGTGCGACACCGCAGTGTAGCGGTCGAGCGTCTCCTGCTCAACACCCAGCACGCGATGCTTAATCTCATCGCAGTAGGTCACCGCACCGCCACGCAGCACCGCCGAGGCACCAGGGATATCGGCGATCGTCGAGGCGATCATGCCAGCTGTCAGAGATTCAGCCGTCGAAACCGTCACACCACGAAAGCTTGCACGCTCAACAATATCGCGTGCGAGCTCTTCGTTATGCGCGGCAATCTGCTCAAATGATTCCGTCATGCCTACCAGGACCTAGACGGAAAAGACTATCTTGCGGCAGTTCCAGAAGTACTGGGCGCCCGAGATAACGGTCAAGACAACGGCAACGGCATACAGGAAGCGCGACACCGAGTAGATGCCGAGCGTCAGCGCCACCGGGCCAAGGTGCAAGCCGGCCATAGCAAAAACGCACAGGTAACCGCAGATGGAAACCATCGTGGTTGCCGTCTTGTACTTGCCGAGCTTATCGGCTGCAACGACCACACCGGCCGCACTCGCGACCATGCGCAGGGCGCTCACCAGCAGCTCGCGGAACAGGATAATGAACACGGACCACACGGTCACCGCGCCAAAATCCAAGAACAGCAGCAAGGCCGAGAACACCAGCAGCTTGTCGGCGATGGGGTCCAAGAACTTGCCGAAATCGGTGATCTCGTTACGCGAGCGTGCCAGATAACCGTCGACCTTATCGGTGCACGACAGGATCACATACAGAATGAAGGCAGCGGCGGCGAGCGGGCCGTCAAAGATGCTCCAATCCGTACCGGCAACACTCGTGTGAGACAGAGCCGAGACGATCATGAACACCGGGATAAAGACGATGCGAACGCACGTCACGATGTTGGCGGGCGTCCAGACACTCGTCAGTTCCTTATTGCTCTCGTTTGCCACGACGCTCTCCTACTCCACAACATGACCGATAAGCTCATAGCAGAAGCTATCGGTAAACTCGACAGTCAGAATATCGCCCACGGACGCCTCGCTGGCGTCCAGATGCACCGCTCCATCGGAATCGGGCGCCTGGAACCAGGCATGGCCGATCAGCTCGGCGCCGTCCTCGGTCTCTTCGATACCGTCGACGATCACCTGGGCGCGCTCGCCCACATGGGCGGCGGTGGCGGCAAAACCGAGCGACTCGGCCAGGTCCATGGCCTCCTGGGCGCGCTCGAGCTTGACCTCTTCGTCGACCTGACCCTCCATCTTAGCGGCCAGGCTGCCCTCCTCCTGCGAGTAGGCAAAGACGCTCGTGTAGTCAAAGCCGACGGTGTCCATAAAGTCGATAAGGTCGCGGAACTCGTCGTCGGTCTCGGTCGGGAAGCCGACCATGGCCGTGGAACGGATCACGATGCCGGGGATACGCTCACGAAGGTCGCGGAACAGATCCTCGAGCTCCTGGCGCGAACCGGAGCGACGCATGGCCTTGAGAATGCGCGCGTCGCAGTGCTGCACGGGGATATCGATATAGGGCAGCACCTCGGGCGTATCACGAATGGTCTCAATGAGCTCGTCAGTCATGCCCTCGGGCTGCAGATAGAGCACGCGGACCCAGACGTTGTGCGGGCGCACGGCCTCGGCGACGGCACACAGCAGCTGCGCCAGATTGCGCGGCGAGCCATCGGCGACGTCCTCGTCGGCAAAGTCGGTACCCCAGATGCCCGTGTCCTGGCCGATCAGCACGATCTCGCGCACACCGCCGGCAACCAGGTCGCGCACCTCGGAGATGATGCTCTCGGCATTGCGCGAATGATAGCGGCCGCGGATATAGGGAATCATGCAGAAGCTGCAGAAACGGTTGCAGCCATCGGAAATCTTGACGTAAGCGACAGCACCCTCGACGGTACGTTTGACCTGCGGGATATAGGCTGCAATCTCACGCTCGACACCCAGCACGCCATCGATGACCGCCACGATGCCATCTTCCTCGTCGGCCTTCACAAAGGCAGCGACCTCGGGCAGCTCGTCAGGCAGGTCATCGCCATAGCGCGACGGCACGCAGCCGCACATGACGATGGGGCAAGAACGAACGCCGTCCTGAACCTCGTTGGCGAGCTCGAGCGTGGTCTCGATGCTCTCGGACGTTGCGGAGGCGAGGAACGAGCAAGTATTGACGATGGCGATGTCGGCATCCTGCGGGTCGAATGCCTCCTCGTAGCCCGCGGCGGTCAAAAGAGAACGCATGCGGTCGGTGTCAACCTCGTTCTTAGCGCACCCGAGGGTGATGTAGAGCACGGAGCCCAACGGTGTATCCATGTTGGAGAGCGGTCCTTTCGATTGATATTAGCGGTAGTTGGTGAACTGCAGCGGCTGGCCGTAGTCCTGGTCGCGCAGGAACTGGATCACGGTCTGCAACGCGTCCTTCGAAGCAGAGGAAACACGCAGCTTGTCGGCCTCGATGGTCACCTTGACCTTGAGCTTTTGATCCTTGATGTCCTTGTTGATCTTCTTGGCGGTCGCCTGGTCGATACCCTCGACGATATGGCCGAGCACGCGCACGGTGCCGCCCGATGCCGCCTGCGGAGCATCCCACGAGACAGCCTTGAGGTCGATGCCGCGCTTGATGAGCTTGGAGCTCAGCACGTCAACAATCTGTTTGGAGACAAAGTCGGCCGGGGCGTTGATCGTAAAGAGCTTCTCGCCCTTCGAAAGCTCGATCGTGGCGCCGGAATCCTTAAGGCCATAGCGCTGGGAAATCTCGCGCGTGGTCTGCTGGAAGGCGTTGTCGACCTCTTGCATGTTGACCTCGGACACGACGTCGAAGCTGGAATCTTTAGCCATGATGTTTCCTTTCGCGTACGAGCGGCCTAGTAGCTATCGTACGAATTGTCGGTAGAATCGGTGGGTGTCTGACCGTCAGTTGCGGTATCGGCGCCATCCGTGGACTGGGCATCGGTACCATCGGTGGTGTCGGTACCATCAGAACTTTCACCATTCTCGGAATCAGTCGTCTCCTTCTTAGGAACGGTGATCGTCACACGAGCCACGCCCGAGGTCTTGGTATCGTAACGGACCTTTTCACCGTTCTTGGTAACGGTAACATCGGAAGGCTTGGACGTGGTGATCTCGATCGAGGACTCGGGCGTGTACTCCTGCTCAAAGGGGCCAGTCGCCTGAGCGCCATAGACCGACTTGCCGTCGACCTTGATCTCAATCCACGCGGTCTTTCCCTTGGCAACGGAAACTTTGATCTTCGTGACCTCGTTCTCTTCCTTCTTGGCCGTCGTCTTGGTAGCGTCCGAATCAGTCGACTCATCCGTCGGCTCATCGGTGTCTTCGTCCTCGTCGACCGTTTCGGTCTTCTTAGAAGACTTCTTGGTCGTCGTCTTGGTAGCAGTGGGCGCCTCGGGCGTGGTCTCGGGCGCCGAAGATGCGCAGCCGCGCAGAAGCACCACGATGAGCACGATCAGCAGCAACGCCACGGCACCGATGCCGGCGTAGACGATACGCGGATCGAGCCCGTTGTTTTGAGGAGTACGGGATCCGCCGCGTCCACGACCGGAACTGCTGCGGCCGCCTCCCTGAGGCATACGACCACGATTGCTATCGGAACGGCCGCGATAGCCGCCCTGGCCCTGAAGGCTGCGCTGACCCGAGCGGGGCGCAAGTTCACCGCGGCCTTGATAGCCACGTTGGCCCGAACGCGGAGCCGAAGAGCGCTGGCCATACGGCTGTGATTGAGAGCGAAGACGCGGCGTCACCTGCGTGGTATCGGCATCCGCATAGCCACCGCGAGAGCGTCCGGTGGAGACACCACGGTGACCGCGATCTGAATAGCCGCCGTCGCCGTAGCCGGCACGAGGGTCACGCGCCACGCCGCGGGCAGCGGGAAGTGCACGGTCCTCGGGCATCGGCGTACTGCGGAACCGGTCACGCTGTGAGCGAATCTCCTCGCCCGAACCCGTCTCAGTAATATAACCGGCCTGCTGAGGACGCTGTCCATAGCGGGTCGAACGACCGCCCTGAACCATCAGGAAGCGCCCGTTATCGACCGAGGAACGCGAATTGACGTAGCCGGCGGCGTCCTGAAAACGACCGCCCTGCTGCGACGTTTCGCGTTCGTATGCCATCAGGTCGTCAAAGTAGGCATTGACGACCTCGCGCGGATTGAGGCCCAAAAAGCGAGCATAGCTCGAAATCATGCCCTGTGCATAGCCGCGCGGCGGCATCGAAGCAAAGTTACCGGTCTCGAAAAACTCGATGATCTGCGGCCTGATTTTGATGGTGTTGGCGACCTGCTGAATGGAAAGGCCCATTCGGCGACGCTGCTCGAGCAGCATGTCACCAAAGCGTGCAGCCATCAGAATCCTCCAAACTCACGATCTTCACGTGCCATCTCGGCGTCGACAGATTCCAGCGCGGCAAGCCCCTCCTCGTCCAACAGGACCTCGCGCGGCTTGGAACCGTCGGGCGGGCCGACGACACCCTTTTCTTCCAGCATGTCCATAATACGCCCGGCACGCGCATAGCCAACCTTCAGACGACGTTGCAGGCCAGATGTGGAGCCCAGCTGCGATTCCACCACAATATGGGCGGCTTCCCAAATGAGCGGATCATCGTCTTGCGGCTCAGCTACTCCGGTGCGGACAATGCCGC
This sequence comes from uncultured Collinsella sp., assembly GCA_900550355.1. Classification (GTDB taxonomy): domain Bacteria; phylum Actinomycetota; class Coriobacteriia; order Coriobacteriales; family Coriobacteriaceae; genus Collinsella. The sequence continues at coordinate 12,840 of URRT01000036.1, forward strand.
CGCCACCCACCATGGACATGGAAGCGGGCGCCACGGCAGACAGGATCTCCTCGTGGTAGTCGGGCTCGCTCTGCGACTTGACGAACTCGACAATCTCGTTGATTTCGTCATCCGAGACAAAGCAGCCCTGGATACGGCGAGGCTTGCCCCAGTCGACCTTGGAGAACAGCATGTCGCCCAAACCGGTGAGCTTTTCGGCACCCATCTGGTCAATAATAACGCGCGAGTCGATGCCCGTGGCGACGTTAAAGGCGATGCGGTTGGTGATGTTGGCCTTGATGAGGCCCGTCACCACGTTGGAGCTGGGGCGCTGCGTAGCCACGATAAGGTGTATACCGGCGGCACGGCCCAGCTGGGCGATACGAACGATCGAGGCCTCGACATCCTTGCCGGCGACCATCATCAGGTCCGAAAGCTCGTCGATGATAATGACCAGATAGGGCATCTTTTGGGGCGGGTTGTCGTAATGCTCAAACTCGCCGGCGGCCTGCTTTTCGTTGTAGGTCGAGATCTTACGCACGTTGAGACGCTCGAAGACCTTCAGGCGACGCTCCATCTCGGACACGGCCCATTGCAGAGCGCTCGCGGCCTGCTTGGGCTCGGTCACCACGGGCACATAGAGATGCGGCAAACCGTTATAGCCCGCAAGCTCGACGCGCTTGGGGTCGACCATGATCAGGCGAACGTCCTCGGGAAGGGCTCGCATGAGCAGGGTCGTGATGATGGAATTGATCATCACCGACTTACCAGAACCGGTCGTGCCGGCGATCAGCAGGTGGGGCATCTTGGCGAGGTCAGCGACGACCGGCGTGCCCTCGGCATCTCGACCGATGGCCAGCTCGAGCGGACCGCCCTTCACATAGGGAAGCACGTCGCCCAGGTTGACGTTCTGGCGCTTGCGATTGGGAATCTCGATACCCACAAGCGAGGTACCGGGGATCGGGGCAAAGATGCGCACCGACTGAGCAGCGAGCGAAAGCGCGATATCGTCCTCGAGGCTCGAAATCTTGCTCACGCGCTCGCCCTCGCCAGGTTGCAGCTTAAAGGTCGTCACCGTGGGGCCGGCGATCCAGCCGACCACGCGGGCACTGCGGCCAAACTCAAGCAAGGTGGATTGCAGTGACTCGGCAGTCTGTTCCAGCTCCTTGTCAGATGACGCGGAGGACGCCGACTGCGGGTTGGCGTGCAGGATCTCGAGCGGCGGAAGCTTGAGGCCGTCCTCTTCTTCGCCCTCGTTATCCGCGGGGGCATTGACCGCTCCCCCATCGCTAGGAGTAGGCGCCTCGGCAGCGCCCGCGTTACCGAGGG
>URRT01000037.1 GCA_900550355.1 uncultured Collinsella sp.
CCTGCTCGCACGGAGAGCACATTAAGTGCTCTCCGGCTCGTGCGGAACTCGCGATCGACCTTATGCCCCGCCCCTCGGGACTAAGGATACATGGTTGGAGTTGTCAGATGGCGAAATTCATTAGCTGGAGATACGCCTTGCTCTGCATGACGAAACATCTTCACCAACGGTTAAATAAAAAAGAAGTACCGGTTGGAGCCGGTACTTCTTTTGGTGCGTTGTTTCTTGGCTGTAGCTTTTGCCGTTAGCTTACAGGCCGCAGGCTGCTTTGAGCTCTTCGACTCGGTCGGTTTTCTCCCAGGTGAAGTCGGCATCTTCGCGGCCGAAGTGACCGTAGGCTGCCGTCTTTTCGTAGATGGGGCGACGCAGGTCTAGGTCGCGGATGATTGCGCCCGGGCGCAGGTCGAAGGTCTTCTCTACGGCCTCGACGATCTTGTCCTCGGCAACATGTGCGGTACCGAAGGTGTCGACCATGATTGAGAGGGGCTTGGACACGCCGATGGCGTAAGCCAGCTCGACCTCGCAGCGGTCGGCCAGACCGGCGGCGACCACGTTCTTGGCGACCCAGCGCGCGGCATACGCGGCGGAGCGGTCGACCTTGGTGCAGTCCTTTCCGCTAAAGGCGCCGCCGCCGTGACGGCCGTAGCCGCCGTAGGTGTCGACGATGATCTTGCGGCCGGTGAGGCCCGTGTCGCCCATGGGGCCGCCCACGACAAAGCGACCGGTGGGGTTCACGTAGATGTCGGCGTTGTCCCACGGCATGTTCTCAGCGGCCATGACCGGGGTGATGACGTGCTCGATGAGGTCGGCCTTTATCTTGCCCATGTCCTCGATCTCGGCGGCGTGCTGCGTGGAGATGACGATGGTCGTGACCTCGACGGGCTTGCCTTCCTCGTAGCGCACGGTGACCTGGGTCTTGCCGTCGGGACGCAGATAGGCGAGGGTGCCGTCGTGACGCACGGCGGCCAGGCGCTCAGCCAGGCGGCTTGCCAGGTAGTGCGGCATGGGCATGAGGGTCTTGGTCTCGTTGGAGGCATAACCGAACATCATGCCCTGGTCGCCGGCACCAATCAGGTCGATCGGGTCGGTGGTAGCGCCGGTCTGGGTCTCGAAGGACTCGTCAACGCCCTGGGCGATATCGGGCGACTGCTCGTGGATAAGGCTCATAACGCCGCAGGTGTCGCAGTCAAAACCGAACTTGGCACGGTTGTAGCCAATGCGGCGGATAACGCCGCGGGCGATTTCCTGCACGTCGACGTAGGCCTGGGTTCGAATCTCGCCGGCGACAATGACGGTGCCGGTGGTCACGAGGGTCTCGCAGGCGCAGCGGACGTTCTCCACGTTGGCAGGCACGCCGTTGGGGGCGATGTAGCCCTGCTCCTGGAGCTCTATTTCTTTGGCGAGGATTGCGTCGAGGACGGCGTCGCTGATCTGGTCGGCGATCTTATCGGGATGACCTTCGGTCACCGACTCCGACGTAAAAACAAAGGACCCGTGTTGGGGTGGGATGGAACGAAGTTCTTCTGACATGATTGTCCTTTCAAAAACGTGTCCCGGCGACCGTTACCATTCCGCCGGGCTCTCTATGCAAGGGCACATCATAGCGCGTAAATCAAACATTCACACCCTTTCCGCACCTACTCATTGGGGACAGACTTAAATGACCAGCCTTACCTAAGTGCCGACAGGTTGCCCAAAGACTGGTCATTTAAGTCTGTCCCCAATGAGTAGGTCGGTGCCCTTTGTGCGGAGGTTGCTTTGATGCTTTATACTGGTGCGGTTAGACATCCATCCTGCAATCGAGGAGATTTCCATGGCATCAGACGTTCGCGTCCGCTTTGCACCCTCACCGACGGGCAAGCTGCACATCGGCGGCGCCCGCACCGCTATCTATAACTGGGCTTTCGCCCGTGCAAACGGCGGCACGTTCATCCTGCGCATTGACGACACCGACCCCACCCGCTCTACCGACGAGAACACGCAGATTATCCTGCGCGCCATGCGTTGGCTGGGCCTGGACTGGGACGAGGGTCCCGAGGTGGGCGGCGATTTTGGCCCCTACGCCCAGACCGAGCGCCTGGACCTGTACAAGCAGGCCGCCCAGAAGCTTTGGGACGAGGGCAAGGCCTATCCCTGCTTCTGCACCAAGGAGCAGCTCGACGCCGATCGCAAGGCCGCGCAGGAGCGCAAGGACCCCTTCCAGGGCTATCAGCGCCGTTGCCGCGACCTTGATCCCGAGGAGGCCCGCCGTCGCATCGAGGCCGGCGAGTCCTACGTCCTGCGCATCAAGGTGCCCGAGGACCGCGGCGACGTCGTCATCCACGACGCCGTTCACGGCGAGGTGACCTTCGACGCCAAGGAGCTCGACGACTTTGTCATCTTCCGCTCCGATGGCACGCCCACGTACAACTTTGCGACCGTCGTCGACGACGCCATGATGAAGATCACCCATGTCATCCGCGGCGACGACCACCTCTCCAACACCCCGCGTCAGGTCATGGTCTACGAGGCCCTCGGCGCGCCCGTGCCCACGTTCGCCCACATCTCCATGATTCTGGGCGCCGACGGCAAGAAGCTCTCCAAGCGCCACGGCGCCACCTCAGTGGAGGAGTACCGCGACGCCGGCTACCTGTCCGACGCTTTCGTCAACTATCTGGCGCTGCTCGGCTGGTCGCTTGACGGCGAGACCACGATCATTCCGCGCGATGTCCTGGCCAGCAAGTTCTCACTCGACCGCATCTCCAAGAACCCGGCGACCTTCGACCCCAAGAAGCTCGACTGGGTCAATGCCGAATACATCAACGGCATGTCCGATGCCCAGTTTGCCGACGAGATCATGGTCCCCGAGCTGCACGAGGCGGGTCTCATCGAGGGCAACGTCGAGTACGGCGAGGACTGGATTGACGCACTCGCTGCCATCGTCAAGCCGCGCACCAAGATGCCGGCCGACGCCGTGACCGTCGCCGCTCCCATCTTTGCTACGGCCGAGACGCTCGAGTATGACGAGAAATCCGTTAACAAGGGCCTGGCCAAGGAGGGTATGGGTTCAATTCTGGACGCCGCCAAGGCCGCGCTCGAGGGCGTGGACGAGTGGACAGCCGCGAACATCGACGCCGCGCTTGAGCCGCTTCCCGAGCAGATGGACCTCAAGAAGCGCGTGGTGTTCCAGGCCGTGCGCGTCGCCGTTTGTGGCAACATGGTGAGCCCTCCGCTGGGCGAGACCATGGCGCTCGTCGGCCGTGACGACTGTCTGGCGCGTATCGACCGCGCCCGCACGATGGCGCTGTAGTCGCTGCACAAACGTTTGTATCCGAGCCCCGTTCACCCCGAGCGGGGCTCTTGTTTCTGTACCGATGAGTGGGTTGCTGGGACATAATAATCAGTAGTGTTTGTCCCAGCTCTTTCAGGTCTGTTCGTTAGAGGTGGTGTATGGCTCAACAACTGTCGCTGTTTGGTTCACCGGAACCGGAGGAGTCTCCGGCGGCACCGGCATCCATGGTCTCGCCGGGCGCCCCGGCCACCCGCTGCTGCCTCGGCCAAGCCCGAGCCTGCACCTGAGCCCATTGCCGCCTACGCGAGCGTGGTTCTCGACATTCCTACCCGAGCGCTGTCCGAGCCATTCGCCTACTGCATTCCCCAGTCCCTTGCCAACGAGGCGCAGATCGGATCCACGGTCCTGGTTCACTTTGGTAACCGTGCCGCCGCGGGCTATGTCGTCGACATTGCGCCTGAGCTGGGCGACCTGCAGGGTAACAACGCCCTCGACCCCGCGCGCATTAAAGCCGTCGAGGCTATCCTCAGCAAACCGCTCTTTACCGCCGAGGCTGCACGCATTGCGCGCTGGATGAGCCGCGAGTATGTCGCGACGCTTTCCGAGTGCCTGCGCCTGTTTTTGCCACCGGGCGGCAGCCCGCGTGTGGTCAAGGGCGACGACGGCGTGTGGACGGTTGAACGTCCAGCCGTCAAACCCATCCAAAACCGCTGGGTGATGCTTACGCCCGAAGGCTTTGACTACACGCCACCCAAGACCGCGGTCCGCCAGCGCCAACTCATCGAGGCGCTCCAGTGTGGTCCTGTCACGACGCGCGACCTCAACCTTCTCTATAACAGTATGTCGGCGACCATCAAGTCGCTCGAAAAACGCGGCGTCGTGGTGGTGGAAGAGCGCCGCGCCTGGCGTGGCTGCAGCGAGCAGACCACGCTGTCCTCGGCAAGCGGCAAGGCGCCGGTCTCCCTTACCAACGGCCAGCAACAGGCACTCGCGCAGATTGAGCGCGCCCGTCTGGACGCTCATGGCGACGTGGTGCTGGTCGACGGCGTCACCGGCTCCGGCAAAACCGAGGTTTACCTCTCCGCCATCGAGCGCGTGCTCGCAGCCGGTCGCTCTGCATGCGTGCTGGTGCCCGAGATCTCACTGACGGCCCAGACCGTCGGCCGCTTCCGCTCGCGCTTTGGTGAGACGGTCGCGGTTTTCCACTCGCGTCTTTCGGCTGGCGAGCGCCTGGACCAGTGGGACATGGTTGCCAGTGGCGCCGCGCGTGTGGTCGTGGGAGCTCGTTCGGCGCTTTTTTGCCCGCTCAGCGACCTTGGTCTCATCATCATCGACGAGGAGCACGAGACTAGTTACAAGCAGGGCTCCAGTCCGCGCTACCATGCGCGCGAGGTGGCAGCCGAGATGGCGCGCCGCTATCGCTGCCCGCTCGTGCTGGGGTCGGCCACGCCTTCTGCCGAGGCCCTCGACCGCTGCCGCCGCGGCATGTATAACGGTGCCACCTGGACGCGTGTCGAGATGCCCGAGCGCCCCGGACACGCCGTGCTGCCTACGGTCCGCATTGCCGACCTGCGTCGCGAGTTCGCACACGGCAGCCGCTCCATGTTCTCAAAACCGCTGATGGAAGGCCTGGAGCGTGTGGTCGAGCGCCGCGAAAAGGCCGTGCTGCTGCACAACCGCCGCGGTTTTGCGCCGTTTTTGATGTGCCGCGAGTGCGGCTGCGTTCCCACCTGCAACCACTGCTCCACCGCGCTTACGTATCACGAGCGCACGCACACGCTGCAGTGTCACACATGCGGTTCGTCTTGGCGCGTGCAGCCGTATCCCGCGCCCACGAGCCGTTGCCCCAAATGTGGCAGTCGCTACCTGGCAAAAATGGGGCTGGGCACTCAGCAGATCGAGGACGCGCTGCACCAGATGCTGCCCGAGGACGTCGCCATTATTCGCATGGATGCCGATTCCACGCGCGGCAAGGATGCGCAAAAAAAGTTGCTCGAGCAGTTCGATGCCGCCGATTGCGCGGTGCTGCTGGGCACCCAGATGATTGCCAAGGGCCTCGACTTTCCCGAGGTCACGCTTGTGGGCGTGGTCAATGCAGACTTTGCGTTAAAGCTGCCCGATTTTAGAGCAGGGGAGCGCGCCTACGATTTACTGGAGCAGGTCGCCGGCCGTGCCGGTCGCGGCGATCGTCCCGGTGAGGTGATCATCCAGACCTACCTGCCCGAGGATCCGGTCATTCGCGCCGTCGCTAAGCACGACCGTTCGATCTTTACCGACTACGACCTGGACCAGCGCCGCGACGCCCTGTATCCACCGTTCGTGCGTCTGGTCAACATTTTGGTGTGGTCGGCGAACCGAGACGACGCGCAAGACTACATCGGCCGCATCGCCAAGCTCCTCAAGCGTCGCTGGCATGCCGCCGCGCCCGATTTTTTGCGGGCAGGGAGTGCCGCGCCGCAGGTGCTGGGCCCGGCTTCGTGTGTAATCGAGAGAGCCAAGGACCGTTACCGCTTCCATCTGCTTGTGAAGTCGCCCGTGGGGTACCATGTCTCTGATGATATCGACGCCTGCCTCAAAGAGGTGGGCTCCGTGCGCGGCGTGAGCGTGAGCGTTGACGTCGACGCCTATGATTTGATGTAACAACCTGAAAGGATGGCCATGGAAGCCAACGGAATCGTACTGTCGCCCGACCCTCGTTTGCGCCAGGAGTGCGCCGTCATCGAGGAGATCAACCCGGCGATCGAGGCGCTTGCCGAGAAGATGAAGAAGATGATGTTCGAGAACGGCGGCTGCGGCCTGGCTGCTCCGCAGATCGGCGAGCTCATCCAGCTCGTCACCATCGACTGCGACTACACCGACAAGAACGACTATGACCCGTACGTGCTCATCAACCCCGTGATCGTGGAGCAGAGCGACCATCTGGTGCCGTTTAGCGAGGGCTGCCTGTCCATCCCTGGCATTAGCTGCGAGATCGAGCGTCCCGACCATGTCGTCGTCGAGGCGTACGACTTGGACGCAAACCTGATTCGCTACGAGGCTACGGGCGACCTGTTCTGCGTGTGCCTGCAGCACGAGATCGATCACCTGCATGGCAACACTATGTTCGAGCGACTGAAGCCCATGCAAAGGCTCAAGGCCGTCAAGGAGTACCAGGACGCCCTGGCCCGCGGCGCTCGACCGGGCGAGACGGAGTAGGTTAATTGTCCGTCCCTGGGATGGGGCCCACACATATCATCCCGTGCTCAAACATTCTCGCTTTGCTGCGAAACTGCGCGCGGGACGATATGTGTGGGCCCCATCCCAGGGACTACGTTGTCGCTCTTCGTTTCGCCCGAGTGCCGTCGGGCCAGGGAGGGGCGTCTTCGCTGATAGGTGCTTTGTTGGGAGGGCTGCTTTTATGCGGCTCTTTCTTTGTTTTTGGGTATATTTGTTTCTGTTGGACTATTCTTGCGGCTGGGCGCGGTTGCGACCAAGAACGCTTTTTTGTAGCCGGCTCGGCTCGTTATTGAGAGGAGACTAACTTTTATGCGTATTGTGTTTATGGGTACGCCTGATTTTGCTGTGCCTTCGCTGACTTCGCTTGTTGCGGCTGGTAATGAGGTTGCGCTCGTTATTACTCGTCCCGATGCTGTTCGTGGGCGAGGTAAGAAGCTAGAGCCGTCTCCTGTTAAGGCTAAGGCACTGGAGCTGGGGTTGCCGGTCATTGAGGCTAATCGTATGACGCCTGAGGTTGTTGAGGTGCTCAAGGCTGCGCAGGCTGATATTTTCTGCGTGGCAGCCTATGGTTGCATTTTGCCCGATGAGGTGCTGCATATGGCGCCGCTTGGTATTGTGAATGTTCATGCTTCGCTGCTGCCTCGCTGGCGTGGCGCCGCTCCCATTCAGCGTGCCATTCTTGCTGGTGACGAGGTTGCTGGCGTTTCCATTATGCGCATTGGGCATGGTGTGGATACTGGTGCTTATTGTGCTCAGGCTTCCACGTCGGTTGCCGGTAAGCATGCCGAGGCGCTGACTATGGAGCTCGCTGAGCTCGGCGGCAAACTGCTTGCCGATATGCTTCCTTCTCTTGCCGATGGCACTGCCGTGTGGACTGAACAGGATGAGGCGCTCGTTACCCATGCTGCCAAGATTTCTAAGCAGGAGATGCGCTTGGATCCGCACATGGCGGCGCTTGATTGCGTGCGTCATGTGCTGGCCTCGTCCGATACCGCGCCTGCTCGTTGCGTGATTGCCGGCAAGACCGTGCGTGTGCTCGATGCTGCGGCGGCTGATGTGTCGCTCGGCGAGGGTCAGGTTCTCGTTAAGGCCAAGCGTGTTTACCTGGGCCTTTCTGATGGCTCGGTTGAACTGCTCGAGGTTAAGCCTGATGGCAAGCGTGCTATGACTGCTTCTGCTTGGTCTGCTGGCCTGCAGGGTGCCGATCTTATCTGGGGTGTTTTGTTATGAGCAAGCTGTCTCCCGCGCGCAAGCTTGCGCTCGATGTGCTGATGGAGGCCGATCGCCGCGGGATGTATGCACGCGACGTGCTGTCCTCTCGCGCATCGGCCAAGGCTATTGACCAGCGCGATTCCGCTTTTGCCGCCCGCTTGGCGCTGGGTGTTGCCGCCACGCAGGGTATTTTGGACGAGCTGCTCGATCAGTTTCTCGATAAGCCCAAAAAGGTTGCGCCGCGCGTTCGCATGGCGCTTCGTATCTCGGCCTTCGAGATGCTCTACCTGCATACGCCGGGCCGCGTTGCCGTAAGTCAGGGTGTTGAACTGGTTCGTTGCGGTGCTAAGTCCGCCGCCGGCTTGGCCAATGCTGTACTGCACAAGGTTGCGGACAACGTTGAGGACTTTGCCACGGCATCCGACGTGGATGAGTCCGAGCGACGCTTGGTTCGTCTGTCGCGCCTGATGGGTCTTCCGCGCTGGCTATGCGCTCGCATTATGGCATCGTTTGACACGCCAGAGGGTGCGCTTAACTTTGCCGGCAATCTGGCTCCCGCGCCGCTGGCCCTGCATGAGAACGCCTTTGCGACTAAGCCCGATCCGTATATCTCGCAGCTCGTCGCGCCTGTTTTCCCGGGCTGCCATGCCCCGGTTGATGCCCAGGTTACGGTTGCGTCGGGCGTATTTGAGCGTGCTGCTGGCGTGGCCTCGGACCTTAACGCCCAGCTTATCGCCACAGCTGCCACGCGCCCTGGTAGCTGCCTTGAGATTGGTGCCGGTCGTGGCACCAAGACCTATGTGATGATGTGCCAGGCCAAGCGTACGGGCTATGAGCGTCAGCATACGGCGCTCGATCTGCATGATCGCAAGTGCGATCTGAATCTCGCTCGCCTGCATAAGGCCGGTATTCAGGGCGTTCGTACGGTTTCGGGTGATGCTTGCGAGCTTGATGAGGTGCTCACATCGTTTGATGCCATGCTTGGCGAGCCGGTTATGTTCGACACAGTCTTTATCGATGCGCCGTGCTCTGGCACTGGAACCATGCGCCGTCATCCCGAGATCCCGTGGCGCCTTGCCGAAAGCGACGTGACGTGCGAGTTGCCCAAGCTGCAACTGACGATGCTCAAAGAGGCCTCCGCGCGCGTGGCCGTTGGCGGTGAGCTCATCTATGCGACGTGCTCGGTGTTTGATGAGGAGAACGCGCAGGTTGTGGATGCCTTCCTGGCTTCTTCCGAGGGCGCCGGCTTTAGCGTGGCGCCGCTTTCTGAGGCGCAGATTCTGCAACTGCCCGAGTTTGCCCAGGCCAAGAAGCTCGTCTGCGTACGCCAAAACGACCGAGGCCTCTTCCAAAGCGTGCCGGTAAACGCTGACTCCTACGACGGCCACTTCTGCGCCAGGCTGGTCCGCCAGTAAATCGAAGCCCCGTCCCAAATCAGCTAACTTGGGACGGGGCTATTTTAGCTACTTTGTGCCTCTTCGATCCGTTCGCCATGAAATGCGGTTATTTACTACGTTAAACCGGCTGTCCTCATCCATGCCGAATTTTGTGAAATCAAAACCGCAGGTAGACGGTTTGTCGTTTTTGCAAATACGCTGCTATGCTCGACCAATACGGGTCAAACGTAGTAAATGGGCCGCTTTCGTGGCGCAACTCCAGAGTAGTCAATTTGGGAGCGGGGCTACTTGCCTGTTAGTGGTTGTGTGGGCAGTTGGCGCAGCAGCCGCTGGTGGCGCTGGTGCTTGAGCCGCCGCTGCGCTGGTCGGTGTTGTAGAAACCGCTACCCTCAAATTTAATGCCGCTGGCCGAGAACGTCTTGGCGGCCGGAGCGCCGCAGCTGGGGCACACGACCTCGGGGGTCTCGGACATGGGATGCTCAACCTCAAACACGTTGCCGCAGCTCGAGCACTTGTAATCGTAGCGCGCCATAATACTTCCTTTTCAGCACAAAGCGGGCAGATCGCTCTGCCCGCAAAAATTCAAACGTCTGTAACTGTACCCTATATCGGGCGTTTTATCACGCTTCGCCCCAGAATCTATGCGTGTTGCGCAGGAGCTGTGCGGTTTTGCCCTCAGCGGCCGCAACGTCGGCCTCGTCAGCCTGCCAGGTCCAGTTGCCCGTGGCCACGCCCGGTACGTTCATGCGCGTGTCGTCGCCAAGCCCCAGCACGTCCTGCAGCGGCATCATCACCAGGGGAGCGTCGCTTGTCAGCGCGTCGCTCATCAGCTTGGCTGCCACCTCAACACCGCTCGGCTCGTCGCCGCCCGCAAAGGAGCGCGTGCACCAACCGGCGAGCGTCGACGTGTCGTGCGTTGAGGTGTACAGAATCTTGCCCGGCGTGGGTTGCACGCCGTTGCGGACGTCGTAATCGCTAAACTCCAGTACGTCCATACCGGGGAAGCCGCAAGTCGAAGCCATGGCGCGAACGCCGGGCGTCAGGTAACCCAGGTCCTCGGCGATAAAGTTGAGCGGCCCCAGCTCGGTCTGGAACAGGTCCTTGCCCGGGCCTGCCAGCCAACGCCCTTCGGCGCAAGCCTTGCCAGTGGGGATACTGAAGTAGCTGTGGAAGCCCAGGAAGTGATCCAGACGCACGCGGTCGTAGAGCGAGAACGCACGACGTAGGCGATCCATCCACCAGCTATAGCCGTTCTGCTTCATGTGGTCCCAGCGGAACGTCGGGTTGCCCCACACCTGACCCTCGGGCGCAAAGTTGTCGGGCGGCGCACCGGAGATCTCGATTGCCTTGCCGGTATCGGACAGCCAGAAGTTCTCGGGTTCGCTCCACGCATCTGCCGAATCGTCGGACACGTACATAGGAATATCGCCGATGACCTCGATGCCCTTCTTGTGTGCATAGTTCATGAGCTCGCACCAAGCCAGGTCAAAGCGGTACTGCATGTACGCCTGAAGCTCGGCCTCGTCGTGGAAGCGCTTGTCGTCGATCAGATGCTCGTTGTAGCGCGCGACATCTGCCGGCCAATCGTGGCGCGACTCGCCCTCAAAGTACTTCTTAACGGCCATGTAGACGCAGTATTTCTCGAGCCAATCGGCATTTCTATGTTTAAACGCGGTGTACAGCGGATCGGCATCCTCGCCGCCGCGGGCCTTCCAAGTCTCAAAGTCGGCGGCAAGCTCCTCGTGGCTCTCGGGCAGTAGGTCGATATTGCCTGCAAAGGCCGAAGGACCGGCGTAAGGAGAGCGGAAGAAGTCCGTGGGGTTGACGGGGAGAACCTGCCAGTAGCGCATGCCCATGGCGGCCAGATGGTCGATAAAGCGACGCGTGGGCGCGCCGATTGTACCGGGCTTGCCGTCGTCGGTGGGCACCGAGGTGATATGGCACACAACACCCGCGCCGTGATCGAGCGGCTCCTGCAGGCGCTGCTCTGCATGGTGATAGATAATCGACGAGCCCAGCGGATACAGATCGAGCGTGACCGTACCGTTGTGGATCTCGCACTCGTGACCGCTAATCACATCGCTCGCGCATTCGCCGAGCGCTGGAATGGTCACGCGATGCGAATTGCGCAGGCTGCGGTTGATGATAACCGTCGCGGACTCGCCATCCTTGCCCGTGCGGTTGTATGCCAGCACCTCGTCGTTGAGCGCGAAGGCCTTGATCTCGCCGTCGATCATACACGGCAGTGCGCGGCGTACGGCGGAGGCGTTTTTGACAATAGCCAGCGTGTCGAAGTCGTGCAGTTGGTCCTTGGTCGGCAGGGTGCGGCGGTTGCCCGGATCGGTTAGACCCTCCAGGCCGTATTCGTCGCCGTAGTAGATCGAAGGCACGCCGGGGAAGGTCATCTGCATGAGCGTGGCGAGCCAAAAACGGCTCTTGGCTAGGCCCATCGAGTTCTCGTCCAGGCGCCATTTGCTGCGCTCGCACTCGGGCAGCTGCGACTCGTCGGGGCCGCCGCCGAGCACCGAGATAATGCGCGGACGGTCGTGGCTCGAAAGCAGATTAAGTGCGCAGGACAGGGCCTCACGGGGATAGTTCTCGCGCAGGGTTTCGATATCCTCGGCTGCCTGGTAGGCGTTCTTGTAGCCCATCAAAAAGCCGATGACCATGTCGCGGAAGGGGTAATCCATAGCAGAGTCCAACTCGGAGCCCTGTAGGTAGCGACGCAGATGGCCGTAGCTGATCTTGTTGGAGGCATCTTCCCAGACCTCGCCGAGCAACAGCGCATCGGGCTTTTCGGCAAGTACGGCCTTCTTGATCTCGGCCAGGAAGTCGTCGGAAAGCTCGTCAGCGACGTCCAGGCGCCAGCCATGAGCGCCGGCACGTAGCCATTTACGGATCACGCCGTCCTTGCCCAGGAGCCGCTCGCGTACCAGTTCGGAGCTCTCATTGATGGCGGGCATGTTGCCCACGCCCCACCAGCAGTCGTACGAGCCGTCCTCGTGGAAATAAAACGCATCGCGCCACGGCGAGTCCTCGCTCTGCCACGCGCCCACGCCGGGGTAGTTGCCGTAGCGGTTGAAATAGATGGAGTCGTCACCCGTATGGTTAAAAACGCCGTCCAGGATGATGGAGATGCCCAGCTTCTCGGCTGCCTGGCACAGCTCGGTAAAGTCCTGCTCGGTGCCCAGGATTGGGTCGATCTTGGTGTAGTCGGCCGTGTCGTAGCGGTGGTTGCTCGCGGCCTCAAAGATGGGGTTGAGGTAGATGGCCGTAAAGCCCAGCTCCGCGATGCGGGGCAGGTCATTTTGGATGCCCTTGAGCGAGCCGCCGTAGAAGTCCCAGGTCTTGATGGAGCCGTCCTCGGCGCGCTCGTATACGGGCGGCTCGTTCCAGTCCTCGATCATGCGGCGCTGGATTCCGTTGCGCGGTTTTTCGACTTCGGCCAGCGTGCGCTCGCGCCAGTTTTCATCTCGGGCGTAGCGATCGGGGAAGATCTGGTAGACCATGCCACGCTCGTACCACTCGGGACGCACTTCGCGGTGCTTATAGACGGTAATCTGGAAGGACGGAACCTCGGCGTAGTCGTAAGTTACGCCCTCTCCGCCGGTGCGACCCTGCGGTGCGCCCAAGCGGACCTCGGGCTGGCCCTCGATATTGCATATAAAGCTGTACCACACAAGACACGGTTCAGTGCATTTGAGCTCGCCGGTAAAAATGCCATCGCCTTCGTGCTCCATTGGGATCAGGGTCTCGCCGACTTCATCGACCCAGGTGCGCAGCGTAAGCGTTGCCTGGTTGGGATCGGCATCCTCCAAAATCACCGAGAGTGCAACGGAAGTTCCAGTGGTCACAGCGCCAAACGGAGTGCGAAACTGCGGTAGACGGCTGTTGTGTATCAATCTCATAGTACGGTCCAGTTCAATAGAATCATGGCCTGCGGGCCATGGGTTTTACGCCTAAGATGTAAGTATATCTGTAGTACACAGGGTGTATAAACAACATCCGTTTACCATCGGCGAACGGTTGTCCTAGAAAATCGTTTTACCACTACCTACAGAGAAAGGGCGCCCGGTTGGAGCGCCCCTTGCTTAGGGTTTGATGAGGTTTTGGATCGTCTGGATTAGCGGCGCTTGCGGGTGGCCGTTGCCTTGCGGACGGAAGTCTTCTTCGACGGCGCCTTTTTCTCGGTTGCGGCGGCGGGGGAGACCGGGGTCTCCATTGTGGGCTCGGCCTTTACTGCGGGTTTGGCCTCGGCCTTAGCCTCCGCTTTGGGAGCAGCAGCCTTGGTCGTGGACTTCTTGGCCGTCGTCGTTGCGCGCTTGCGCGTGGTGGTCTTGGCGGCCGGCTTGGCCTCGACGGTTACCTTGGCCTTGGATTCGGCGGGCGTCTCCTCGACTTTGGCGGCCGGCTTTGTGGCTGCCTTGGTTGTGGTGGCCTTCGTGGTCGTCGATTTCGTTGTTGTGGTCTTCTTGGCAGCTGTTGCCTTCTTGGCGG
>URRT01000038.1 GCA_900550355.1 uncultured Collinsella sp.
ACCGCAGGAAGCTTGGATACGCCTAGGCGCGGTCCAAGAAATCGTCCGCACCCCCTTTTTCCTGCTTGAATTTGAAACATTTCGTCCGGCAAGAGCGTATCTATGGTGAGGGCCTCATCGAGAACCATTAACGTCACCGGGAGGTGATTATGGAAGAACAAGCTTTTAGACAGGCGGTCGAAGATCACCGGGATGTCGTGTTTCGAATCGCATTGACGTACCTGCGCGATCGCGCTGATGCCGACGATATTGCCCAAGACGTCTTTCTTAAGTTGCTTAAAAGCGATGGACACTTTGAAAGTCGGGAACATCTTCGTCGCTGGCTTATCCGGGTCACGATCAATGAATGCAAATCGCTCTTTCGAAAGCCATGGAGGCGTGTGGAGGATATTGAGAACCTGGCCGAGTCGCTTTCGATAGCGCAGGATGAGACCAAGGCGGTCCTGTCAGATGTCATGCGGCTTCCGGAGCGATTCCGTGTTCCCATCGTGCTCTATTACTATCTGGGCTTTTCGACCTCAGAGATTGCCGAGTTGTTGCATGTACCAGCCGCGACCGTTCGAACGCGTTTGGCTCGCGGCAGGTCGAAGCTCAAGTTCATCCTAGAGGAGGGCGACCGTGAAATCCAACCAAATCAAGCAGGCCTTCGAGTCCGTCCAAGCTGATAGCGATCTTGCAGATCGCGTCCTTAATACCGCTGCGGGTGAGCCGCTTCATCGAAAGGGCCACGCGAAGCCTCTGTATGTTGCCGTGATCGGATGCCTTGCCGGAGTGCTGGCGACCGGAGGGGTCGCCTACGCCGTCGTCAATTCCAGTTATTTTGCCTCTGCCTGGGGAAACCATGGCAACGGAGAGTCCATTACCTGGACTCAAGGTGGCTCGTCGGGGACTAAATATACCTACACCAGAGAGTTTGGTGATGGTATCACGCCCCAAAGCTTGGAGGGTTCAGTACAGAAGGTCAATCTGTCCGTCGAGGGCAACGGCTATACACTCGACATTCATGATATGGCTATCGATAAAAACGGTTGCGGTGCCGTGACGTTTACGTTGTCCAATCCAAATGGTGTTAACTACTACAAGCCGGCAGCAGAGACAGGCGAACTTGTTCTCTATGGTGAAGAAGAACAAGGCATCGGCACGCCCAGCATGAACTTCGGCGAGGAATGGGCTGATACACGCTGCACCATTGATAAGGACACATCAAGCGACACGGTCATTAATGGCACGATGTACTTTGCTTCTATGGATCGCGAGCGAGGTTTTCAACATGCGGTCACCTGGAATATCTCGTGGACCGAGGGCGAAGGCGAGGATGCGAAGCCGTTCGAGGCATCGACGCCCGAGTTTAGCGTTGGAGCGTACGTCGATACAAAGGAACTCCACTCCGATGACTCGCCTCTTGAGATTAGCCCGTTTTCCATCCAGACGCACATCGATGATTTGGGCTATGAAGCAGTTGAAAATAAGCTGACCGTCAGCTACAAGGATGGATCGGAGCAGATTATCGAAGATGACAACGCAGGGGTGTTCAACTTATATTTTTCTTATGCACGCAATAGCGGAGAGAACATCTGGGTGCCAACGAAGTTGATTGATGTCGACCAAGTGGTCTCAGTAACGCTTGAGGGCACGAGGTGCACGTCAACAGGAGAGACCGAAACAGAAGTGCCCTTTACCATCGTCTATTCGTAAGATTTGGGGCCGCTTCCTACTAGGGGAAGCGGCCTCTTTTGCGGTAAATGGGCGCTTAAAGCGAGCAGTATTCGTCTGAATTTCGGAAGTATGCGGCAAAATCTTGATAGGTCGCCCGGACCGGGAATCCGCCCACGCGCACAGAAGGGGATTCCTTTTGTGTAGGGTTTGCGGAAATGTGCCTATTTTGGGATACGCCCGGCGGCGTGGTCTGTTGACGGCACAGCTAACGCCACGTATCCTATCGAACTGCGTGTTTCGTAGGGGGATGCTGACCCCTCGATTCAAGCCGTTGCACTTTACAGAAAGCTGGAATCATTCGAGAAGGAGTACGCTTTGCCTACTATTAACCAGCTGGTTCGCCAGGGCCGTCGTTCCGTGCCCAAGAAGTCCAAGAACGCTGCTCTGCAGCACAACTCCCAGAAGCGCGGCGTGTGCACCCGCGTCTTCACCACGAGCCCCAAGAAGCCGAACTCGGCTCTTCGTAAGGTTGCCCGTGTTCGCCTCGTCAACGGCATCGAAGTTACCGCTTACATCCCGGGTGAGGGCCACAACCTGCAGGAGCACTCCATCGTGCTCGTTCGCGGTGGTCGTGTCCGTGACCTCCCTGGTGTCCGTTATCACGTCATCCGTGGCGCCTACGACGCTGCTCCGGTCCAGAACCGTATGCAGGCCCGTTCCAAGTACGGTGCTAAGCGCCCCAAGGCTAAATAAGCCAGATAACGTTTTGATACTTTCGCCGTGTGCCGCCTAAGCGCCGCACGGTAGACACTTAAGGAGATTTCACATGCCGCGTCGTGCAGCAGCTAATCGTCGTGAGGTTCAGCCTGACGCCGTTTACAACAACCGCCTGGTGACTCAGCTCATCAACAAGGTCCTTCTTGACGGCAAGAAGGCCACCGCTGAGCGCATCGTTTACACCGCTTTCGAGATCGTTGCCGAGAAGTCCGAGGGTGGCGACGCTCTCGCTACCTTCAAGAAGGCTATGGACAACGTCAAGCCCACGCTCGAGGTTAAGCCCAAGCGTGTCGGTGGCGCTACCTATCAGGTCCCGATGGAGGTCAACTCCCGTCGTTCCACCGCTCTGGGTATCCGCTGGATCGTCAACTTCTCCCGCGCTCGCAAGGAGAAGACCATGGCCGAGCGTCTCGCCAACGAGATCCTCGACGCTTCCAACGGCCTGGGCGCTTCCGTCAAGAAGCGTGAGGACGTCTTCAAGATGGCCGAGGCCAACCGCGCGTTCTCTCACTATCGTTGGTAAGTTAAGGTAAGGAACTAACATGGCTAAGCCTAAGTACAAGCTTTCCGATACCCGTAACATCGGCATCATGGCCCACATCGATGCCGGTAAGACCACCACGACCGAGCGTATTCTTTACTACACCGGTAAGACCCACAAGATCGGTGAGGTCCATGAGGGCGCTGCCACCATGGACTGGATGGTTCAGGAGCAGGAGCGCGGCGTAACCATTACCTCCGCTGCTACCACGTGCTTCTGGAACAAGGACGGTAAGGACTACCGCATCCAGATCATCGACACCCCGGGCCACGTTGACTTCACCGCCGAGGTCGAGCGCTGCCTGCGCGTTCTCGATGGCGCTGTCGCCGTCTTCGACGCCGTTGCCGGCGTTCAGCCCCAGTCTGAGACCGTTTGGCGTCAGGCTTCTACCTTCAATGTCCCCCGCATCGCCTTCATCAACAAGTATGACCGCGTGGGCGCCGACTTCTTCAACGCTATCGAGACCATGAAGGATCGTCTCGACGCTAACGCCGTGGCCGCTCAGGTCCCGATGGGCGCCGAGGACAACTTCTGGGGCGTCATCGACCTGGTCACCATGACTGCATGGGACTTCAAGGCCGACGAGAAGGGTATGACCTACCCCGAGCCGATGGACGAGATCCCGGCTGAGTTTGCCGACATCGCTGCCACCAAGCGCGAGGAACTCCTCGACGCTGCTGCCAGCTTTGACGACGAGCTCATGGAGAAGATCCTCATGGAGGAGGACTTCACCGTCGAGGAGCTCAAGGCTGCTCTGCGCAAGGGCGTTCTGGCCAACGAGCTCAACCTCGTCTTCGTGGGCTCCGCCTACAAGAACAAGGGCGTCCAGGAGCTGCTCGACGCTGTCGTCGACTACCTGCCCAGCCCGCTCGACGTCGAGGCCGTCACCGGTACCGATCCGGACACCGGCGAGGAGATCCAGCGTCATCCTTCCTTCGACGAGCCCTTCTCCGGCCTGGTCTTCAAGATCATGACCGACCCGTTCGTCGGTAAGCTCACCTACGTCCGCGTTTACTCCGGCCGCGCCGAGTCCGGCTCCTACGTTGTCAACGCTTCCAACGGTCAGCGCGAGCGCCTCGGCCGCATCCTCGAGATGAACGCCGCCGAGCGTATCGACCGTGACGACGCTGCCGCCGGCGACATCGTCGCTTGCGTCGGCTTCAAGAACTCCACCACCGGCGACACCCTGTGCGCCGAGGGCAAGGAGATCGTCCTCGAGAAGATCGAGTTCGCTAAGCCCGTTATCGACGTTGCCATCGAGCCCAAGACCAAGGCCGAGCAGGACAAGATGTCCCTGGCTCTGACCAAGCTCGCCGAGGAGGACCCGACCTTCCAGGTGTCCACCAACCACGAGACCGGCCAGACCATCATCGCCGGCATGGGCGAGCTGCACCTCGAGATCATCGTTGACCGTCTGCTCCGTGAGTTCAAGGTTGACGCTAACGTTGGTAAGCCCCAGGTTGCCTACCGCGAGACCGCTGGTCACGACGTCGAGAAGGCTGAGGGCAAGTTCGTCCGTCAGTCCGGCGGTCGCGGTCAGTACGGCCACGCCGTCATCAAGCTCGAGAAGATGGAGGAGGGTTTCGGCTACGAGTTCGTCAACGCTATCGTCGGCGGCGTCGTGCCCAAGGAGTACATCCCGTCCATCGACAAGGGCATCCAGGAGGCCCTGAACACCGGTGTTATCGCCGGCTTCCCGGTCCTCGACGTTAAGGTCACCCTGTTCGACGGTTCTTACCACGAGGTCGACTCCTCCGAGGCCGCCTTCAAGATCGCCGGTTCCATGGCTATCAAGGACGCCCTCAAGAAGTCCGACCCGCAGCTGCTCGAGCCGATCATGGCTGTCGAGGTCGAGACCCCCGAGCAGTACATGGGCGACGTTATGGGCAACCTCTCCGGTCGCCGCGGCAAGATCGAGGGCATGGAGGATCGCAAGAACAGCAAGCTCATCCGTGCCAAGGTGCCGCTGGGCGAGATGTTCGGTTACGCTACCGACCTTCGCTCCCAGACCCAGGGCCGTGCATCCTACACGATGCAGTTCGACTCTTATGAGCCCGCGCCCAAGTCCATTGTGGACGAGGTCATGAGCAAGAACGCCTAAGTTCGAGCTCCCTGTTACGTAATCCTGCGAGAACATCTCTCGCACTCTTTGGAGGTTTAAGTTGGCTACCCAGAAGATCCGCATTCGCCTCAAGGGCTATGATCACGAGGTCGTCGATCAGTCCGCGAAGCTCATCGTCGAGACCGCTCAGAAGACCGGCGCTCGCGTTTCCGGTCCTGTCCCCCTGCCCACCGAGCGCAACCTGTACACGGTTATCCGCTCGCCGCATGTGAACAAGGACTCCCGTGAGCAGTTCGAGATGCGCACCCACAAGCGTCTCATCGACATCCTCGACCCCACCTCGGGCACCGTTGATTCGCTCATGCGTCTCGACCTCCCCGCTGGCGTCGACATCGACATCAAGCTCTAAGCGATATCGCTCATAGCTTAAAGAGCCCCGCTGCCATTTTGGTAGCGGGGCTCTTTTGTTTGAATGATGGTTTGGACTGCCGGGCAATGCTGCCGAGTAGGTGGCTGCGGCGCTCTATTCGCTCAAGGGGCGCAGCGATGCCTCCTCAAAATGGAAGGATTGCAAGCCGTCTTCCGTTTCGATGCACGCGCGACCAAAGCCATCGATCGTTTTAAAGATGCCTCGCGCCAGCTCGTCTCCAGCGGGGGAGCGGGCGATAACGTGCTCCCCGATCCAATTGAGGTGAGCGACATATTCGCCGTGGACGGGCGCGAGCGGTCCGGTGTTTTCTTCCATGGCATTGAGTAGATCAGCCCACGCGTCCACAGCGTTTACGACGGTGTGATAGACCTCCTTGAGTAGCACATCGACGGCGGGAATGTTCTCGTTGAGATCCGAGAGACCGATTGCCGGCAGGCCGCCATCGGGAACCTCCGCGGGCACATAGTTCACGTTGACGCCGATGCCACAGACCGCAAAGGGTTTGCCTTCGTTATCGCGTGCGGCCTCGACTAGAATGCCGCCGAGCTTGCGCCCTCGCGCGACCAGGTCGTTGGGCCATTTGAGGCCAATTTCGTTTGCAAGACCCTGCTTTTCGAGCGCCTCGAGCACCGCTAGGCCGCTGACGGCGGCAAGACCAGAGTACTTTGCAGGATTAACGCATGGACGCAGGACAATCGAAAGCAACAGGTTGCCGGCGGTTGAATCCCACTTGTGGCCGCGCCGGCCGCGTCCTGCTGTCTGAGCCCGGGCGGCAAGTCCTGTGCCGTGCGGTGCTCCCTGTTTTCCTGCTTCGAGCAGGTCATCGTTGGTCGATCCGGTTACGTCGACTATCGTTAATTTGGCATCCATAACAACTGCTACCTCCTAAGTTAATAAGGCAATCGCGCAATGGTGTCGAGAGATAGACACAATGTGAAGCCTTTGTCGCATTTGGACAATTTAATATTAACACGTCAACAACGACTAAAATGCGCTATCCTCTCTTGGTCGATGTTAACACGTCAACAACTCAAAGGAGGTTAGTGATGGGTTTCACGATTCTTGGAACAGGTTCGGCACTTCCTGAGCGCAGTGTTTCCAATGACGAGCTGTCTGAGTTCCTCGATACCTCGGATGAGTGGATTTTTACTCGCACAGGTATCAAGAGCCGCCACGTCTGCACCACCGAGTCACTTGACGACCTTGCCGTAGCGGCGAGCGAGCGGGCACTCCAGGTGTCCGGAATCGACGCGAGCCAGCTGGATCTGATCGTCTGCTCGACGACGACGGGTGACCACCTTGTTCCCGCCGAGGCGTGTGCCGTTGCAGAGCGACTTGGCGCGACGTGCCCTGCCTTTGATGTCTCGGCGGCCTGCGCCGGCTTCGTATTTGCGCTCGATGTCGCCGAGGGCTATATCGCCCGCGGCCGTGCCGGGCGCGTGCTTGTCGTTGCTGCCGAGCAGATGACGCGCGCGCTCGACTGGACCGACCGTGCCACCTGTGTGCTCTTTGGCGATGGGGCAGGTGCCGCAGTGATTGAGGCTGGGGGAGACAGTCCCCTTGCCGTTGAGCTTTCGACGGCGCCCGACGTCGAGACGTTGCGCGTTCCCGGTCTGGATGGCACCTCGCCGTTTAAGGCCGCCGCAGATAGCGAGAGTGTGCTGTCCATGAATGGCCGCCGTGTGTTCAAGTTCGGCGTCAACGCCATCTGCGACACGGTCCATAAGCTTGCGATCGATGCGGGCATTTCGGTCGAAGATATCGATCATTTTGTATTCCATCAGGCTAACGAACGAATCCTGAGTCAGGCGGTCAAGCGCCTCGGCGTGCCAGACGAGCGCGTGGTTCGAACGCTGCGCGAGACCGGCAACATTTCGAGCGCCTGCATTCCCTTTGCGCTTGACCGGCTAGCACGCACCGACGCACTGAATGCGGGCGACACCATCGCCCTCGTTGGATTTGGCGCCGGTCTGGATATAGGTGGCTATCTGCTTCGTTGGAAGTAGTCGCACATAGGAAATAAAAACGCCCCTAGGGCACAAACAAAGGAGAACTACCATGGCAGATCAGAAGACCTTCGAGCGCGTTTGCGACGTTATCCGTGAGACCGCCGGCCTTGACGACGTCGAGATGAAGCCCGAGTCCACGCTCGAGGAGATTGGTCTTGACAGCCTGGGCACCGTCGAGATCCTCGTCGCCGTCGAGGACGAGTTTGGTATTCAGCTCGATACCGAGGAGAACCCCAAGACGGTCGGCGAGTTCGCCGATACGGTCGAGGCGGCATTGGAGAAGTAGAGATGGTCAAGACTCCTCTCTGCAATCTGCTCGGCATCGAAAAGCCCGTGTTCCAGGGCGGCATGGCCTGGATTGCCGATGCCTCGCTGGCGTCCGCAGTGTCCGAGGCGGGTGGCTTAGGGATTATCGCGGCCATGAATGCCGACGCCAACTGGCTGCGCGACCAGATTCATGAGCTGCGCACCAAGACGGATAAGCCCTTTGGCGTCAACGTCATGCTCATGAGCCCGTTTGCCGACGAGGTCGCGCAGGTCGTGATTGACGAGCGAGTGCCGGTCGTCGTGACGGGCGCCGGCAATCCCGCCAAGTACATGAAGGCGTGGAACGAGGCGGGCATCAAGGTTATCCCGGTCGTTGCCTCGGTGGCGCTGGCGCGCCTCGTGGCACGTCGTGGAGCCACGGCGGTTGTTGCCGAGGGTACCGAATCGGGCGGCCATATTGGCGAGACCTCGACGATGGCACTGGTGCCGCAGGTCGTCGATGCGGTCGACATTCCCGTTGTGGCCGCCGGCGGTATTGCCGACGGCCGCGGCGTGGCGGCCGCCTTTATGCTGGGCGCCGAAGGCGTGCAAGTGGGT
Organism: uncultured Collinsella sp.; assembly: GCA_900550355.1. GTDB lineage: Bacteria > Actinomycetota > Coriobacteriia > Coriobacteriales > Coriobacteriaceae > Collinsella. The sequence continues at coordinate 8,340 of URRT01000038.1, forward strand.
ACGCGCTTTCTGGTCGCAGACGAGTGCACCGTCTCGGAGCAGTACAAAGAGATGGTCCTGAAGGCCAACGACACTTCGACGCGTGCGACCGGTCGCTCGACGGGACATCCAGTGCGCGCCCTCAAGAGCCCCTTCACCAACGCCTATGCCAAGAGCGAGGGTTCCGGCGCGAGTGCCGAGGAGCTCGGTGCTATGGGAACCGGTGCGCTGCGTAAGGCCGCCAAGGACGGCAACTACGAAGAGGGTTCGTTTTTGTGTGGACAGATTGCCGGCATGGTCAACGAGCGCCAGAGCGCGCGCGAAATCGTTGACGATTTGGTCGATGGCGCCGAGCACGTCCTGAAGGGTGCGTGCGCATGGGTAGCGTAGCGTTTCTGTTTGCCGGCCAGGGCGCCCAACACCCTGCGATGGGCGTCGACCTGATCGAGGCATCGCCGGCGGCTGCCGAGGTGTTCGCGATCGCCGACGAGGTGCGCCCGGGGACGAGCGAGCAGTGCCGGAGCGCCTCCAAGGAGGAGCTGTCGCAGACCGAGAACACGCAGCCTTGCGTGTTCGTCCATGACCTGGCAGCGGCTGCCGCACTGCGTGAGCGCGGCGTGGTGCCTGCCGCCTGTGCGGGATTTTCGCTGGGCGAGGTCGCTGCACTCACCTTTGCGGGGGCGTTCGATACGCGAGCGGGCTTTGAGCTCGTGTGCGAGCGCGCGGCGCTGATGGCCGCGGCTGCCGAGCGTCACCCCGGCGGCATGCGCGCCGTCATCAAACTCGATGCGGCGCAAGTCGAGAACCTGGCTTCGCAGGTCGGCGAGGACTGCTGGCCGGTCAACTACAACAGTCCCCAGCAGACGGTTGTGGCCGGAGCGCCCGATGCGCTGCAGACCCTCGACGTCCTAGTAAAAGAGGCTGGCGGCCGCGCCATGAAGGTCGCGGTGTCGGGTGCATTCCATAGCCCCTATATGGCAGAGGCGACCTGTGGCCTTGCTGCATATATCGATGCCGGTCACGCCCCGTCCCCTTTGCTGATTCCGGTCATGGCAAATATGACGGCGACGCCCTATCCGGCCGACCCGCAGGCGGCATCGGAGGTGCTGGCCAACCAGGTGAGTCATGCCGTGCGCTGGGTCGACACGCTGCATGCTCTGCAGGATCAAGGCATCGACACGTTTATTGAGGTCGGCCCCGGCAAAACGCTGTCGGGCCTGGTCAAGCGTACGCTGAGCGACGTTCGCGTGTATTCGTGCGAAACGGCCGAGCAGGTCGCAGCTATTGCCGACGAGCTCGCATAGTTCACAGGGCTGTAACCCGAAAGGAATGACATGGGCAACTTGAACAACGGCGCGCTCGAGCGCAACGACTCACGTCGCGTGGCGCTTGTCACGGGCGGCTCGCGCGGCATCGGTCGCGCTTGTGCCGTGGGCCTGGCGGAGGACGGCTTTGATATCGCCGTCGTCTATGCCGGTAGCGCAGATGCGGCGCGCGAGACGTGCGAAGCCTGTGAGGCGGCTGGCGCCACGGCGCGCGCATATCAATGTGACGTGGCCGACCCCGCCGCCGTCAACACTTGCGTGGAGACGGTCCTCAACGACTTTGGCTCCATTTGGGCGCTCGTCAACAACGCCGGCATCACGCGCGACGGCCTGCTCATGCGTATGGGTGACGATGCCTTCGACCGCGTGCTCGATGTCAATCTAAAAGGAACGTTTAACACGACACGCGCGCTCACCAAGACCTTTATGCGTCAGCGCGGCGGTTGCGTCGTCAACATGAGCTCGGTCGTGGGCCTGATGGGCAATGCCGGACAGGCCAACTACGCTGCCTCCAAGGCGGGCGTGATCGGCCTGACCAAGGCGGTAGCGCGCGAGCTTGCGCCTCGCGGCGTACGAGTGAACGCGGTCGCTCCCGGGTTTGTCGAGACGGATATGACGGCAAAGCTCTCGGAGAAGGTTCGCGCGGCAACCGAGGAGCAGATTCCCCTTAAGCGCATGGCGCGCCCCGAGGAGGTGGCCGGCGTAGTGCGCTTTTTGGCGAGCGATGCGGCTGCCTACATTACGGGTGAGGTCGTGCGCGTCGACGGCGGAATGGCGATGTAGAAACCAGGGCCGAAGAACGGCTTGGATGAGGAGACCATGATGGAACAGAGAGTTGCAATTACCGGCATAGGTGCCATATCGCCGCTCGGCAACACCGCGCTTGCCACCTGGGCGGCAATGTGTGCTGGCACGTGCGGCATCGGCCCGATCACGCACTTCGATACCGATGCGTTTACCGTCAAGGTGGCGGCCGAGGTCAAGGGCTTTGACGGCAACGAGTACTTTGGCAAGCGTGACGCCAAGCATCTCGACCCCTGCGTTCAGTTTGCGATGGCGGCTTCGGACGAGGCCATGCACGATGCGGGCTTTGATGTCGAAGGCGCCATCGATCGCGAGCGCCTGGGCGTCTACGTGGGCTCGGGCGTGGGCGGCATGCAGACACTCGTCGACAACGTCCATACGATTGCCGACCGTGGGCCCCGCCGCGCATCGCCCTATATGATCGCGATGATGATCCCCAACATGGCATCGGGCAATATCGCGATTCGCCATAAGGCAAAGGGCCCGACCCTGCCCGTGGTGACCGCGTGCGCAACCTCGGCCCATGCGGTGGGCGAGGCGTTCCGCGCCATCAAGCACGGCTATGCCGATGCGATTCTCGCCGGCGGTGCCGAGGCCGCAATTATCCCCGATGCCGTTGCGGGCTTTACGTCCTGCCGCGCATTGACCACCAACCCTGATTCCGCGACGGCTTGCCGCCCGTTCGATGCAGACCGCGATGGCTTTGTGATGGGCGAGGGCGCCTGCGTGCTGGTACTCGAGAGCATGGAACATGCGCAGGCGCGCGGTGCGCACATTTATGCCGAGGTCGTGGGCTACGGCAACACCGATGATGCCTATCACATCACGAGCCCTGATCCCGAGGCTGCCGGCATTGCCCGCGCGATATCGCTGGCGGTGACCGAGGGCGACGTCAAGCCTTCCGAGGGTCTCTACATCAATGCCCACGGCACATCGACCAAGCTCAACGATTCGTCCGAGACGGCGGGCATCAAGCGTGCGCTCGGCGAGGACGCGGCGCGCGCCGCGCACGTCTCGTCGACTAAGTCGATGACCGGCCACATGATCGGTGCCACGGGTGCCATCGAGGTCATGGCCTGCGCCATGGCGCTCGAGCAGGGCGTGGTGCCGCCGACCATTAACTACCACACGCCCGATCCCGCCTGCGATCTTGACTACACGCCCAATCGCGCGGTTCGCGCCGACCTTACTTGGGCGCTTTCGACCAACCTGGGCTTTGGCGGGCACAACGCCGCCATCGCGCTGCGTAGATATACGAGGAGCTAGAGCATGGATTCCAAAAGACTTGCCGAGATAGCCGATGTTATGGAGGACCGCGGCCTCACGCGCGTACGCGTTGAGGAGCCCGATGGCACCGCGGTCGAACTCGAGCGCGCGAGCGCCGCGCAGCCTGTCGCCGTGCCCATGCCTATGCCGGGTGCCGTGACTGCTCCGGCGGTGGCTCCTGTCGCCATGCCTGCCGCCGCACCGGAGCCCAAGGGCGCCGAGGTGACCGCTCCCATGGTCGGCGTTTTCTATGCTGCCCCGGCGCCGGGCGACGAGCCGTTTGTGCACGTGGGCTCCAAGGTCAAGGCCGGCGAGACCCTCTGCATCATCGAGGCCATGAAGGTTCTCAACGAGGTGACGGCAGAGGCGGATGGCGAGGTGCTCGAGATCTGCGTGGTCGACGGCGACCTTGTGGAGTTCGGCAGCTGCCTCATGAGGATCGGATAGGTGATATCCATGAACAAAGAAGAGCTCAAGAAGCTGTTACCGCATCGCGAGCCGATGCTTTTGCTTGACGAAGCCGAGCTGGTGGGCGACGAGGCCCACGGCAAGATCACGATTACGGGCGACGAGTACTTTTTGCAGGGGCATTTTCCGGGAAACCCGGTCGTCCCCGGCGTGATTCAGTGCGAGATGCTCGCCCAGAACTGCTGCGTGCTGCTGATGGGCGATGAGGAAGCGCGCGGCGCGACGCCGTTCTACACGAGTCTGGACAAGGTGCGCTTTAAGCGTCCGGTGCGCCCGGGCGACACGGTGGATCTGGTGTGCTCCATCACGCGTGCGCGCGGGCCGTTCCGCTTTGCGACGGGTACTGCGAGCGTCAACGGTGAGGTTTGCTGCCGCGCCGATATGTCTTTTGCACTCATGCACGAAAGTTAAGGAAGGCTTCATGTTCGACAAAGTGCTCATCGCCAACCGCGGCGAGGTCGCGGTCCGTGTTATCCGCGCGTGCCGCGATATGGGCATCAAGACCGTCGCCGTTTATTCCACGGCCGATGCGGACGCGCTACACGTGCAGCTTGCCGACGAGGCGTATTGCATCGGCGGGCCGCCCCGCGTCTTGCCGAGAGCTACCTCAACGACGATGCCGTGCTCACCTGTGCCGTAAAGTCGGGAGCTAAGGCAATTCATCCCGGCTATGGCTTTTTCTCCGAGAAGGCGAGCTTCGTGCGCGACTGCGACAAGTATGGCCTGGCGTTTGTCGGTCCTTCGGCCGAGGTGATCGACAGCATGGGCGACAAGGACGCCGCACGTCGAACAGCTGCCGCGGCGGGCGTGCCCATCGTGCCGGGCTGCGATTTGCTCAAAAGCCCCGAGGAGGCAACGGCCGAGGCCGAGCGCATTGGCTGTCCCGTGCTCATCAAGGCGCGTGCGGGTGGAGGCGGCCGCGGTATTCGCAAGGTCGAGCGCGTGGAAGATGCGGCAAAGGCGTTCATCGAGGCGCGTGCCGAGGGCGAGGCCGTCTTTGGCGACGGCGAGTGCTACATGGAGAAGTTCGTCGCGCCGGCGCACCACGTTGAGGTGCAGATTATGGCCGATAAGCAGGGCCATGTGTTTTCGCTCGGCGAGCGCGAGTGCTCGGTGCAGCGTCGCAACCAAAAGCTGATCGAGGAGAGCCCCGCGCCGTGCCTCGACGGACACGACGACATTCGTGCTCGCATGCACAAGGCAGCACGCGACCTGGCTCGTGTCGTCGGCTACGAGGGAGCCGGTACCATCGAGTTCCTGTATTCGGACGACGGCAATTTCTACTTTATGGAAATGAACACGCGTCTGCAGGTTGAGCATCCGGTTACGGAGTTTGTGACC
>URRT01000039.1 GCA_900550355.1 uncultured Collinsella sp.
CGTGCTCATGTGGCTGGAGACGCTCCCTGTGTTGCCCGCCGCCGCGAAGCCGCGGATCTGGTCGCGCAGCTCCTCGATGCCGATGGGGTCGAGGCCGTTGGTGGGCTCGTCGAGCACGAGCAGGCGTGGCCGGGCGATCAGCGCCAGCGCGAGCCCCAGGCGCTGCCGCATGCCCATCGAGAAGCGCCCGGCGCGCTTCTTCCCAGTGTCTGCGAGGTCCACGGCGGCGAGCACCTCATCTATGCGGCTCTCGGGAAGGCCCAGCAGCGTGGTGCGCACGCGCAGGTTCTCGCGCGCGGTGAGGTTGGGGTAGAGCGGCGCCTCCTCGATGAGGCTGCCGATTGCGTAGAGGTCCTCGCGGCGCCAGGCGTGCCCGGCAAAGAGGATCTCCCCGGCCGTCGGCCGCAGCATCCCGCAGATCATCTTGAGCGTTGTCGACTTGCCGGCGCCGTTGGGGCCGAGCAGCCCGTACACCTCGCCCTCGCGGATATGAAGGCTCACGTCGGCCACGGCGTCCTGCGCCTGGTCGCCGCGGCCGAAGCGCTTGGTGAGCCCGCGCGTCTCGAGCATGTAATCCATGGGCTTATCCTTTCTCTTCCGGGCGCGCGGGCCGAGTCGCCGTGCCCGCGCGCCTTACCTTTCGGGTTCACCATCCATGATGGGGCGCGTTTCTAACGAAGCCGTAACGGCCGTTGGGCTCTTTTGGTGCCAGCCCTTCTCGACCCGTACGCATTTGCTTAAAGCAACAACTTTCCCGATCGATGTAATCACCGAATCAAAACGTGTACACCAGCCACCAAAGATGCCGAAAAATGTCGCTTTTGGAGGCTGATGTACACAAATGCAGAATCCAGCGCAGCCCAGAGGCGCCCTCCACATGTCTGGACTCTCTATGGCTGCGCTGGATAGACATCGCTGGAACGGGTATAGTATCGAAAGTTTTGTCGTTAACCAGCGGGGGAGTCCTGTGGGCATCAAAAAGAAGATCAAAAAGGAGCTTATCGGCACTTCCGATTACCCGTCGAATAAGATCTTTACGATCTCCAATTTCATCACCTTTACGCGCCTGATCCTCACCCTGGTATTTCTGTACCTGTTTGTGACGGATAACAACCGTGTCATCGCCATCGTTATCTACGCCGTTGCCGCCTCCACCGACTGGATGGACGGTCAGATCGCCCGCATGACTAAGACGGTCTCGTGGCTCGGCAAGGTCATGGATCCCATTTGCGACCGTGCGCTGCTGTTCACCGGCGTACTTGGACTGGTGGTCCGCGGAGAGCTGCCCATCTGGGTCTGCGTACTCATTATTGGCCGCGACATCTATCTGGGCATCGGCACGCTTATCGTGCGTCATTATCACCGTCGCCCCATCGATGTGGTCTTTCCCGGAAAGATTGCCACGGCGCTGCTCATGACCGGCTTCTCACTCATGCTGCTCGGTTTCCCCGTTATTGACGGCCTGCACCTTTTATCTTCAACCCTTACGGCCTTCCCGGGCCTCAACGGAAGCTCGGTGCCCCTCGGCATCTTCTTTGTGTACGGCGGCGTGATCTTCTCCATGCTCACGGCTGTCATCTACTCCATTAAGGGCGGAGTGGCCATTAAACAGGCTCTCGCGCATCCCGAGGACGAGGACATCGACTTTCTGAACCCTGAAATCGAAGACTGATTCGTTGGGGTATGATTACGTACGGTTCATTATTTGCGGCACGTCCGCGATAAGTTAGGGGTTGTCATGGACAACATGGTTAACAATATGCCTCAGAATGATAAGACTGCTGACGCTACCTGCGTATTCCGCGTGCCTTCAAGCGACGTCACCGTTCCCGACCTCATGGCCAACGTGCGCATCACCGCCCCCGTCCTGTCCATCGTCAAGGGTCCGCAGACTGGTGCCGCCTTTGAGCTCGAGGACGACGTGACCACCATCGGCCGCGATCCCGCGAACGGCATCTTCCTTAATGACATGACCGTTTCGCGCAGCCACGCGCGCATTATTCGCGAGGGCCTCGGCGCTCGCATCGAGGACCTGGGCTCGCTCAATGGTACCTGGGTCGACGGTGCCATTGTCAATGCAGCCCCGCTGCACGACGGTTCTTCCGTTCAGATCGGTACGTTTACGCTCATCTACCACGAGAGCACGCCGGAGCGCATCGAAACCGGTGAGTAGGGCATGGCCGAACGCAACTATCTGAGTATCGGCCAAGTCGTCAACCTACTTCGAGGCGCATACCCCGATCTTTCGAACTCAAAAATTAGATTTCTAGAGGATGAGGGGCTCATTACCCCTCATCGTACGCCTAAGGGATACCGTCAGTACTCTAAGGAGGACGTTGATCGTCTGGAGGTCATCCTGCACTTGCAGAAGACCCGCTACATGCCGCTCAACGTGATTAAGCAGCGCTTGGAAAACGCCACGGACCTGTCAACGCTCGCCTACGAGGTGGGCTTGCTATCCGATGTTCCGCTCAAGACGGAGCCCAAGGAGACTAAGCAAAAGCTGCATCCCATCGAGACCATTCCCGATATGTTGGGCGTCGAAATTTCGTTTATCCGCTCGCTCGCCGAGAACGACCTCATTCGCATCATCAAGAGTCCGCAGAATCGCGAGCTTGTCGATTGTCGCGATTTTCCGATCATCCGCTACTGCTCCGAGCTGTCGCGCTTCCATATCGAGCCGCGCAACCTGCGTCAGTACGTGTCTTCCGCCAACCGCGAGTCCTCGATGTTTGAGCAGGTGCTTGTGAGCATGCTCGGCATGGATACCTCCGATGACGAGCGCGACGCCAAGCTCGAGCGTGCGTTTAAGAAGCTTCACGACCTGACGGAGGGCGTGCACACCGCGCTGCTCAAGAACCGCGTTTTTGAGTCGCTCAACGCCGTGGTCGAGGACGCCGACATCGATGCACTCGATGAGGAAATCACTCGCTCCGAGTCCACCAAGGCCAAAAACGAAGAGATAGCCGCGCCGGCTTCGCACAAGGATTCTCTCGTCAAGCCGCTCAAGGTCGTCCCCCCTTCGCAATCCGGCACCGCCACCGCGGGCAAATAACCGCTGCTGAAATTTCGGGAACCCATTGAAAGGTCATGCAATGTACGACTTCGAATCTCAAATCGTCGACATCCCCGACTATCCCGAGCCCGGAGTCATCTTTAAAGACATCACGCCGCTCTTTGGCAATCCCGAGGCGCTCAAAGCCATGACCGATGCCCTCGCCGAGCACTTTGCCGGCATGGGAATCACCAAGGTCGTGGGTCCCGAGGCTCGCGGCTTTATGGTTGGCGTACCGGTAGCTGTAGCCCTTGGCGCCGGCTTTGTTCCCGCACGTAAACCGGGCAAGCTACCGCGCAAGACTGTGAGCCAGAGCTACGAGCTCGAGTACGGAACGGATTCCATTGAGATCCATGCCGACGCTATCAGCTCTAAAGATACCGTGTTGATTCTGGACGACTTGGTCGCGACGGGCGGAACCGTCGAGGCAACAGGTAAACTGGTGCGAGATATGGGCGCAAAGCTTATCGGTTACGGTTGTATCCTTGAGCTTGCGTTTCTCAACCCGCGCGAGAAGCTCACGCCGTCTGATGACGATGTGGAGCTCTTTAGCCTGGTGACGGTGGACTAGCCGTTACCCTTAGTTACTGGAAAGGAAGCTACATGCGCACAGCAAACACGCACAAAAACATGGCACGCTGCGCTGCTACGGCAACCCTCGCTTGTGTTTTGGGCTTGGGCCTCGCGGCTCCTGCCTACGCCGATACCGCATCCGACCTTGCCGCTGCTCGTACGAAGCTCGAGCAGATCGGTACCCAAACTCAGCAGATTTACGATGAGCTCGCCACGCAGACGCAGGCGCTCGATCAGACTGCCGGCGAGATCACGCAAAAGCAGCAGGAGATCGCCGATGGTCAGGCTAAGCTCTCAACCTATGTCGCCGGCGAGTACAAAACCGGCGGTCTGAGCCTGCTTCAGGTTCTGACGGGTGTCGATGACCTGAGCGATATGCTCAACCGTCTGTTCTACTACGGCAAAGTTTCCGATAAGCAAGCTCAGACCATTCAAGAGGTCAAGGAGCTTAAGCAGCAGCTCACCGATAAGCAGGCCGAGCAGGAGAAGAACGTCGCCGCCACGCAAAAGAAGGTCGACGAGCTTAACGCCCAGCAGGCTGAAGCCCAGAACGTCGTAAACTCCCTGGATTCGCAGCTGCAGGCCGAGCTTGCCGCCGAGGCCGAGGCCAACGCCGCGCTGCAGGCCGGCATCAACGCCAGCACCGCCGAGAAGGCCACGGTGAGCAACGAGACTGCCGGTACGACCGAGAACACCAACAACGGTGGCCAGACCAGCAATAACAACAACCAGGGCGGCAACACTCCGGCTCCTACGCCGGCACCTGCTCCGACGCCGCAGCCCTCCACGCCTGCTCCGGCTCCGACGCCTTCTGCTCCGAGCCAGTCCGTCGACGGCGGTTCTGTTGTCTCGCGTGCATACAGCAAGCTTGGTTGCGCCTATTCCTGGGGCGGAATTGGCCCGAACAGCTTCGACTGCTCTGGTTTTGTAAGCTATTGCCTTACTGGTCGCTATTGCCGCCTGGGCACCACGGGCACCTTTATGGGCTGGACGCGTGTGTCCGATCCGCAGCCCGGTGACGTTGTAGTCAACTCGTACCACACCGGCATTTACATCGGTGGTGGTCAGATGATTCATGCTTCTGACTACAACACGGGTGTTATCATCAGCTCCGTTGCCGCCGGCATGAACAACAACTACATTTTCGTGCGCTACTAAGTATTCAGATAAAGCAAACGGATATGGACCTCGTGGCTTTGAGTCATGGGGTCCATTCTTTTGCCTTTAGTGCAGTCCGCTATCTAGTTTTGAATACTAGATAGCGGCCCAATCGGTCTGCAAGATGGCTATAATTGAATGGGAACGATTAGAAAGGACCCTCTATGAGCTGGGCACTTATCTCCGATTCAAGCTGCAACCTCCGCGATTGGCAACCGACCGCGCCCCATACCACCTTTGCATTTGCGCCCCTCAAAATTCGAGTGGGGGAGCATGAATTCGTCGATGACCTTTCGCTCGATGTTCATGAGCTCAACTGCGCTGTTCAGGCGGAGACGAACGCTTCTTCGAGCGCTTGTCCCAGCGTAGGGGAGTGGGCCGAGCTCTTCAAATTGGCAGACAAGAACATCTGCATGCCGATCTCTGAGGGCGTGTCGGGCAGCTACAACGCGGCAGCCACGGCTCGCGATATGGTTCTTGCCGAGGAGCCCGACCGACAGATTCATCTAGTCAATTCACGCGCAGCTGGCGGCAAAATGGACCTCATTTTCTTGCTGTTCGACCGCTATCTTGCAAGCAATCCGAATGTCTCATTCGAGGATGCTTGCGCATACTTCGATAGCCTTGAACAGAACAGCAAAATCCTCTTCAGTTTGTGCAATTACGAAAACCTCGCCAAAGCCGGACGTATCCCTAAGGCAGCCGGCGTCATTGCCAACAAGCTCAATATCCGTATTTTGGGCACAGCGAGTGAGGCCGGTAAAATCGAACTCGTCGGGCACACGCGTGGCGAAAAGAAGATGCTCAACAAGATCATCGACACTATGGAAGCCGAGGGCTTTACGGGCGGTGAGGTCGTCATAGATCACGTTGAGAACGAAGCTGGAGCCCAGGCGCTCACTGACCGCATAGTCGAGCATTGGCCCGGCTCCAAGACCATCATCATGCCCTGCAACGGCCTGGATTCCTATTACGCCGAGATGCACGGCCTCATCATCGGCTACGGCATGGGCGTAGCTTCGGGCAAATAAAGTCCAACCAAGCAAAAATACGGGCGGGACAAAGCGACAGATGGCTCTTTGTCCCGCCCGTTTTATACGTCGGCTAGCTATTAAACCCGTTGAACTTGAGATAGCTCATCAAGTAAGCCTTCGAAACGAAGGACGATACCGCGCTACGCACAAGCAGCGACTCACGCGTTACCTGATGCGCCGTATCGGGCACGGGAGTCTGCTCGACGGAAAACGCCGCACGAATCGATGCCTCGAGCTGATCGACCACATAATCAAAGGCCGTCGGGGCATCGTAGCTCAAACGCTGAATGTTAAAGAGTGCCTGCACCGCAGCAATAGGTAGCACCTGCTTAAAGATGCAGATAGCGATCAGGCGGGCAATCTGCTCGCGGCCATATTGCTTTTTGACCGGAGCAGGCACTAGGCCGACCTTTACGTAGTTATTGATCATCGATGGCGTAATGATAGGCTGCTCAACGCAAATGGACAGCGGCTCCATCCAAAGCGCAACATACTCAATAACCTGGTCGCGGTAGAGTGTCACATTGGGCAACTGGTCATAGCGCGGCAGACTCAACGTATTGAGTTTGCGCACGATATCGGACTGAATAAATGCATCGGGCAGCACAGTGGGCTGAATATCCTCAGGCTTAATGCTGACCGACGAATCGGACATCGGGATAACGCGTTTGGCGTGGTTCATAAGGATCCTCCGTTCATTAGCTATATTGTATTCTAGGTTATCTAGTTTTGCATACTATATAACCGGAAAGTAAAAGTGGTTGGACAGCACATTGATACACCGTCCAACCACTTTGTTAAAAGACAACAACCTTACATAAGATATATTATCGTACTTATCCACGGAGAAATGCGTATGCGCTTGTTGCCGCTATGGCTCCGTCCGAAACGGCGGTCACAACCTGGCGCAAACGCTTGGAACGGATATCGCCAGCGGCAAATAGACCTGGCGTGCGGGTCGCCATGGATTCATCAGTCAGAATGCCGCCATCAGGCGCCAGATCGACTAAATGCTCAACAAGCTCGGTATGGGGTTGCGTTCCGGTAAAGACAAAGATGCCAAACGAGCCGGGCTCAAATGACTCGGTATGAGTCTCACCGGATGCATTGTCCTTAAAGGTGATCGTCGTTGGCATGGTTTCGCCCGAAAGCTCCACAATACTAGTTTGGTACCTAACTGAAATATTATCTTTTGCAAGAACTTTTTTAACCACACCATCGGGGGCACGGAACTGATCGCGGCGCAAAACGATGGTCACGCTGCTGGCGATTTCTGACAAGAACAGAGCTTCCTCGCATGCCGAATTGCCACCACCGATTACAAAGACCTGTTTGCCACGGAAGAACATGCCGTCACACGTCGCGCAATACGAAACGCCACGACCGCGATACGTATCCTCGCCAGCGAAACCTGCCGGACGCGGCGTGGCACCCATGCAAGCGATAACACTCCTAGCCGTCGTATCACCAACATCGTGATGAACGGTAAACAATTTGGAGCCGGCATCGTAATCGACACCCGTCACCATGCTCCATTCAACCTGAGCCCCTAGGCCTTCTGCATGTTGTTGGAATCGCTCACCGAGTTCAGCGCCGCTCAGTAGCGGAATGCCCGGATAGTTCTCGACCTCATTGGTTGTGGCGATCTGTCCTCCCGACATGCCCTGCTCAATCACGGTCGTCGTTAGGTTGGCGCGCGCCGCGTAAATGGCTGCAGCATAGCCCGCAGGGCCGCCGCCGATAATAGCAACATCGATCGGCTGATGGGTAGTCATGAAGAGACCTCCTGTCGAAAGATTGGCGTTCTTTGCGCTCATACCCAAATTTACGTGAACATGACACTCATGCACTACAATGATAAATCGCGTAACAAAGCTGAAGGGGAGTTATCGATGGATCAAATGCAGACGAGCAATAGCGCTCCCCTGCCCATGCAAGCTACTCCCCAACCGGAGCAAATGACCGTTTCACCTGCACAAAAACCCCTAGTAACCATCGTGCACGCATCGGTTGGATCGGGCCACAAAGCCGCCGCCAACGCGATTGCACAAGCATTTGACCTTATCAGCGGCACCAAGGGAATCCCTGAGGATGTTGAGATCGAAGTCCTGGATATCCTCGATTTTGGACGTATTAGGTTCGATGGTAATAAAACAGCAGCTTCGTTTACCGGCGCCACGCGTCCCATATATGACCTAACCTGGCGATACACGTTTACGGGACATCTGCTCTGGGGCGGAGGCACGGCATGGTCACGTATTATGTTCCCTGCCTTCAACGAATATGTCCGCACCCGCAGGCCCATAGCCGTGGTCGCAACACACATCACGGCGGCCAACGTCGCTGTGGGTGCCCGCGTCATCACGGGTATCGATTATCCCGTCATCTGCGTACCAACAGACTATGAAGTCGAAGGCTTTTGGCCCCACAAGGACACCGATCTGTTCTGCGTAGCCAACGAATTTATGGCCGAGACACTTCGCCCCCGTAAAGTTCCCGAGACCAAAATCCGCATTACAGGCATCCCCATTCGCGCCGGGTTTGATACGGACTACAATCGCGAGGAAGAACTCGAGAAGTTCAATCTCCCCGCTGACAAGACCGTTGTGTTGGTGATGGCCGGTGCCAGTTTGCCTCAACCGTACGTTCGCTTTCGCGCGGAGATGGACCGCACACTCCCCTTCCTGCGCAGCTTCGAGGACATGCACTTTGTCTTTTTGCCGGGCAAGGATGAGGAATACGCCACCCGCCTCAAGACGCTCTTCGACGCCATGAAGCTCGAAAACGTCACGGTTCTGGACTACGTGGACGATATGGCAGCCCTCATGCACGGCTGCGACCTGGCAATCCTCAAATCGGGCGGACTCACCGTCACCGAATGCCTATGCGCGCATCTGCCGATGATCCTGCTGGGCAAATCATATGGTCAAGAAAAGGCCAACACCACCATGCTCACCGGAATGGGCGCCAGCATGCATGTCACCACCGCACGAGAACTCATCGTAACCCTGCGCCATCTGCACGATCATCCCGAATCACTCAAAGCCCTACTCATCAACGGCGAAGTACTACGCCGCCCCCACGCAGCCGAAGATATAGCCATCGCAACCATGGAGCTCGTAGGCAAACCCCAAAAGCGCAAACGAGCCTTCTGCCGCTTCTACTGGGGCGGAAAACCCGCGCATATCCGCTAGCATTGGACTGTCCGCTTACCTGTGGGAGGCCCCTATATATCATCCCATGCTCAAACATTCTCGCTGCGCTGCGAAACTGCGCGTGGGACGATATATAGGGGCCTCCCACAGGTAAGCTGCGTTAACGTACTAGCGGCTATACCAGATTCCCCACCAGTAGAATCTGAAAAGGGGAACCAGAAAATATAAATACAGTAAGTCGATGCGACAAAGGAGGCGTCCCTTTATCGCATCGACTTACTAGAAAAGTAAATATTGTTTCAAGCGAGTAGCCGCCCGCCCGGGGCTTACCTATATCGTTCCACGCGCAGTTTCGCAGCGAGCGAAGCGACGCGAGAATGTTTGAGCATGGAATGATATAGGTAAGCCCCGGGCGGGAGGGATACGAGTACCCCTAGGCGACGCCGCTGGAGCCGAAGCCTCCGTTGCCTCGGTCGGTTTTGTCTAGTTCGTCTACCTCTATGAGGTTGACCGTGGGGACTTCTTGGATGACGAGTTGGGCTATGCGGTCGCCTTTGTTGATTTGGATGTTGTTGGAGGGGTCCAGGTTGATGAGGATAACCTTGAGTTCTCCTCGGTAGTGGGCGTCGATGAGGCCCGGCGTGTTAACTATAGACAGGCCCTGCTTGATGGCCAAGCCGCTGCGGGGCTGGACGAAGCCGGCGTAGCCATCGGGCAAGGCGATGGCCAGCCCAGTAGAGACCAGACGACGTTCGAAGGGCTTCAGGACGCAGTCCTCGTTGGAGCGCAAATCCAAGCCGGCATCGGTGGGATGGGCGTATTTGGGAAGCTCGACGGTGGGGTCGAGACGCTTTATGTTGACGGTAATGTTGGACATGGAATCACCTTAGCTTGTCGAGCTCTTGCAGAAACTCATCGACGTCTTTGAAATCGCGGTAGACCGAGGCAAAGCGGATGTAGGCCACCTTGTCGATCTTGGCCAAGCGCTTGAGCACCATGTCACCCAACTCATGGGACGTGACGGCCGTCAGCGTGCGAGAGCGCAGCTCGACCTCGATGTCGTCGATAATCTCATTGAGCTTCTTAGTATCGATATCACGCTTGATGGTGGCGCGCATCAAGCCGACGAGCAGCTTATTGCGATCGAACCGCTGCTTGGTTCCGTCTGACTTAATGACCTCGATTGGGTCTTCGCATCGCTCAAACGTTGTAAAGCGATAGTTACACGAACAACATTCGCGACGGCGCTTAATGGTGTTATTTGACTCCTGCATACGGGAATCAACGACGCGGGTATGTGCCTTGCCACATTTGGGACAGCGCATGGTACCTCCTCTTAAACGATAACAAGGGTACCATGCGCAGCGCGATAATGATTACGAACGAGCAGGAACCTTAAGATGCGCACCGGCGGCGAGCGAACCATGCTCCAGATGATTGACGTTACGGATCATGTCGGAAGTCTCTTGCGTGGAAAGGCCTTCGATAGGATATTCCTCGGCAAGCGACCAAAGAGAATCACCAGGCTGAACGCGAATAGTCTCGTAGGTAACGTTGGAAACGGACTCGGCATACGCGGCGTGACGAGCGCTAAAGACCGACGTAGCGAGGACAACGAAGAGCGTAAGCGCAACGGCAACGGCGACAATCGTCGGAACCTTCAGGGCAACGCGGGCCGGCGCAACTACAGCCTGCTGATTGCGAGCAGGCTTTACGGTCAAAGGCTGAAAGCCGGAGCGGCCACCCTGAACAACCGTAAAAGTGGGTTCTGCAGGCGTCTCGAGTTTAAGGGCAAGGTTTCCCTGGACCATATTCGTTGCGTTCATCATGTTCTCCTCTCGCGTGTTTTGCTGAGAACAGTTTTATCAAGCCGCGCGGACAAAAATGTCTAGCGCGAGAACGAATGTTCGGTTATTATTATCTTCGAACAGTTGTTCCTGTCAAGCAAAATTCGAACATTTGTTTGACATGGGTAGAGAGGATGCCCTGATGGCTCGCAAAATTACCAAGCGTCAGCAGCAAATTTACGACTTCATCAAGGAATATCAGCAGGAGAAAGGTTATCCGCCCAGCGTGCGCGAGATGGCTTCTGCCGTGGGCCTTTCCTCCCCCAGCACCGTGCACGCCCATCTGTCTGCCCTGGAGGCGCGCGGGCTACTCAAGCGCGATGCCACCAAACCGCGCGCCCTGGAACTCTTTAACGAGGACGGTTCCTCTGTCTCAATTTCTAAATCTGACGAACCCACCGCACCTCGCGGAACGGTCTCGCTACCGCTCGTTGGTCGCGTCGCAGCTGGGATTCCCATTCTGGCCGAGCAGAATATAGAAGACACTTTTACTATCCCGACCGAAATCGCCACTGATCAGGGTTCCTTTATCCTTGAGGTGCATGGGAGCTCAATGATCAATGTCGGCATCTTCAATGGCGATTACATCATCGTCCGTGAACAAAAGAGTGCCATGAACGGCGAAATTGTCGTGGCCATGATTGATGGTTCAGCGACCGTCAAGACATTCTACAAGGAGCAGGGACGCGTACGCCTGCAGCCAGAGAATGACACCATGGAGCCTATCTATGCAACGAATCCCGTTATCTTGGGCAAAGTCGTCGGCTTGATGCGCCGGTTCTCGTAATGCAAAAACGCATCACCATCTTTGATACCGTCCGCGGGTTTACGATGATTTCAATGGCAGGTTTTCACGCTTGCTACGATCTCGCCTACCTGTACGACTGGGATATGCCCTGGTTTACCCAGACCGTCTTTCAAGACATCTGGCGCGCCAGCATCAGCTGGGTATTTTTG
Source organism: uncultured Collinsella sp. (assembly GCA_900550355.1). Lineage (GTDB taxonomy): Bacteria > Actinomycetota > Coriobacteriia > Coriobacteriales > Coriobacteriaceae > Collinsella. Next base: position 11,780 of record URRT01000039.1, read on the forward strand.
TTTATCGCGGGTTGGATGTGCACGCTCTCACGCAACAATGCCAAACGAGCGGCCAAGTACGCTGCCGCAGCTTTGGTCGTCTGGATCGCAACAACGCTCGTATCGGTCGACGATTCAGTGAACTTTGGCATCATTTATTGCATGGCGGCGTGTACCGCTGTGACAGCCGCAGCACGACCGATGCTTAAGAAAGTGCCCAGCACGTGGGGCATTGCGATATGCCTCGCTCTCTTCGCGGCGACATGGGGCATCCCGAAATCGACCTATTCATTCCCCTATTTGGCGTGGCTAGGATTTCCCGGCCCCCGGTTTGTTTCAGGCGACTATTATCCAATCATCCCGTTCATATTCATGTATCTCACAGGATACTTTGCTGCGCGCACCGCTCAAAGATGCGAACATCCCGCCCCAAGCTGGGCCTACGCCAACCCCCTACCGGCGCTCGCCAGCCTTGGACGTCATGCACTCCCCTTTTATCTGCTACATCAGCCCATCATACTGGGCATTTTGGAGCTCGCCTACTCGGTGCGATAACGCTCGAGCCGCGGTGCAATACGAGCCGGCAGTTTCGCCACAATACGAACGCCATCCTCAAGATATTCCTCGTGCAAAAGGGTCCCCTGCTCATGCACGACTGTGATGAGTGCACCTTCACGATATGGAATGTCGGCGGAAAGCAGCACATCGGTGGCGGCCGCCTCGCGAGCAATGCGATCGACGAGATCGTCGAGCCCCTCGCCCGTTTGGGCCGAGAACAGAACAGCTTCCGGATAACGACGACGGAAACTCAATCGATCAATGCTATCGAGAAGATCGATTTTATTGAACACCGTAAGCGTCAAACGCTCGCCGGCGCCGATCTCATCAAGCACGCGGTCGACAGCCTCCAGCTGCCGCTCATAGTCCTCGTCAGACGCATCTACGACTTTGAGAATTAGATCGGCACCCAACACCTCGGACAGCGTCGATTTAAAGGCATCGACCAGACCATGCGGCAGCTTTTGAATAAAGCCGACGGTATCGGTAATCGTCATGCCGCGACCGCCGGGCAGGCGATACGAACGCGTCGTCGGGTCGAGCGTAGCAAACAGCTTGTCCTGCGAAAGTACCGTAGAGCCGGTCAGTCGATTGAGCAACGTCGATTTACCGGCATTGGTATAACCGGCTAACGCGACGCGAAATGCCGGTGACTCAATGCGGCTCTTGGACTGGACATCGCGACGCTGTTCAACCTGCTTAAGCTCACGACGAAGCGCGGCAATCTTATTGCGAATCAAGCGACGGTCAACCTCGAGCTGGCTTTCACCCTGGCCAAAGCGGGAACCGATGCCGCCGCGCGTCTGCTCCTTGGCAAGATGGCTCCACATACCGCGCAGACGAGGCAACAGATATTGAAGCTGCGCCAGCTGTACCTGTAGGCGTCCCTCACGCGTCTGAGCATGCAGGCCAAAGATATCCAGGATCAGTGCTGTGCGATCGATAATCTTTACCGGCTCGCCCACGGCTTTCTCCAAATAGGATTGCTGCGAGGGCGTCAGGTCGTCGTCAAAAATTACGACATCGGCATCCATACGATGCACCAGGCCGCACAGCTCTTCAACCTTACCGGAACCGATAAACGATTTTGGATACGGCTTAACCAGACGCTGCGACAAACGCGCCACACACTGGGCG
>URRT01000040.1 GCA_900550355.1 uncultured Collinsella sp.
TAGCCTCTCTTCATGAGCCCCGCAGTCCGCTCCGACTGCGGGGCTTTTGCTATTCACCTAGTCATTAGGGACGTTCTTAAACGACTGGTCAAACAAGAGCGTTCCTAATGACCACTCATTTAAGTCTGTCCCCAATGATTAGTAGTAGGCCCACATGGCTTCGACTTCGTTGAGGACCTCTACGACGCCCCAGCGGCGGGCGCTGCGGCTGGCCGAGTTGGGGTCGTAGACGCCAATCTGGTTGGCATCGTCGATGCCGTAGAGCACGATGTAGTGGCCTACGTTGGTAAATGTACCGGGGCGCACTGCGGCGATGATGGGCGTACCTGAGCGAAGTGCTTGGGTAATCGATTCGCGATCGTTATAGAGCTGTGTTCCGTTGAGCCCCAGCTGCCACGCACCGCCTGTCATAAACGACCACTCGGTGGCACCAGTGGGGGCGTAGTTGCCGGCTTCGGCCAGTGCGCATATATCGACCGGCGTCTTATCGGTGTGGCCGGTCTTAAAGATATAGACCATGGTGAGGCAGGTGGGACCGCAAGCGTTTTCGCGAATAGTGCCGCCGGCATAGGGCAGCTCCGACCATGCGGGGTCAATTTGGTAGATGTGGGGCATGGTGCCGGCCTGCCATTGCGAGCGTGGGGTCGAGAACGCAAAGGAGTAACCGGGTGCGACGGGAGCTTTAAGCAGCTTGTCCTCGGCAGCGGGCTCAAGACCGGCTGATCCGTGGGAGATACAGGATCCCAAAAACACAAAGACGAGGCAGGCGGCGATGGAGCAAAGCGCAAGGCGTAGGCGGCGGGCCGGAAGCGCGTGGCTTGTGGTGTGCGACGCGGGGTGAGGGGCGGAATTGCCGCGATCGCGTTGAGGTCGCGAAAAGGAGCGCTTGACGTAGTAGTCGGTCTTATGCCGATCGTAGCGGCGTGGCTGCGATGTGTCGGTCTGGCGTTGGCGTGTGCTCGTACTCACGCGGTCTGACTGCTGCACGGTACGGCTTTGTTGCCGCGAAGAAGCCCCGAGCTGCTCTTGGGGGCGCTGCGGGTTGTCGTTGTCGGAGGTGCTTCCGGGCGTTGGCATGGTGCGGCCGGCAAGGCGCACGCTTTGTGGCCGTTGGTCGCCGTCATTGTATCCGTATGCCATTCGAATCACCTTGCCTCATGTGTAACTTGTCTATCCTACATAAAAAGATGCACGACACATGGGTATGTGCGCCAAAAGCCTGACAAATGGTATGAACGTTGCCGCGCCGCGCGCCAAGCGTCACGGCAACAGGTCTTCAAAAGCAGACAAGATGAAAGCGTCCAAGACGAATGACGTCTCCCGCCGTTCGTCCCAAAAACGGCGCCGCTCGTTTTGCAGTTCTGCCTTCGGTCGAGCTGCGAGCGGCGCTGCTGCGCCAAGGCCGTATCTTAAAGCCATGGAATAAAAGCGCGCGGCAAAACGGACCGCGCAAGGGGTGACGCCAAGGGCGTCAAACAGGAAAGGAGGGGAACAATGGCGGACAAGAACGCAGAAGTTGCAGTCGAGGATAACGGCGGCATGAAGAAAACGCTTTCGCTCTGGAACTTCTTCACCATCGGCTTCGGTGCCATCATCGGTACCGGTTGGGTTCTGCAGGTCGGCGACTGGATGGTCGTGGGCGGCGGTCCCGTTCCCGCTATGATTGCATTCCTCTTGGGTGCAATCTTCCTCGTGCCCGTCGGAGCTGTTTTCGGTGAGCTCACGGCTGCTATCCCCATCTCGGGCGGCATCGTCGAGTATGTCGATCGTAGCTTTGGCCGTACGCTGAGCTACATCACCGGATGGCTTTTGGCCCTGGGCAACGGCATCCTGTGCCCGTGGGAGGCCATCGCCATCTCGACCCTCGTGTCCGAGATGTTCGGCAGCCTGCCCGGCCTTGAATGGCTGCGCGCCGTCAAGCTCTACACCATCCTGGGGGCCGACGTCTACCTGTTCCCGACGCTGATCGCGCTCGGCTTTGCAGTCTACGTCATCTTCCTCAACTTCCGCGGCGCCAGCTCGGCCGCCAAGCTCCAGGCCTTCCTGACCAAGGCTCTGCTCTGCGGCATGCTGCTCGCCATGGGCGTCTCGCTGTTCACCGGCTCGCCGGACAACGCCATGCCCGTGTTCTCCCAGGTCACCGGCGCTGGCGGCGGCAAGGCCGCTACCGAGAGCACCAGCCTGTTCGCCGGCATCGTGTCGGTCCTGGTTCTGACCCCGTTCTTCTACGCCGGTTTCGACACCATTCCCCAGCAGGCTGAGGAAGCAGCCGAGGGCCTCAACTGGAACAAGTTCGGCAAGATCATCTCCCTGGCCCTGCTGGCCGCCGGCGGTTTCTACATGGTCTGCATCTACTCGTTCGGTACCATCCTCGACTGGCATGAGTTCGTTAAGAGCCCGGTTCCCGCGCTTGCCTGCCTCAAGGGCATCAACATGCTCCTGTACCTGGCCATGCTCGTCATCGCCACGCTTGGACCCATGGGCCCGATGAACTCCTTCTACGGCGCCACGAGCCGCATCATGCTCGCCATGGGCCGCAAGGGCCAGCTGCCCGAGCAGTTCGCCGAGGTCGACCCCAAGTCCGGCGCTCCCAAGCTTGCCTGCGTCGTTCTGGGCGTCATCACCGTCGTCGGTCCGTTCCTGGGCAAGAACATGCTCATCCCTCTGACCAACGTGTCGGCTCTCGCCTTCATCTTCTCCTGCGGCATGGTCGCCCTCGCTTGCCTGCGCATGCGCTTCACCGAGCCCGACCTGCCTCGTCCCTACGAGGTGCCCGGCGGCAAGTTTGGCATCGGCCTCGCTATCGCTGCCTGCGCCATCATCATCGGCCTGCTCGTGATTCCGTTCTCTCCCGCCTCCCTCAACATGGTGGAGTGGAGCATCGTGATCGGCTGGTTGGCTATTGGCCTGGCCCTCATGGCTTTCACCAATTCCCGCAAAAAGTAACGCCGAGCCGGGGCGGATCAGGTGCGCGGGACCCTCTCTTCCGCGCACCGAACCCGGCACCACTTGGGTAGCTTTGTGAGGCCTTAACCCAACACGGCCTCGCCCACTATATGGATCCATAAGGAGGAACCATGTCCACTAAGTATGCAATCGTTGGCGGTAAGCTCATCGACGGTACCGGTGCCGAGCCGGTCGAGAACTCCCTCGTTCTCGTCGACGACAACGGCAAGATCGAGTACGCCGGCGCCATGCAGGACCTTCCCGAGGGCGTTGAGGTCATCGACGCCGCCGGCAAGACCGTCCTTCCCGGCCTGATCGACACCCACCTGCACTTCTCGGGCAACTTGACCGACGATGACACCGACTGGGTCATGCAGCCGCTCCTCGAGAAGCAGGCCGTCGCCGTCAAGCAGGCCTACGACTGCCTCACCCACGGCCTCACCACCGTCTGCGAGATCGGCCGCTTTGGTATCCAGATCCGTGACTGCATCGACAAGGGCGTCTTCAAGGGCCCGCGCGTTCTGGCCACCGGCCTTGGCTTCTGCCGCGTTGCCGGCCACGGCGCCTCCCACCACTGCAGCCAAGAGCTCAACAAGGAATCGCACCCCTGGGGCGATCAGGTCGACGGTCCTTGGGATCTGCGCAAGGCCGTCCGTCGTCGCCTGCGCGAGAACCCCGATGCCATCAAGATCTGGGCTACCGGTGGCGGCATCTGGCGCTGGGATTCCGGTCGCGACCAGCACTACTGCTCCGAGGAGATCCAGGCCGTGGTCGAAGAGGCAAAGATGGTCGGCATCCCCGTGTGGAGCCACTGCTACAACAACCACGCCGCTGCCTACGACTCCGTCCGCTTTGGCTGCGAGCAGCTGATTCATGGCTTCGATATCGATGAGCGCACCATGGACCTCATGGCCGAGCAGGGCACCTTCTTCACTCCGACGATCGCCTTCCTGCCCACCTGGTACGCCACCTATCCGCCCGTCTACGTCCCCGAGCTGCACGACAAGTACGAGGGCACCCTGGTCGAGAAGGAGCTGCAGCGCAACTACGACTGCCTGCGCGAGGCCAAGAAGCGCGGCGTCGTCATGACGATCGGCTCCGACTCCTTCTCCTTCGTCACCCCGTACGGCACCTGCTCCATCGAGGAGATGTACGAGTTCGTCGACAAGATCGGCTTCACCCCGGTCGAGACCATCACCTGTGCCACTCTCAACGGTGCCAAGATGTGCCACATCGAGGACGAGACCGGTTCCATCGAGGCCGGCAAGTGCGCCGACCTGCTGGTCGTCAACGGTGACGTCGCCGCCGACATCCACGTGCTCAACACCGACAACATGGACGTCATCATGAAGGACGGCTGGATTGTCGAGGGCGGCACCTTCGGCGAGGCAAACAAGTACAGCGCCTAAGCTACCGTTCATCGATGGCTTGATGTAAAACACAGTATTTGATTGCATAATGCAATGGAGAGGGTCGCTTGCGGCCCTCTTTATTGCTATGGGGTGCGTCGGTAAGAAGGAGATGACGGTGGATCTCAATAGGCTGATTCTGGGCAAGAGCTACAACTCTACCAAGGTCTTTCGTACCGCTCAGCATGTGGTTCAAGCCATCTTGCTCGGTATTGTCGTTCCGCTGCTTATCCTGCTGCTCATCTGGGATCTAACCGATAATCCCAATCCCGTTCCGGCCGTTGTCGTCATTGCCGGCTTGGTCATGCTGTGCTTCTTCTTCTCGTACGTCTTTGTCGTTCCCGACGACCTCACATCGAGCGCAACCGACCGCACGCTCGCTATCGCTTCAAAAATATTCGCCTACACGTCGCGCGGCCTTACGCCCGAAGCTGCCCTGGGCGCCTCTAAGATCATCCTGTCCGAAACTATCGCTTCTGCCATCTGCTTTACCGACGGCAAGCAGGTGTTGGCAAGCTGGGGCGAGGACTCGGCAAAATGCCCCGCGGGCACCCCGGTGGTACTGCGGACTACGCTCAACGTGATCAACAGCGGTGAGCAAAGCGTGTTCTCGCGCGATGCCTCGACCGAGACGGGTGGCTACTTTCCGCGCCTGCGCGCCGGTATTGTCGCACCGCTTACCGTGCGCGGGCATTGCGTGGGCACGCTCGAGCTGTATTATCCCCGTCTGAGCAGCATCGATATGCGCCAGACGGCGCTTGCCTCGGGCTTTGCCGACCTCATTTCCACGCAGCTTGCAAGCTTTGAGCTCGAGCGCCAGGACGAGCTTACGGCCCGCGTGGAGCTGCGCGCCTTGCAATCGCAGGTCGATCCTCATTTTCTATTCAATACCATCAGCACCATCGTGTCGCTCGTACGTACCGAGCCGGACAAGGCCAGGTCGCTGCTGATCGACTTTTCCAATTACTACCGTCAGACGCTTTCTGATTCCGATACGCTCACCACGCTCGAGCACGAGGTGGAACAGGGCACTCGCTATATCAATCTTATGCAGGCTCGTTATGGCGACGGCCGTCTGCGCGTCTCGGTCGATATCGACTTTGAGGTGCGCGATTGCATGGTGCCGCCGTTTATCTTGCAGCCGTTGCTCGAAAACTGCATTAAGCACGCGCAGCGCGAGACCGAGCCGCTTTCTATTCATGTTAGGGCTTTCGAGACCGATGACGGTTTGGAGATCATCGTCGAGGACGACGGCATCGGTATGAGCGAAGAGGTCTGCGCACATCTGTTTGAGCAGCATCGCCTGGAGGAGCCCGAGAGCATTACCGCCGACGGCTCCGTCAAGCGAGGTTGCGGCCTGGCGCTCTTCAACGTGCTTCAGCGCATCCATTTCTTTTACGGAGAAGATTCCGGCATGCGCGTGAAGTCCCAGGAGGGCGTGGGAACGCAGGTCATCGTCGAGCTGAACGGCGAGCCGCATGAGCCCGCGCCGTTGACGGCGTAGCACGCGGTTGGATTGAGAGAAAAAGAGGGGAAGCACATATGTCCGAAGGTTGGAACATCTTGGTGGTTGATGACGAACCTCCCATTAGGGCTGAGCTACGCTATCTGTTGGAAAAGGATACGCGTGTGGGCCAGATTGCCGAGGCGGGCAATGTCACCGAAGCCGTGGAGTCGATTCTGTCGAACAAACCCGACGTGCTGTTTTTAGACATTACCATGCCCGGTCGCTCGGGAATTGAGCTTGCCGAGACGCTGCAGAACCTAAAGACGCCGCCGGTGGTTGTGTTTGTGACGGCGTTTGCCGAGTTTGCCGCCGATGCGTATAACCTCGATGCGGTCGACTATGTCGTCAAGCCGGTCGAGGACGCACGCCTGTCAAAGGCACTCGACAAGATCGAGGCAGCCTTGGGTGCCCGTCGTGTTATCCATGCTCCGCGCCAGCCTTTGCGTCTGACGGTGGACCGCGGGGGCAAAAAGGTGTTCATTCCCGCCGCAGACGTCTGCTACTTTGAGGCGCGCGCCGATTTTTGCAACGCCATCTGCGCCGAGGGAACGTACCTGATCAATGAGTCGATCTCTTCGCTCGAGCGTCGCTTGGACTCCGAGGGCTTTATTCGCGTTCATCGCAGCTACCTGGTCAATTTGGAAGACGTGCACAATGTTGAGATTGGCTCCACGGGGTTGATGGAGCTCAGGCTCGACCGCGTGAACTCGACGGTACCGGTGTCCCGTCGTCGTGCCGCCGAGGTCAAGTCGCACCTGGGGCTTGCGTAAGAGGCTTGCGTGCCGTCGTTTACCATCGCAGGTTTGGCATGGGCGCGCGGTGGGCATAATGGGTGGCATCGAATGAAATCGAAAGGATCATTATGCCCGCGCTTATCACCCATCATCTGTTTGGCGAGGAAAGCATCGACCGTCTTCCGCAGGGCGTCATCACGTCCGATGAAGAGCGCATTGCCTTTATCTTGGGCAACCAAGGACCCGACCCGTTCTTCTTTCACATTCTGACACCGCGTGTTTCCGACTGCACGCTGCTGGCGCAGGTCATGCATCGCTCGCGCATGTCTCGCCAGTTCGCGTGCCTGCGCGACGGCGTGTCGCATCTGTTGCCGCGCGACGCCAGCTTGGGTCGCGCCTTTGCGCTGGGCCTGCTGTCTCATTACGTGCTCGACCGCAACGCCCATCCTTTTGTCTATGAGCAGCAGTTTGGCATCGTGGAGTCCGATTCAGAGCTTGAGGATTCGAGCAGTCAGGTCCATGCCGTGATCGAGAGCGACCTGGATGTACTGATGCTGCAGCTTAAACGCGATGGCGCTACGGTCGACGATTACCCGCCGGCGGGCGAGATCGTCACCACCGATCGCATCAATCGCGTGGCCGGCGTGCTGATGAGCTATGTTGCCGGACGCGTGTACGGCATTGACATTCCGGCGGGGGAGTACGGTGCTGCCGTTGCCAATATGCAGCGACTTTACCGCGCGATTGAGCCGGCCGGCTCCGCAAAGACGCGCGCGATCTCGCTGGTTGAGGGCTTGGTGCACGACTACTCGCTGCTCGACGGCCTTGCCCATCGCGTGACGACGGAGCTGCCCGAGCGCACCGGTAACCTGGGCCATCTGACATGGAAGAATCCCTTTACCGACGAGGTCTCGAACGAGAGTTTCCCCGAGGTCTTTGATCGCGCGCTGGTCGATTACGAGTGCACGGTCGCACGTTTTATCGAGACCGGTGACATGGATGCCGTGACCAGTCACGTCAACTACAGCGGTCGCGTGCTCGAAGCCGATGAGGAGTTCGACCGCGAGGAATAGGGCCCGTGCGTGCCCCTTTGCCGAATCCTTACCGGCGGTTCTGGACAATTGGGGTACGATGAACTAACTGCATATCGGGCGAATACGAAGGGTCCCTGTCCATGAAATACACCAAGCTCGAGCGTAACTGGGTTATGTATGATGTGGGCAATTCGGCCCTTGTGCTGCTCAATACCTCGGTGGTGCCCATTTACTTTAACGCCATCAATACCGGCGCTTCCTCGGCCGACCTGGTGGTCGCCTGGGGCAATGCGCAGACGATCGCCTCGCTGGTCATTGCCATGCTCATGCCCATTCTGGGCGCGCTTGCTGACTACGCAGGCAACAAGATCAAGTTCTTCTTGGGCTTCTTCCTCACGGGCCTGGTGCTTTGCCTGGCGCAGGCTATCCCAATGTCCGCCATGGCATTTTTGACCGTGTACGTGCTGTGCACCATCGGCCTTAACTCTTCTATGACGTTCTACGACGCCATGCTGCCCGACATTACGACCGACGAGCGCATGGACGCCGTGTCCAGCTCGGGCTATGCCTGGGGCTATATCGGTTCCACCGTGCCGTTCGTCATCTGCCTGGCGCTCATCATGGGTGGCCCCGCTCTTGGCGTCCCCACCATGCTGGCAACGCGTCTGTCGTTTATCATCACTGGTGCCTGGTGGCTCATCTTTACCCTGCCGCTCATTCGCACCTATAAGCAAAAGTACGGTCGCGAGCGCGGTCCCGAGGACACTATCGGCCACATCGTGGGCGGTGTGTTCTCCGAGGTCGGACACACCATGCGCGAGATCGCCCACAACAAGACCGTGCTGGTCTACATGATCGCGTTCTTCTTCTATATCGACGGTGTGCACACGGTCATTTCCATGGCCACCAGTTACGGATCGGCCTTGGGCATCGATTCGACGCAGCTGGTGCTGGCGCTGCTCGTTACGCAGTTCGTGGCCTTTCCGTCCGCCATCATCTACGGCAAGCTCGCCGGACGCGTGGGCACGCTCAACATGATCCTGGTGGCGGTCGCCGCCTACATGGGCATTGTGCTGTTCGCCGCGTTCTTCCTAAAGACCGCCTTTGAATTCTGGGTGCTTGCCATTATGGTCGGCCTGTTCCAGGGCGGCGTGCAGGCGCTCAGCCGTAGCTACTTTGGTCGCATTATCCCCAAGGAAAAGTCCAACGAGTACTACGGCTTCTTTGACATCTTTGGTCGTTATGCAAGCGTTATGGGCACCTTCCTGGTGTCGGTCGTCACCTCGCTGACCGGCAACCCGTCGCTGGGCGTCCTTTCCATTGGCGTGCTGCTGATTGTTGGCTTTATGCTGCTGGTCCGCCTGTCCCGCATGACTCGGGCGGCAGAGCATGCCGCATAGGAGCGAGCGGCTATTGTGCCTGTCCACGGTACTCTTTTGGGGTTATCCGCAATAAACATTGCGACTTGCGAGCAATGATTTGCCCAAGTGGGTATGATGGAATCAGCTAGGTCGCGGGGCGTCGCCTGTGTTTGGCGGCGTCCCGTTTTTGTGTTGCAGGGAGGGTAAGGCATGAACGCCACAGTCGTGATTCCAACGTATTGGGCGGGCGATGACGCTTGCGCAAACGCCCCTGGCACCTATGACCATTCGACGCGACTCAACGCCGACAATCCCGAACTCGACCGCTGCCTGGCCTCGCTTGAACAGGTACGTGACATCCCGCGCATCATCCTTTTGGTGGTCTGTCCCGTTTCTGCCACAGCCGATGTGTCGCTGCGCGTGCGCGAGATTGTCGACGCGCATCCCACGCTCAAGGTCACCGTTGTCACCAACACCCAGGCCTCGCGCATCGCAGACCGGGTTGCTCAGATCGCGCCCAAGGGTTCGGGCGAGTGCGTGAGCCTGCGAGGCTACGGTGCCATCCGCAACATGGGGCTAGCCTGTGCCGCTGTGCTGGGCCATGACGCGGTTATCTTTTTGGATGACGATGAGACTGTCATCGACGCCGACTTTATGAAGCGCGCGACCTATGCGTTGGGGCAGCAGACGCGTCAGGGCTTGCCGATCTTGGTCAAGAGCGGCTATTTCTACGATCGCGACGGCTCGCCGCTGGCTCCCACGGACAAGGCGGGCATCTGCCATCGTTGGTGGACCAAGCGCATCGAGTTCAACCGTTGGATGAAAAAGGCGCTCTCGGGCACCCGCATCTCGCGCTCTAACTACGTGTGCGGCGGCCTGATGGCCCTGCACGCCCGCGCCTTTACGCGTGTGGCCTTTGACCCGTTTATCACCCGCGGCGAGGACTTGGATTACCTCTTTAACATGCGCATGTTTGGCTACGACGTGTGGTTCGATAACGAGTGGACCGTGCGCCATCTGCCTCCGGAGTCCGAAAAGCGCTCACCGCGCTTTATGCAGGATGTATACCGTTGGTACTACGAACGGGCCAAGTTGACATTCGCCGCGCATCAAAAGGAGCTCATTCCCGTTACGGCGGCATCACTCATGCCCTACCCGGGCCCGTGGATTTCGCGCGAGCTCGACGACCGCGTGCGCAAGACCGCTATGGTCCGCAGCGTGTTTACCCGCGAGCATGAGGGCTACCTGCGCATCTGGCGCCATGGTATCGGCGAGGCAAAGGCCTATGCGCGCCAAAACGCTGCAAGCTACCTGCGTTTCCAGAGCTTTTGGCCCAAGATCATGGACGGGCTTTGGCGTGACGCACAACTGATCAGTATCCTGGAGGGGGCCGAATGATCGACCGCCGCGCCCAGCGCGATAGTTCAATATCAATCTTTCGCATCATTGCCGTTGCCTGCGCCATTTGCGTGCTGGTGTACTTTATTTTTGCCTTGGTGACCGGTATCGAGCCGATCGCCACGGTGATTGCCTGCGCGCTGCTGTGCATCTTTCTGTGCATCTTTATCTTTTTGACGCTCAATCCCGATTCGGTGCGCTCCCAGTACACCGAGGAGACGCTCTCGGTGGCCTCAGCCATGCTCGAGGACATTAAGGGCGGTCTGACGCAGGAGTCGGCGCGTTTGGTGTGCCAGCGCATTTTGCCCGAGACGCGTGCCATGACGGTGGCCATCACCGACGAGGGCAACGTGCTGGCCTGCGCGGGCGAGCTTGAGAAAAAACTACTGCCAGATTCTCCCATCCACACGCTTGCCACGCGCTACGTTATCGAACATGGCATCGTGCAGTCGTTCAACCGTATGGTGGATGTCGTGGGCTCGGACGGCTCACACAACCAAGTCCCCGCCGGCATTATCGCCCCCATCAAGGTGGGCGATCGTACCGTCGGCACGCTCAAGTTCTACTACAAGACCCCGCGCGCCGTCGACCGTACCCAGTACGCGCTTGCCTCGGGCTTTGCCGAGATCTTGTCCACGCAGCTCGCCATCCACGAGCTCGAGGTGCAAAAGGAACTCACAGCGCGCGCCGAGGTGCGTGCGCTGCAGGCGCAGATTAACCCGCACTTCCTGTTCAACACGCTGAACACCATTGCATCGTTTACGCGCACCGATCCGCTGCGGGCCCGCGAACTGCTTCGTGAGTTCTCATCGTTCTATCGCGCCACGCTCGACAACTCGGGATCGCTTATTCCGGTCTCGCGTGAGGTTGCCCAGACCAAGCGCTACCTTACCTTTGAGAAGGCCCGCTTTGGCGAGGACCGCGTGCTTGCGACGTTCGATGTGTCCGAGGACGTGGAAGATACGCTGGTGCCGGCGTTCGTGATCCAGCCGATTGTCGAGAACGCCGTACGTCATGGTATGGGCGATGACGACGCCCTGAGGATCGACGTGACCGTTCACCAAGACGGCGAGGATGCAATCTTGATTGCCGTGGCCGATAATGGCGTGGGCATGGATGAGGGTACCGCCGCCAGACTGTTTGACGAGCGTTCTGCCCGTCCCGACGCCAGCTCTCCCCAGGGTGGCGGCGCCGGTGTGGCCATGCACAATATTTCGGAGCGCATCCATCGCTTTTATGGGCCGCACTCCTATACGCGTGTCGAATCGGCGCCGGGCAAGGGCACCAAAGTGCTCCTTCATCTTGATTTGTCAGAGAGCATCTTCGACATTCAAGAGTAAAATAAAAGGCTACGGGCTCAACGTCATGCGACGGATGCCCGGCGTAGTTGGTTGACGAAAGGTTTTATCCCTATGCTGCGTGCGATGATTGTGGATGATGAGGCGCCGGCTCGCTCGGAGCTTCGCTTCCTGCTCGAGCAAACGGGCAAGATCGGCACGATCACGGAGGCGTCGAGCGTCCGCTCCGCCATCGAGATGCTTATGGAAAGTCGCGTGGATGTCGTGTTTCTCGATATCTCGATGCCCGGTGCCTCGGGCCTGCAACTTGCCGAGGCGCTGCATAAGCTCAAAAATCCGCCGGCGATCGTGTTTGTGACTGCGTATAGCGACCATGCGGTCGAGGCATTCGACGTGGATGCTGTCGATTATCTGATGAAGCCGGTCGAGGAAGCTCGCTTGGATCGCGCGATCGAGAAGGTCATGCAACGCGCCAAGCCGGTTACGGACAGCAAGGTGACCATCGAGCGTATCCCGGTGGAAAAGGGCGGCCGTAAGGTGCTCATTCCCGTGGACGACATTCGCTTTATCATGGCCAAGGACGATTACTCCTGCATCTATACCGTCGATGATCGCTTTTTGTCGACGACCTCGCTGGCGCAGTTTGAGGCCAAGCTCTGCGACTTTGGCTTCTTCCGTGTTCACCGCCGCTATATCGTCAACTTGGCGTGCGTTACGGACGTCGAGACGGTGCCCTCGGGCGCCATCCAGCTGGGCATTACGGGCGTCGACGAACGCGTGCCGGTTTCGCGCCGCCGCGTCGTGCCGCTCAAGAAGGCTCTGAGTCTCTAGCACACTGGCCCCGCAGCCCTGTAGACCCATCGTCTGCGGAGCCGTGGGGCTTTTTTGTATGTATCTGCCGAATCGTTTTTTTGCGGAAGGGATCCCATGAACAGTGCAAGCGCCAAGCGCATCGACATCATCTCGGACACCCACGGCTATCTTTCGCCTGCGCTCTTGGATGAGCTTGAGGGCGCAGACCTGATTATCCACGCTGGCGACCTCACGTCAGAGATGGACTACGAGCACCTATGCACCATCGCCCCCGTGCGGGCCGTACTGGGCAACAACGATTACTACCGCGACTACGGTCCCGATGTAGACCGTCTTGCGCTCTTTACCTACGAAGGCCTCAAATTCGCCGTAGCCCACTACCGCGAAGACCTTCCGGTGGGATCCGTAGACGTAGCCATCAACGGCCACACCCACGTAACCAAAGAAGCCCAAGTGGGCCGTTGCTTAGTCCTCAACCCGGGCAGCGCCAGCTACCCCAGAGGCACCCGAGGCCCCACCATGGCCAGAATGCTAGTAAAAGACGGCAAGATCCTAAGCACTAAGTTTATTGACCTAGAGTAATCACAACAAAAACGGGGGATGCAGATGCGTCCCCCGTTTCCATTTGAGCCAATGGCCGAGCTTCAACAAGATCCATCAGACCAACCCCGTCGAGGAGCATGCGGGCTAGCCGCGCAGCGGCGCACGCCCGCAAAACTGATTGAACAATGTGACAGCAGGGAGGGTCTCCGGGGCTGAGGGCGGGGGTTAAGTTTGTCGCGAGTTCCGCACGCAAAGGAAAGCACTTAATGTGCTTTCCGTCTTGCGCAGG
>URRT01000041.1 GCA_900550355.1 uncultured Collinsella sp.
AGTTGATCATCTCTCCGGTTGGGCCGCCCTGCCGCAAGGTGACCGATAAGCCGCTGTTCGTGAAGATGGCGCCGGTCAACGTCGCCGAGATTGCCAAGGCCCTCGAGGCTGCCGGTGCCGACGGCCTTTCAGTCATCAACTCCATCCAGGGCATGGCCATCGACGTCCATACCCGCAAGTCCCGCGTGGCCAAGCCCAAGGGCGGCCTTTCGGGCCCGCTGTGCCACCACATCGCCGTGCGCATGGTCTGGGAGGTTGCCCAGGCCGTCGATATCCCCATCAACGGTGTCGGCGGTGTCATGACCGGCGAAGATGCGGCTGAGTTTATCCTGGCCGGCGCCACCTGCGTGTCGGTCGGCATGGCCAACTTCGTCGATCCGTGCGCTTCGCTCAAGATCGCGCACGAGCTCGAGGCCTGGGCCGAGTCCCAGGGCGTGAAGGACATCAACGAACTGGTAGGTGCGTTCGAATGCTAGAGACCGATGCCCGCGACCGTGTTATCGTCGCCCTCGACTGCGACCGTGAGCGTGCGCTCGAGCTCGCCCACGAGCTTTCGGGCCATGCCGCCTGGCTTAAGGTTGGTATGACGCTCTATTACGCTGAGGGCCCCGAGATCGTCAAGACCTTTAAGGACCTGGGCTTTAAGGTCTTCCTTGACCTTAAGTTCCATGATATTCCGCATCAGGTTCGCGGTGCCGCCCGTTCGGCCTCGCTTGCCGGTGCCGACCTGCTCTCGGTTCACGGCTTGGGTTCGGGCGCCATGCTCGCTGCCTGCCGCGAGGGTGCCGAGGAGGCACGCGAGGACCGCGCCAAGCTCGTCGCCATCACCGTGCTCACGAGCATGAATCAGGATGCCTTGAGCGAGATCGGCGTCGAGTCGCCCGTGGCCGAGGAGGCCGCCCGCCTGGCAAAGCTCGCTCAGGCCAACGGCATCGATGGCATCGTGTGCTCGCCGATGGAGGCTCAGGACATGCGTGAGCTGCTGGGCCCTGATGCCCTGATCGTGACTCCGGGTGTGCGTCCGGTGGGTGCCGCCCTTGGTGACCAGTCCCGCGTGGCGACGCCTTCCCAGGCTATCGAGCGTGGCGCAAGCCACATTGTGGTGGGCCGTCCCATCACCGGTGCCGACGATCCGGTTGCCGCCTTTGACGCCATCGTCGCTGAGCTGGTCGAAAACGTCGCGTAAAAGATTCCCCTAAGTCACCACTTTTGGGTCTCATTAGCACAAAATAGCCCCTGTGCCTGCGTAAACTTTCCCATCCTTTGTGTGGAATCGCAGGTCAGGGGCTTAACTTTGGGCGCAGTATATTGCACTTTTTGCGGGTATCGTCTAACCTATGGAGCCGCGATTGGGCATTTTGTACGTTCTACGTGCTAAAATGCCAATTATTGAATCAGATATAACCCAACTATTTGGAGGTACGAATGGCACTCCCTCAGCTTACCGATGAGCAGCGCAAGCAGGCTCTTGAGAAGGCTGCTGCCGCACGTCACGCCCGCGCTGAGCTTCGCGAGCAGATCAAGAAGGGCGAGAAGTCCCTCGAGTCCGTGCTCAACTCCGATGACCCCATCGCTTCCCGCATGAAGGTTTCCACCCTCATCGAGTCTCTCCCTGGTTATGGCAAGGCCAAGGCCGCCAAGATTATGGAGGAGCTCGGTATCTCCGCTACCCGTCGCGTCCAGGGCCTCGGCGTCCGTCAGCGCGAGCAGCTCCTCGAGCAGCTGACCAAATAAGTGAGCGCTCAGGATTCCAAGCTCTTTGTGATTTCTGGACCGTCAGGCGCAGGCAAGGGTACGCTCGTCACTCGTGTGCGCGAGCGCCGCTCGAACCTGGGCCTGACGGTTTCGGCTACCACGCGAGCACCACGAAAAGGTGAGGTCGACGGCGTCAACTACTTTTTTCTGACGCGCGAGGAGTTCGACCGCCGCGTGGCAAACGGTGAGTTTGTTGAGTGGGCCGAGGTCCACGGTAACTGCTACGGCACGTTGGTGAGCGAGGTCACATCCAAGCTCGCCTCTGGCGCATCTCTGATTTTGGAAATCGATGTCCAGGGCGCCCTGCAGGTGAAGGAACGTTTTCCCGAGGCCGTGCTGATCTTTATCAAGCCGCCTTCGCTTGAGGTACTCCGCGAGCGTCTAGTCGGTCGCGGTACCGAGACGCCCGAGACGATTGAGCTGCGTATGGCAAACGCCGCCGATGAGCTTGCCCTTGCCGACCGCTACGACGACGTCGTGGTTAATGACGATCTCGACCGCGCGACCGATGAGCTCGTTCGCGTTCTCGATATGCATGAAAGGATCTGAGGTCCGTGTCCGTTGTAAAGCCTTGCATTGACGATCTTCTGGAGAAGACCGATCACAACCGCTTCCTGCTTGCTTCGCTTGCCTCCAAGCGCGCCTGCGATATTAACAGCATGCTGCGTGGCCAGCACAACCGCGTGCTTGCCGTCCAGGATGTCGATGACATCACCATCGGGCTTTCCGGTGCCGATACCATTTCGATGGCTATGGACGAGATTGTCGACGGCGACATCTCTTACGACGAGGCCCGTTACGAGAAGGCGCTCGGCCACAAGGTTGCTGAAGCCTAAATGGCGGCTCGCGTCTGCCTAGTCCACTATCACGAGGTTGGACTGAAGGGTAAGAACCGCGCACATTTTGAGCATATCCTCATGGATAACATCAAGGCGGCCTTGGCCGCCTTTTCCGTGAATGCCGTGTCTCGAATTTCCGGTTATATCCTCGTGACCTTTAACGAGCATCAGGCCGACGAGGCGGCGCGTGTCATTCGCACCGTTCCCGGCGTTGCTCGTGTGTCTTTGGCGTATCACACCAATCGCGACCCTCAGGAGTACTGTGCCGCCGCCGTGAAGGCGCTGCGCGAGTTTGGTTCCTTCGATTCGTTTAAGGTGCACGCCAAGCGCTCCAATACCGATTATGAGCTCACCTCGATTGACATCAATCGTCAGGTGGGCGAGGTGCTGTGCGAGGCCTTCCCCGATAAAAAGGTTCAAATGCACGACCCCGATGCGATGGTGCACGTGCTGGTGGTCCAGGGTAGCGTTTATGTGTACGCGCGCTCCGAGCGCGGCGTGGGCGGTCTGCCGGTGGGTTCTGCCGGCAAGGTCGTGACGCTGCTGTCGTCGGGTATTGATTCTCCGGTGGCAACCTGGATGCTCGCGCGTCGCGGCGCGGTGTGCGTGCCGGTACATTTCTCAGGTCGTCCGCAGACGCCCGACACGAGCGAGTATTTGGTGCAGGACATCATTCGTGCGCTTGAGCCGGGTGTCCAGATCGGCCGCCTGTACGTGGTGCCGTTTGGCGACTGCCAGCGTGAGATTTCGGTCACCTGTCCCAGCAACCTGCGCGTGATCATGTATCGCCGCATTATGTATTCGGTTGCCGAGCGCATTGCACACATCGAGGGCGCCAAGGCCATCGTGACGGGCGAATCGCTTGGACAGGTTGCCTCCCAAACGCTTGAGAATATCATGGCCGTCAACGAGGCCGTGAAGATCCCCGTGTTCCGTCCGCTCATCGGTTCGGACAAGCAGGAGATCATCGCACGCGCCGAGGAGATCGGTACGTTCGATATCTCGACTGAGGCCGCTCCTGACTGCTGCACGCTGTTTATGCCGCGCCGTCCCGAGACGCACGCTAAACTCGATGCCGTGCATGAGGCCTGGGATCTGTTTGATCACGAGGAGATGATCGAGCGCCTACTCAAGCAGACCGAGTACATCGACTTCGAAAGCAACACGTATAAGGCCCCTAAGACCTTAAAACGCAAACATTTGGAGCTTGCTCCGCGTGAGATTTACCAAGATCACGTGTAAATTTGTGCATAGACCGACGATGCTCTTGCATCGTCGGTCTTTTGCTATCTGGGCATTTTGCGGCTAAGTGTTCATTTGCTGACGTGTGCCTGAATAAATGGACAGATTTGTGCAAGGTTTTGGTCAGCTTTTGGTTTGACCGTTAAAACCGGTTTTGGAGCGTGGCTGTTGTGGAGCTCCTTTCCTGACACGATGGTGTTGGGAGGTTTTGCTATGGCGCAGCGCGAACAACACGAACGAGTCAAACGGATGGACCGCTTGGCGGACAAGCTGTTCGGTCATAAGGCAGTGGTGATGGCGATACTGGTCGTCATTGCGATGGCGAGTGGACTGGCGATGGCGAACCTTGGCGGCGGTGCCGGTGGCGTGTCGTTTGAGCGCACTGACGGTTCGGGCTCGTTGGTGGAGCCGGGATCCGGTGATGCCTCGAGCGGAAAGACATCCGAAGGTTCTTCGACTAAGGCTTCTGCCGCGGCAGAGGTCTATGTCGATGTCGATGGCGCCGTTGTGTCGCCCGGTGTATATCGTCTCAAGGACGGCGCGCGGGTGGCTCAGGCGATTGATGCCGCCGGCGGGCTGGCGCCCGAGGCAGACGTTACGGGGCTCAATCGGGCATCTAAGGTCGTTGATGGACAGAAGATTCACGTTCCAACGGTAGGGGAGCAGCAGGCGTCCATTGCGGAAGCCGGTGTTGATGGTGGGGCTTCCGCATCATCGGGCGTGAGTGGCGCAACAGGCCTAGTAAATATCAATACGGCAAGCGCGGCAGAGCTACAGACGCTCTCGGGCATCGGTCCCTCCATGGCCCAGTCGATTATCGATGAGCGGACAAAGAACGGTGCTTTTGCCTCGGTTGACGATCTGATGCGTGTGTCGGGAATCGGCGAGAAGAAGCTTGCCAAAATCAAAGATTGCGTCTGCGTATGAGTGCGACCGAGCGCGAACATGTGATGCCTCCGCGGCCCCTGATGCCGTGGACGATGGCCCTGTGTGCCGGCATGTGCATGAGCTGCGCCTTGGTGCTCAACGTGGCCGCTGATGCGCTGCTTAGGGAGCAGGCGCCGGCGGTCGGGCTGCTATGGGCCATTCCCGTTGCGGCGGCGGTCTTCGTTGTGCTGGCTCAATCTTGTGCGCGGCTTGCCCCTTGGAAGCGGTGGCTGTATGCCGCGTCCGTCGGTCTCGTGGCGGGAGCGGTCGTCTCGGCGTGGTGGGCTGTGGGCACGCTAGGCGCCTCGAAGGCGCTCGACGGTCGAGCGGCAAGCAGCCTCGAGTTTGTCGTGCAGGGTGATCCATCCATAAACGACGACGTGTATTCCTATACCTGCGAGGCACGCGCGGACGGTAAGAACTTGGCAACGGTTCGTCTATCGTTTGACCGCGAGCTCAAGGTCGGGGCGCACGTGCGTGTTATCGGTCGCGTTTCACGTTTTGAGAACGATGCATATGGACGATCGCGCGTGCTCCGAGGCGAGGTGCGCAAGGTTCAAGCCGTTCGGATTGTGCCGGTCGATGAGGGCTCTCCGGGCCCGCTGCTTCGGCTGCGAAATGGGCTGCTAACGTCCATCGCGCCTGCGACCGACCCGGCGCGTGCGCTCATAGCTGGTGTCGTCTGCGGTCGTTCGGCCGAGCTGCGCGCCCAGCCGGCGGGCGACTGGTTTTCGTTGACGGGAACGGCGCATCTTATTGCCGTCTCGGGCAGCCATTTGGCTATCGTGGGGTTTGTAATCGAGGGTGTATTGCAAAAGACTCGGTGCTCACGTGGTCTTCAGCGGGCGATATTGGCGATAACGCTTGTTGGCTACGCTGCCTTTACTGGCGCGTCTCCCTCGGCCGTGCGCGCGTGCTGCATGGTGTTCGCGACGCTTGTCGTAAACGGCGCGGGGCGTCGCCGGCACGGCGCATCGGCACTCTTCGCAACCATGTCCATCTTTGTGCTGCTGCGGCCGACGGTGCTGTTCGAGATGGGCTTTCAGCTTTCATGTGCCAGCGTCTTTGGCATTTTGTGCTTTTGTCCCTATGCGACCTACGCTTTGGGTGAGCTGGGTGTGCCATCGGGCGTCGCCAGCATGCTTTCCGTCACGCTGTGCTCGCAACTGGCGACACTTCCCATTACCATTCCTGCATTCGGTACGTTCTCGCTCATTGCTCCGCTGGCAAATGCGGTCATCGGTCCGGTGGTGAGCGTGCTGCTTGCCGTATCGATCGTGCTGGTTCCCTTTTCGCTCGTGGGACCGTTGCGGACTTTGGCGCTCGTTGTGCCCATGATTGCCGCCCGTTGCGCGCTGTTTTTCGAGCAGCTGTTTGCCGCCGTGCCGGGTGCATCCGTGAGCGTGCCGCCCGATAGCATGTGGATTTACCTAGTGCCGTGTTTGCTGGCGGTTCTGCTTGTCCGGTGGCCGCGTCCCCGTGCACGTCCTATGGCGGTGGGGCTTGCATGCCTGGTGCTCTTGGCTGCGATTCCGTACGTCTACTGGGATCGATTCGCTCCGCCTTCGGTGACGGTGCTCGATGTGGGCCAGGCCGATGCGATTCTTATCCGCCAGGGCGGCGCAGTAGCACTCGTCGACTGCGGGCTCGACGAGCGTGTGGTAGCGGCGTTGGTTCGCAATAACGTGCACCATATCGATGCCGTCTTTGTGACGCATTGGGATGAGGACCACTGGGGTGGTCTGCCTGCCGTGCTCGAACGGTTTTCGGTCGGAACGATTGCCGTGGCGGCGGATGCGCTGGAGGATGCACCTGCCGAGGTATTGAACCGACCTGGCGTTGAGTATCGGCAGGTGCGCCGTGGGGATACGGTCGACATCGGCTCATTTTGCGCCCGCGTGATGTGGCCATTCGAGTCCGTGGATGGCGAGGGAAATGAGGACTCGCTTGTCCTGCTGCTCTCTTATGTTCAGGAAGGCAAGGGCCTGCGTATGCTCCTCACCGGTGATGCCGAGCTTGTCCAAGAACGGGAATTCGTACAGGAGGTGGGGGATATCGATGTCCTTAAACTTGGGCATCACGGCTCTAAGGTTTCAGTTGATGGTGAGTTGCTGGACGTCCTGAAGCCCGAGCTTTCCCTTGCGAGTGCGGGCGAGGGGAATCGATACGGCCATCCGTCCGATGCCTGCATCGATGCCGTTAAGGAAGCGGGCGGCGTGTTCGCGTGCACCATCGAACACGGCGACATTACCGTCACGCCGACTGCGAATGGCTTTGCGATGCGATGCCAGCGACCGTGACGACGTCGTTGGCGTGTGGTGGGCCCCTGGGCTAGAATGGCACGGAACGAATACGAAGGCCTGCGGGAGGGGAGCGCAATGTCCGAAACCGGTCTGCTGCCGGCATATCTGATTGTCGGTACCGACGGAGTCAAGCGCGATCACGCCGTCTCGCGTATGAAAGCGCGTCTGGAAAAGTTGGGTATGGTTGAGTTCAACCTCGACGAGCGCGACATGACCAAGGACCCCGATATCGAGTCCATTATCGGATCGCTTAACACCTTTCCGATGGGCAGCGAGTTTCGCCTGGTAAT
Organism: uncultured Collinsella sp.; assembly: GCA_900550355.1. GTDB lineage: Bacteria > Actinomycetota > Coriobacteriia > Coriobacteriales > Coriobacteriaceae > Collinsella. The sequence continues at coordinate 7,357 of URRT01000041.1, forward strand.
CCTTGACGGCTGCTCAAAACTCGCCAAGGCGGTCTCGGAGCCGCTTGTCGAGTATTTGGCGAGTCCCAGCCCCACAACGGTCTGCCTCATCATTGCTGACTCGCTTGCCAAGAACACGCGCCTGTATAAGGCGATCGCCAAGATCGACAAGAAGGCCGTGATCGATTGCTCCGGCACCAAGCGCTGGGAGTTACCGCGCCGCGTGCAACAGATGGCGTCGCAGCACGGCAAGTCGATCTCGACGGCGGCCGCCGAGGAACTCGTCTCGCGTTCGGGTGAAAACACTCGCATGCTCGATAACGACTTGGCTAAGCTTGCCCAGATGGTCGAGGCGCCCCAGATTGAGCTCGCCGACGTTGAGCACTGGATTGTACGTACGGCCGAGGTTCAACCCTGGGACTTTCTCAATGCAGTCTCGGCCCGTGACATGCACCGCTCGCTCGAGCTCTTCAATCTACTGCCCGCCAAGAGCTACGTGTGGACGTACACATTGTTGTGCGGCCGCATTCGCGAGCTTATCGTTGCCAAGGCGCTCGATGCGCGCGGACAGGGTCGTGAGCTGGCCGCAACGCTCAAGCTCCAGTCCTGGCAGGTCAAGAATCACCTGACCTGGGCGCGGCGTTTTTCTATGGCGGAGCTTGTCGGTGCGCTCGAGGGCGCGGTCGATGTGGAGCTCGCACTCAAGGGTTCGGCCGATTCGGAGACCGCGCTTTTGCTCTGGATTACGAACATCTTGAGAAAATCGTGATGATACCTGCCTATTTGACAAATTCGTTCTATCCCTTTGAGGGGGAGCGTGCTATAGTAGGCGCTTGCATGACCTCACCGTGTCTCAGAGGTGTCATACATTTTTTGCAAGGAACTCGAAAGGAACTCCAGAAGTGGCAAACATCAAGTCTCAGAAGAAGCGTATCCGCACCAATGAGGCAGCTCGCATGCGTAACAAGGCTGTCAAGTCCGAGCTCAAGACGCTGACCAAGCACGTCCAGTCCGCCGTCGCCGAGGGCGACGCCGAGAAGGCCCAGGCTGCCCTCAAGACCGTCACCAAGCGTCTCGACATGGCTGCCGCCAAGCATGTTATCCACAAGAATCAGGCTTCCAACCGCAAGTCCGGTCTTGCCAAGCTCGTGAACAGCATCAACGCTTAAGTTGTAAATTTCACACCACACAGATTACGCGCATAAATGGAGCCTGTTTTATGGAACAGGCTCCATTTTTTGTACCGCTCGGGTAAGATAGTCCGCATGAATACTTCAATTGACATTTCCCACATCCGCAACTTCTCGATTGTTGCGCACATCGACCATGGCAAGTCCACGATCAGTGACCGCATTCTCGAGCTCACCCATACCGTCGACGAGCGCGACATGGAGTCGCAGCTGCTCGACACCATGGATATCGAGCGCGAGCGCGGCATCACGATCAAGTCCAATGCCGTTCGCGTGTCCTATGACGCCGACGATGGCGAGACGTATCAGTTCAATCTGATCGATACGCCGGGCCACGTGGACTTTACCTATGAGGTTTCGCGCTCGCTGGCAGCCTGTGAGGGCGCGGTGCTCGTTGTCGACGCCACGCAGGGCGTTGAGGCGCAGACCGTCTCTAACGCGACGCTCGCCATGAACGCCAATCTGGACATTGTGCCGGCCATCAACAAGATTGACCTGCCCTCGGCTCATCCCGACGAGGTTAAGACCGAGATCGAGGATGACCTGGCGATCCCTGCCGATGATGCCGTGTGTGTCTCGGGCAAGACCGGCGAGGGCATCCACAATCTGCTGGAGTCCATTGTCTTTCTGATCTCTCCGCCCAAGGGCGATGCGAACGCGCCGCTCAAGGCACTCATTCTGGATTCATACTTCGACGAGTATCGTGGCGTCGTCGCCACGGTGCGCATCTTTGACGGCTCCATCAAAAAGGGCGATACCTTGCGCATGATGCAGGCAAAGGGCGACTTTTTGGTCGATGGCGTGGGCGTCAAGCGTCCCGCCGAGACCCCGGTTGACGCGCTGACGGTCGGCGAGGTCGGATACGTGGTCACGGGCCTGAAGGACCCCGAGGCCGTTCGCGTGGGCGATACCCTCACGTGGGCGTCGAATCCCTGCCCCGAGCCGCTTCCCGGCTACCGCGAGGCCAAGCCCATGGTTTATACGGGCCTGTTCCCGATCGATAACAAGGACTACGAGAACCTGCGTGACGCGCTCGATAAGCTGCACGTCAACGACCCGTCGTTGGTGTGGGAGCCCGAGACCTCGGTGGCGCTCGGCTTTGGTTTCCGCGTGGGCTTCTTGGGCCTGCTGCATATGGAGGTCGTCAAGGAGCGCCTGGAGCGTGAGTTCAATCTTGACCTCATTGCTACGAGCCCCTCGGTGGACTATCACGTCTACAAGACTGACGGCGAGATGATTGATGTCCGCAGCCCGCAGGATCTGCCCGAGGCTACGCGCATCGAGCGCATCGAGGAGCCCTACCTCAAGGCCAAGATTATCTGCCCGCCCGAGTATACGGGTGCCGTCATGCAGCTCGCTATCGAGCACCGCGGCATTACTACCGACATGATCCATCTCACGAGCAAGTCGGTCGAGATGCACTTTGATATGCCGCTCGCCGAGCTCATCTTGGACTTCTTTGACCAGCTCAAGAGCCGTACCAAGGGCTATGCCTCGCTCGACTACGAGTTCAACGAGTATCGTCCCTCCGAGCTCGTCAAGCTCGATATCTTGCTTTCGGGCGACGAGGTGGACGCGCTGTCGTTTATCGTCCATAAGGACAAGGCTTATGGCCTGGCCCGTGGTCTGTGCGACAAACTTAAGGAGATCATCCCGCGTCAGCTGTTCGAGGTGCCCATCCAGGGTGCTATCGGCAACAAGATCATTGCCCGCTCCACCGTCAAGGCGCGTCGCAAGGACGTGCTTGCCAAGTGCTACGGCGGCGATATCTCGCGTAAGCGCAAGCTGCTTGAGAAGCAGAAAGAGGGCAAGAAGCGCATGAAGGCCATCGGATCGGTCGAGGTCCCGCAGGAGGCCTTTATGGCGATCCTCAAGGTGGACGAGTAGGTCTATGGCGCTTTCTGAATACAGCAAGCGGCTGCTGGGCGCTTATGCCGAGCAGCCGTTCCTTATGGCTCCCATGGCGGGCGTGACCGACCCTGCCTACCGCATCATGTGCCGCCGTCGCGGTGCCAACCTTGCCTACAGCGAGATGGTGAGCGTGGCGGGCCTTGCCTATGCCAGCAACAAGACCTGGCGCCTGGTGCTACCGGCCGACGAGGAGCAGCAGATTTGCGTGCAACTCTTTGGCTCCAAGCCCGATCAGTTTGCGAACGCCGTCGCTGCCGTCGAGGAGCGCGTTGGCGATCGCCTGTCGCTCATCGATATCAATATGGCATGCCCCGCCCGCAAGGTTGTTACCAAGGGCGAGGGCTCGGCGCTCATGCGCACGCCCTACCTGGCGGAGAAGATCGTCGAGGCCACGGTGGGCGCGGCGCACGTGCCCGTGACCGTCAAGATTCGCAAAGGCTTTTATGCCGAGGACCGCAATGCCGCGACATTTGCCCAGATGCTTGAGGGCGCAGGGGCTGCCGCAGTCGCCGTGCATGGTCGTTGCGCCACGCAGCTCTATACGGGCCAGGCCGATTGGTCGGTCGTCGATGAGGTTGCCGACGCCGTTGAGATTCCCGTGATCGGTTCGGGCGATGTGTTCTCGGCCGAGGATGCCGCGGAGCATCTGCGCAACTCGGGTGCCAGCGCGGTGTTTATCGCGCGCGGTATCTACGGTAATCCCTGGGTCTTTGGTGATGCTCGCGCTCTTGCGCTCGATGGCATACCGGTGCCGCCGCGCAGCTCGGTCGAGCGCCTGGACGCCCTGCGTGAGCACCTAACGCTGACGCATGAGCTCCTGCCGCTCATGTCGCGTGCCCGCACGTATGCAAGTTGGTACTTAAAAGGCATGCCCCATGCCGCCGCTTGGCGTGCCCATGTGGTGCGCTGCTCCACGTATGAGGAGTTTATGGCGCTGGTCGATGAGATCGAGCATGATGTGGTGGCCTGCGAGGCTGCCCTTGCCGCCGGCGAATCGGTGCCCCCTCATCCGCTGGAGGCTTAAGGGTGGCCGTTACCGCGCTGTACGTGCACGTGCCGTTCTGTGCCCAAAAGTGCCGCTACTGCGACTTCGACTCGCGCAGCTTTGCTTCGTGTGATTTGGATGCCGTGCTCGATTCCTATTTTGAGCAGTTGTACGCGCGCCTCGATGCTTTTGGCAAGGCTGGGGCCCTCGACCAGATTCGCACCGTCTATGTTGGCGGCGGTACGCCGTCGCTGGCGGGGGAGCGCCTGGTGGAGCTGGCGCGGCGTATTCGTGCGTGGTGCGCCCCCGTTGAGTTTACCTGCGAGGCCAATCCCGAATCGCTGACCGCCGAGCTTGCCGCTGCGCTTGCCAAGGTTGGTGTCACACGCGTCTCTCTGGGCGTGCAAACGCTCGATAACGCCGAACTTACCGCCATCGGCCGCATTCACGATGCCGATCGGGCGCTCTCCGCCATCGCGACGGTCAAGAACGCTGGGCTCGACGTGTCGTGCGACCTTATGTGCGGACTTCCCGGGCAGACCGCAGCGAGTTGGAAGCGTACGCTCGATGGCGTGCTGGCGGCGGCTCCGCATCATGTGTCGGTCTACCCGCTCACGCTCGAGGAGGGGACGCCCCTTTATCGCATGGCGTGCCGTGACGAGTCGCTCGAGCCTGATGAGGATTTTCAGGCCGCATGCATGGACGTGGCACGCGAGCTCCTGGGTGCCGCCGGCTATCACCCGTATGAGGTGGCGAGCTACGCGCTCGACGGCCATGAGTGCGCCCATAACATTGCCTACTGGACCGGACGGGGCTACCTGGGCCTGGGGCGTTCTGCCGCGGGCATGCTCGACGCCGCGGATTTCGACCGTCTTGCAGGTTTGTTCCCCGGTGTTTCTTCTCGAGGCGATGCGTACCGCGTGCGTCTGGTGCAACGTGACGATGACGCGACGGCGTTTGAGGCCGAACATCTGTCGCAGCGCCAGGCTGCGGCCGAAGACCTGATGCTCGCCTGTCGCATGACGCGCGGTGTCGCGTCCGACCTGTTGGTTCGCGCGGCTCGTGTCATCCCGGCCGATGGGCTGACAGCCGCTTGCGATCGCGCGCTCGAATTGGGTCTTGCCACTTGGGTGCCTGAGACGCTCGGGGTCCATGAGGGACCCTTTACTTCGGCAGATGTCGTCGCGGGCCATGTTCGAGCTCGTCTGGCGCCGACCCACCTGGGCTGGCTCGATGGAAATGTTCTGTTCGAGCTGTTTTGGGATCTAGCTTAGGCCGCTCGGGTAGAATTACCGGAATATATACGCTGCTGTGAGCAGGAGGTTGCCGCGCATGGCGACGATGAACGAAAAAGATTACTACGAGATTCTGGGTGTCTCCAAGGATGCCACCTCGCGTGATATTCAAAAGGCCTTCCAACAAAAGGCCCGCAAGCTCCATCCGGACGTCAACAAAGAGCCGGATGCCGAGGAAAAGTTTAAAGAGGTTTCCGAGGCCTACGCCGTGCTTTCGGATGAGCAAAAACGTGCGCGCTACGACGCCATGCGTTCTGGCAATCCCTTCGCCGGTGCTCCTACGGCTTCGCCCTATGGTGGCGGCTACGCCGGCAGCGCAGGCTATGGCAATCCTTTTGAGGGCGGCTTTCCTTTTGGCGGCGCCTGGGGCCAGCAGCGTCGCAGGCAGGCTGCCTACAATCCCGAGAACGGCGCCAACGTGGTCGTCGATATCAAACTCGACGCGAAGGAGGCCAAGGGCGGTGCCCGCAAGACCGTCCGCTACACGCGCTTCGATACCTGTAGCAACTGCGGCGGCTTGGGCTCCGTTTCGTCTGAGCATGCCCATACCTGCCCGAGCTGT
>URRT01000042.1 GCA_900550355.1 uncultured Collinsella sp.
GAGAACATCGAGGTCGGCATCATGGTCGAGACGCCCGCCGCTTCGCTGCTCGCAGACCGTCTTGCCGAGGTCGCCGACTTCTTCTCCATCGGCACCAACGACCTGATCGGCTACACCATGTGCGCCGACCGTGGTAACGACACCATCTCCAACCTGTACCAGGTTTACTATCCCGCCGTGCTCCGCTCGCTCAAGAACATCATCGAGAGCGGCGTGAAGGCCGGCATCATGGTCGGTATGTGCGGCGAGGCCGCTGCCGATCCGCTGCTCGAGCCGCTGCTGATCAGCTGGGGCCTGGAGGAGTTCTCGATGAGCGCTCCGTCGATCCTGCGCGCCCGCAAGACCATCAGCCAGTGGACCAAGGCCGAGTGCGACGAGCTCGCCGAGAAGGCACTCGCCTGCAACACCGCCGCCGAGGTCAAGGCACTGCTCGAGTCCGCAGCTCGCTAATTTGGTATCAGAGGTAACCGCGTGGTTGGAATGGGCCGGCCACGCGGCCCTCACATATACAGGGGGTACTGTAAATGTTCTACACGCTAACCGCTAACCCGGCTGTCGACATGACGGTTTCGAGCTCTCCGCTCGAGCCCGACGAGAACGTCCGCACCGGCTCGGCCAGCTACACGGCTAACGGCAAGGGCCTCGACGTGTCCTTCGCCTTTAAGAAGATGGGCGTCGACACCGTCGCGCTCGGCTTCTTCGCCGGCTTCACGGGCAAGTTCATCGTCGAGGAGGTCATGAACCTGGGTTGCCTCTGCCGCCCGGTCTGGACCGACGGTATCACGCGCATTAACACCTACGTCAACGATGGCCAGCACGAGTACGGCATTCTGAACCCGGGTGCTCCGATCACGCCGCAGCACCAGGAGGAGCTCTACAACATCCTGGACACCGCGGGCGATCTCGAGTGCCTGATCGTCTCCGGCTCCGTGCCTCCCAAAGCTACGCCCGACTTCCTGGCTCAGGTCATGGAGCACGCTCAGGCCCGTGGCGCCGACGTCGTCCTGGACCTGTCCTCCGACAAGCTCAAGGAGCTCGCTCACAAGAAGCCGCTGCTCATCAAGCCGAACCATCACGAGATGAAGGCCATCTTCGGCGTGCCGGTCGACACCGACGACGAGGTTCGCGTTGCCATGAAGATGGCTCACGACGCTGGCGTTCAGAACGTGCTGCTCACCCGTGGTAGCCGCGGCGACGCTTACTTCTCCAACGGCGAGGACATCTGGTACGCCAAGCGTGAGTTCAACATCAAGCTGGTTTCTTCCGTCTGCGCCGGCGACTGCACCCTCGCTGCGTTCCTGCACAAGTGGTACAGGGATCGCGACAACGTCGAGGAGGCCATGAAGCTCGCTATGGCCACCGGCGCCAACGTTGCCGAGTCCGTCGGCATCGGCGATTTCGGTCACGTCGACGAGTACAGCAAGCGCGTTGCTGTCCGCAAGCTCGATCGTCAGTAATCGAAACGCGACATATTCGTGCGCATACGGCGCCCCGGTTTCGGCCGGGGCGCCTTTTTGTTCCGCCACGGGGGAGAGGTGTCCCGCCGTACTTCATCGCTTCCACACCGTTCACCGAGTTGTCCTAGCCTTTTACCGATGCGTGGAATATACTTTCATTAACACGTTGCTTCGTGAAAGGAACATTCATGATTTACACGCTCACTGCAAATCCCGCCATTGACTACAACATCGCCTGCGACGGTCTTGCTGCCAACACCGTCACGCGTACCCGCAACGCCGTCTACACGCCCAACGGCAAGGGCCTCAACGTCTCGTTTACGCTCGACCACTACGGCGTCGACACCACGATCCTGGGCTTTTTCGCCGGTTTCTCGGGCGAGTTCATCGTCAAGGGCGCCGAGGCCCTGGGCGTGCCCGTCAAGCCCGTGTGGACCGACGGCATTACGCGCGTCAATGTGTTCCTCAACGCCGGCCCCGACACCGAGTACAACATGGTCAACGCCGGCGCCGCTATCAACGAGGCCAACGAGCAGGAGATGTTTGAGCTCATCGATTCGCTCGATGACATGACCTGCCTGGTCATCAGCGGCTCGCTGCCTCCCAACACTTCCGAGGGCTTCCTGGCCGAGGTCCTGCGCCGCGTCAAGGCCAAGGGGGCCGAGTTCGTCCTTGACATCTCGAGCCATCAGCTGGCGGACCTCATTGCCATGGAGCCGTTGCTGATCAAGCCCAATGACGACGAGCTGCTCGACATCTTTGGCATTAAGGTGAGCGGTGGCGACGATGAGTCCGTCAAGGGCGCTATGGCCGAGCTGCATGCCAAGGGCGCCAAGAACGTGCTGCTGACCCTCGGTGGCGCCGGTGCGTACTTCTCCAACGGCGAGCACATCTGGTTTGCCAATCGCACCTTCGACGTCAAGCTGCTGTCGACGGTGTGCGCCGGCGATTCCTCGCTCGCTGCCTTCCTGTCCGTATGGCACGACGCTCCCGAGCGAGTCGAGGACGCCCTGCGCCTTTCGATGGCTACCGGCGCCAACGTGGTCGAGTGCCCCGGTCTGGGCGATTTTGCCAAGGTGGACGAATATAAGAAGCACATCGAGGTTCGCCAGGTCTGCTAGTTCCGGCACCTTGCCTGAATAGTTTGATTATTTCGCATCCGTCTTAGACTAGGACGGATGCGTTTTTGTTTATCGGACTTGCGTGTGCAGTGGAGGCTGTTTCTTGCTAGACTTCTTGCAGACGCAATCGATAGCCAATTTGATAGTCGCAGGAGGCCACAGGTATGTGCAATGTTTCGCTCAACGGTACGCAACCGTCCGATGCGTCCCTGCGCGTCCTGCGCGCGCTTGAGGCGGCTGGTCTTGAGGCTTGGTACGTGGGCGGTTGGGTGCGCGACGCCCTGATGGGGTGCCCCAGCCACGATGTTGATATGTGCTGTAGCGGCCTGTGGCAGGAGTCCAAAGCGGCGCTCGAGGCCGCCGGCATCGCGGTTGTGGAGTCGGGCATTAAATTTGGCGGAATCACGGCTATTTCCGATGGCGAGCGTATCGAGGTCACCACGTACCGTCTGGATGGCTTTTACACCGATGGTCGCCATCCCCAGAGTGTTGAGCGTGCCGCCTCGCTCGAGGACGATCTGGCGCGGCGCGACTTTACCGTCAACGCTATGGCCTGGCATCCCGAGCGCGGGCTTGTCGACCGCTACGACGGCCAGGGTGACTTGGAGCGCAAGCTGATTCGCGCTGTCGGCGATCCCAAGCGTCGCTTTAACGAGGACGCCCTGCGCATGTTGCGTGCGGTGCGCTTTGCCTGCCGCCTGGACTTTATGATTGAGCCCGAGACTAAGCGCGCGCTTGCCGAGTGCGCGCCGCTGCTCGACGCCGTGGCGCGCGAGCGCGTGGGTATTGAGCTCGAGGGCATTCTTTCGACCGGTCATGGGGGAGACGCGATGCTGCGCTACCCCGAGCTCATCTGCGCCGCCGTGCCCGAGTTGGCAGCGGGTCGCGGGTTTGATCAGCGCAGTGTCTATCATGCGTTTAACGTCTACGAGCATATCGCCCGTGTGCTGACGGTGGCGGGGGAGCTCGCGCTGTGTGACGGCGTCGCGCCCTCGTCGAGCCTTATGTGGGCGGCGTTTTTGCACGATGTGTCCAAGCCCGAGTGCTTCACGGTCGATCACGCCGGCAGCGGACACTTCTACGGTCATCCCGAGCTCGGCGCCAAGAAAGCGCGCGTCATTATGGATCGCCTGGCGCTCTCGCACGACCTGGTGCGCGACGTGTGCCTGCTCATCAAATATCACGACAAGCCGCTGCGCCCCGAGCGCTCCTGCCTGCTCAATATGATGCGCACGCTTTCGGGCGAGGGCGTCGACACGCCGCGTTTGATGGACGAGCTCATGGATCTTAAGCGTGCCGACACGCTCGGCAAGGCCCCGTCGTGCTTCTATTACGTCGAGACGATTGAGGAGATGCGCGCGATGGCGCACGAGCTACTGGAGGCGGGGGAGCCCTATACGCTCAAGATGCTCGCCATCAACGGCGGCGACCTGATCTGCGCCGGTGTGAAGCCGGGGCCCGAGCTAGGCCAACTACTCAACTCCGCCCTCGACGCCGTGATCGAAGACAACATTTCCAACGAGCGCGAAGCTCTTTTGGTCCATCTCAATTTGAATTAGCTACCCAGTTTACCTGCGTGTTCCATAACCTGTCGACAATTTTTCGGCAATTTGGAATTTCTTCTTGCGCTGTCGTTTTTTGTCCCGTAATATATTTCCTCGCAGCACGGCAGTGCAGATGTCATGTGGCCCGTTCGTCTAGCGGTTTAGGACGCCGCCCTCTCAAGGCGGAGATCACCAGTTCGAATCTGGTACGGGCTACCACTTCTTTTCTGCTGAGGCTTATGGCCCGTTCGTCTAGCGGTTTAGGACGCCGCCCTCTCAAGGCGGAGATCACCAGTTCGAATCTGGTACGGGCTACCACACATCTGATACCCGGTCTTCCCACGGAAGTCCGGGTTTTTTATTATCAAACAGCCGTCTGCAATTCCCGTTTGTACCAGAGCTTTGCGTTCTGCTTATGGTCCTTGCGGGTACAATATCCAAGATATTTTGTCTGTTAGAAGGAGTCTCATGACGGAGTCCTCTCAGCATACGTCTAAGCCCCAGGTCGAGGTTGAGGCCTCGGGCGGCGATGACAATAAGAGCGCACGCCGCGGCGCCATCTTTATCGGCGTCGTGCTGGTGGGTTATATCGTCTATCTGGTGGTAACCGGGCAGATGGGGCAGTTCTGGGCCGCTATGTCGAGCGTGCAGGCGTCATGGCTCTTTGTCGCGTGTCTTTGTATGTTCATGTATCTGTTCTCTGGCATTGTGGCCTATGCGATCGCTGTCTGGCTCGACCCCAATTCACCCGTTGGCATTCGCGACCTGATCTCGGTCGAGGCGAGTGGCATCTTCTTTGGCAACCTCACACCTATGATGATGGGCTCGACTCCCGCCCAGATCTACCGCCTGACCAAGGCGGGCCAAAATGTCGGCGAGGCTGGCGCCACGCAGTTCACGCGCTTTATCGTGTACCAGTTTGGCCTCGTTGCCTGGGGCGCTATCCTATTGCTTGCTCGCATGCCGTTTTTTGCCGATCGCTATGGCGATATGACGTTGCTGTGCGTCTTTAGCTTTGGTGGACACTGCTGCATCTTGCTGGGCATCTTCGCCGTCGCGCTCATGCCTAAGACCGTCACGAGCGTTGCCCATTGCATCATCAATTGGCTTGAGCGCATTGGTGTCTCGGCCACTAAGATCGAGGGATGGCGCACGTTTGTCGACGGCGAGATCTACTCCTTCTCCGAGAAGTTCAAGCTTTCAGCCGGACATTTTTCTTCCATGCTGCTCACCGTGTTTATCACCATGCTGCAGCTCGCGTTTTTCTATCTGGTGCCGTATTTCCTGATGCTTGCCTTTGGCCACCACGAGGTCGACTTTTTCTCGGTCATGGCCGCGAGCGCCTTTGTCCAGCTTCTGAGCTCTGCGGTCCCCTTGCCCGGTGGAACTGGTGGCGCTGAGGGTGGCTTTGCATTGTTCTTGGGTCATTTCTTTGGGTCGGCTTCGACCGCCGGCTATCTGCTGTGGCGCCTCATTACGTTCATTGCGCCGACCATTTTGGCTGCGCCCCTGTTGGGCCTTAAGAGCGCCCACAACGAGAGCATCCATGCGCGCTGGGATCGCGTGATGCGCAAACTCGGCCGCACGTCTCAGACGCCCTCTGCTCCCACTAAGCCGCACCCCACGAATGCTGTTACCGTTGATCCCAAGAAGCACGCTCAGAAGGCTTCTGGGGCCGCTAAGCCGGCTCATAAAGTCTATGTGCGCCAGACAGGCGATGGTATTCGCGTATCTCCGTCGGCACTCAATAAGAAGAAGCACCCTAAGTCGCAGTAGGACAGTCGTGCGTTCTTCATGATGCGGGGCATATTTGTGCTGTATGGGGGATAATCCTCTTACGTAGATTATCTCTCATCTGTTGATGAATGCTCGCATATCGAAGGGACACGCCCATGGCAACCAGCAAACCGCGTCTTGACCGCCGCATTGTTCGCAGCCGTAATGCCATCCTTTCTGCTTTCGAGCGCCTGCTCATGGAAAAGCCGCTGGCAGACATTACGGTGAGTGCCATCGCGCGCGAGGCCAATGTCGACCGCAAGACCTTTTACGTTCACTTTGGTACGGTTGACGGCCTGCTCGATGCCATTGCCGTCGATGTTGTGGAGATGATTGTCGACTCGGTCGAGAAAACACTTGCTTCCATGGACGGCGACACCAACGAGCGCGCCCTTGGCGCGGCGGCGACCTTCTTTAAAACCGTTAACGAGGCGCTGTGCAACAACCTCGTGCTCAATCGTCAGCTGATCGAGAATATTCCGCTCGATGATTTTATGGCTCGTCTTCGTGCGCCGCTCGAGCACGAGATTGCCGAGCGCGATCTGTTGCCCCAAGGTCTCAAGGACGAGATGTTCGATTACTATCTGGCGTTTTTGCTGTCGGGCATTATCGGTATCTATCGCACGTGGGCACTGTCTGACGGCTCGGTTCCTATTGAGCGTGTCTCTGAGGTCGCCAACGATCTGACTCTCAATGGTCTGTCGAGTCTGGAATCTCGCTTGGATTAGGCCTAGTTGGGCTCGTCGGCGTGGAAATTCCTGTTCACGAGGTTCTCCGGCGCCTTGTAGACCTCGCCGGCGCAGGAGCTGTAGCCTGAGGATCCTTAAAAGAAAGTTCAGTTTATCCTTCCCGCTCCAAATGGGAATCCTCCGATGCGCCTTCGCACGCTTGCATGACCTCGATACCATGCGAGCGTGCGAAGGCGACGAGCTCTGCGTTGCGGGCGTTTATGGTGCCGAAGGCGGCGGGGCACACAATAAGGCGCGCACAGTGGACGAGGAGCTCTTTGGCGCGGGCTATGGTTTTATCCCCGATCGGCTCGAAGGCGCGCTCGGCCACGCATTCCGTCGCCAGGTCGCGCGCGAGCTCGCAGTCGATGTCCCCTTCGTGCAGAACGCCCGCGTAGAACGCCTTGCCCTGCCGGATGAGCTGGCGAAACACAGCCGACCCCGTACCTGCGCCGGCGATGACGAACGTGTGCGCATCACCGTGTGGGCGCCCAATTTCCACGCTGCCGAAGCGCTCGTTGAAGGTGCCATGCTGAAGGCCGTAGAGCTCGCCAATTGTCTCGCGCGTGAATATGTTCTCGGGTGCGCCGGCGCGGAAGACCCGGCCGTCCTTCACGCAAATCACCTTGTCGGCGCTTTTCTGCGCGAGCTCGAGTTCGTGGATGGACATGATGACAGCCACATTCCGCGATTTCGCAAGGTGGCGAAGTATTCGCAGCAGGTCGATCTGGTAGCGGATATCGAGATACGACGTGGGCTCGTCGAGCACGAGCACACGCGGATCCTGCGCGATGGCGCGTGCGAGCATGACGCGCTGGCGTTGCCCATCGCTTATCTGCATGAAGTCGCGCTCGGCGAGCTCTTCCACATGTGCGGTTTTCATTGCCTCGTCGACCCGACTATGGTCGTCGGGCGAGAGTGTGCCCATTCGCCCGGTGTAGGGATGTCTTCCCGCCTCTACGATATCGCGGCAGGTGAGGAGCTCGGTCCGGGGGCGATCTGTCAGCATAACGGCAAGGTTCCTTGCGAACTCCGCCGTCTTCCATCGGGAAATCTCCCGTCCGTCGAGCTCGACCGCGCCGGCAAGCGGTGCAAGATGGCGTGTGATGGTTTTCAAGATGGTCGACTTGCCCGAGCCGTTCGGCCCGATGAGCGCCACGACGTCGCCCGCGCGAACCTCCAGATCGACACCTTCGACTACGACCTTCTTGTCGTAGCCCGCCGACAGGTCGCTTATGCGGAAAAGCGGCGCTCCGTCAGCCTGCGTTTCGACCGGGGTTTCGAGGTTCGACTGCGCTCGGAGGAGGCGTTCCGCGCGCAGTTCCGCACGAGCCGAAAGTGCCTTCTGGCGCTTTCGTGCGAGCTCAGGACTGGCCAAGCATGGAATGTTCCCTCCGAGCGTTTTGGTCCGCGGCACGAATTCCCCCATCTACCTCACCCGCTTCTTCAACATGAGTGCAATAACCACCGGCGCGCCGAAGATGGCGGTGACGGCGCTGATGGAAAGCTCGACGGGGGAGAACAGCGTGCGCGCGATCAAATCGCAGCCCGCGCAGAAGATGGCGCCTCCCAAGAAGCACGCAGGAATCACGCGGATGGGCTTCGACGACTTCAACGCCGACTTCACGAGATGCGGAACCGCGATGCCTACGAACGACACCGGACCAGCGAACGCGGTCACGCAGGCAGAGAGCATGCTCGCTAGAAGGACGAGCACCACGCGGAAGCGTGCGACGTTCACGCCGACGCTTTTCGCGTAGGCTTCTCCCAGCTGGAAGGCGGAAAGGGGCTTCGATATCGCGAATACGCATGCGCTCACGGTGATCACCACGACCGCGATGACCGCGATGTCGTTCCAGCTCGAACCCGAGAAGCTACCCAAAGACCAGTTGTGCAGGTTCACGATGGACTGGTCGTCGGCGAAGGCGATGAGGAAGTTCGTCGCCGCCGAGCAGATGTATCCCACCATGACGCCCGCCACGATGAGCATGGCCATGGAACTTATGCGCCGTGCGATGAGGAGCACGAAGCCGATGGTGATAAGCGAGCCCAGAAACGCTGCGGCCACCATGGCCGGCGAGGACATGGCCTGGTTCGCGTCCAGAAGTGCGATCATCGTAAGCGCGACGACGAACTTTGCGCCCGAGGAGACGCCCAAGATGAACGGGTCGGCGATGGGGTTGTTGAAAAACGTCTGCAGTAGGAACCCGGAAAGCGAAAGTGCCCCGCCGAGAAGCACGGCTGAAAGCACGCGCGGCAGGCGAATCTCCCAGATGACCTGGCTTTCCATGGAATTGGCCGCGCCGCCCGAAAGGATGCCGGGGATGTGGTCTGCTGGCACGAGCACGCTCCCGATGCACAGGTTGGCCCCGACGAGCACGATGAGGGCAACAGCGAGCAGCGCCGTCACGACGCGACACCGCGCGGCGCGCCCCGATTCGTCGTATGTCATGGAAAGTCGGCTTTTCATGGTGCTAGCCGAGCTTCCTCAGATAATGGAAGTCGCTCGCGTCATCGCCGGTGAACGCCCCGTGCAGCTCGTCGATAATGTCGGCGGTAGAAGTCATCTGCTGGTACATGTCGGCGCTTGTGACCCAGACGTTGCCGTTCTTCACGGCTTTGAACTGCGACAATAGCGCGTTTTTGCCTACGAAGTCGTTCAAGGTGGCAACCGATTCGTCGATGGTGCCGTTGTAGACGATGATGTCGGCATCCTTCGCCGTCGCGTAGAAGCGCTCCATTTCGAGCGTTACTGACGAACCTGACGTCGACGCCGTCTGCGCGTCATCGAGCGCGTAGCTGCCGCCTGCAAGCTCGATCATCTGCGCCACGTAGTCGCCCGCCCGCCTCGTGACGGCGGCCCCGTTCGAGTTAATGTAGAAATACGCCACGGTTTTACCTGACGACGCGAGCCCCGACGTTTGCTCGACGCGGGCCTTCTGCTCGTTGAACAGGTGCGCGGCCTCGTCTTCCTTGTCGAACAGGACGCCGAAAAGCTTAATCCACTCGACGCGCCCGAGTGCTTCGGGCTCGCTCGACGACTGTTCGGTGAGCACGACGAGCCCGAGCTTCTGCAGCTTTTCCTTCACATCGGGCGTGTGGTTGATCATGGTGTTCTCGATGGCGAGCGTGCAGCCCGAGGCCGATATTCGCTCGTAGTCGGGCGCGCTGTACTTGCCGCCGTAGGCGATCGCCCCACTTTCGAGCGCGCTTTTGAAGCGCGCGACCGAGCAATCGTCGGCCTTCGTGCCCGACATTAAGATATTGTCGTTCGCATCGAGCGCGTCGACCAGGCACATCGTTGCCGACGACACGAGGTACACCTTGTCGGCGGGGCGCCTTATGACCGCGATGTCGGAGCTCAACCCATCAGGTACCTTCGCATCTTGCGGCACCACGAGGAAGCGCTCCCCGTTCGAAACGCAGATAAGCCGCAGGCCGCCTTCGTACTCGTCGACAGTGAAGTGCTTGGCGTATTCAAGCTGAAGCGCCCCCGTCGGCTCCCAGCCGCAGCCCAAATCGGCGTTGTGGAAGTCGGCCGCGGCGCTTGAAGCCGTTACCGCAGGGGAACCGCCGCTTGCATCGTCGCCCGATTTCTCCTTCATGGTGGATGAGTCGAAGTAGAGCGTGTAGTCGATGGTGTGCGGCGTCGACATGGCGACGGTCTCGGCCGACACGGCGATGTCCTCGTCGAGCGTGACGGGTATCTCGAATGTGGAGTTGCCGCCGTCGTTTACAGGCGCGTAGTCCACGCCTTCGACGGTCATTTTGTCGTAGTTCGAACTCGACCAGGTGATGGTCGCGGTGTAGGTGTCGCCATCCTTCACAATTGTGGTGGGTGAGGCGATGCTTGCGCGCCCTGACCCGCCGGAAAGCGAGACGCTCACAGTGTATTCCTGAGAGCCCGCCGTGCCACCGGTCGCGTTCGGGCTCGCACTGCACCCCGCGAAGGGAAGCGCGAGCAGGGCGACGAGAACGCAGGTGATCGCGCGCGCCGCGATGCTGCGGCGCTTCCTGCTTTCCTTCTTGGGAAGAATCGACCGCATGGCGTTACTTCAGCGCGTCGGCGCGCAGATCGACGCCGGCGGATTCGAACACGAGCGTGCGGTCGTACCACTGCCCTTTTCTAATGCTCCACGCGGCGCAGGCGGTGTCCTCGTCGAGCGCTTCAACGGGTACGTCGTAGGTGTACTTGCCTTCCGCGTTTTCCACATAGGGGATGAAGTCGGCCTCGCTCGCGGCGGCAGCCTCGTCGCCCGTGCCCATGAAGAGCTTGCCGTAGCCCGTGCCGGAAAGTGTCATCACGCAGTGCATGGAGCCGTTTTCCACGATGAGCTGGGCGTCCACAATCCTGAACATGTTCGAGCTGGAATCTACGGTGATCGGATAGGTGCCGTCGGCCACCTTGTCGGCGGTGATGGGGGCAGCGCTTGCGCCCTCGGGCGCATCGGCCGCCTGTTCGGTCTTTTCCTGGGAATCGGCATCGCTTGCCTTTGCGCTGTCGATTGAATTTCCGCCGCAGCCGGCGAGCGAGAACGCGAAAAGCGCCGCCGACAAGGCGAAGGCGAGGGTTTTCTTCAACATGGAGTGGTTCCTTTCAATCGCTTCGACCGCCCGCGCCGTGCGGTGGGGATGCGAATGCAACGGGCATGCGCCGTCAGTCGGGGAAGGCGCATGCCCGTTGCACGGGGACGCGACCGGCGCCCCCGTGCGCGGCGAGTTTACAGCTTGGCGATGGCGTCGTCCACGTGCGAGACGTAGATGTCATCGACCGCGGCGTTCTGTCCCAGACCCTGGAGCAGGCACGTCACTTCGAAGCCGGCGGCCACGAACTTCGCAGCCCAGCTGTCGGGGTCGGTCTCGTCTGCCATGTCGTTGTTCGCGTGGTCGCCCGCGACCACCATGAACGGCGCGAGCACGGCCTTCTTGTACCCTGCGGCGCTCGCGGCGGCGATAACATCCTCGCAGGTCGGTTCAGCCTCGACAGTGCCGACGAAGAACTGCGTCAAGCCCTCGTTCTTGAACACTTCCTGCATCTTGGCATAGTCGGCGTTGGAATCGGCTTCGGTGCCGTGGCCCATGAGGCACAGCGCCGTCTTGCCGTCGTCGAAGGACGCCATGTTCTCCTTAATGGCTGCGGCCACCTTCTTGTAGTCGTCGTCGGAGGTGAGCAGCGGGTCGCCGAGCGAGATCTTGTCGAACTTGTCGGCGTACTTGTCGAGCTCGTCTTTCACGTCGGCGTATTCCAGGCCAGCCATGAGATGCGTCGGCTGCACGACGATTTCCTTCACGCCGTCTTCCACACAGCGGTCGAGCGCCTCGGTCATGTTGTCAATCGTGATGCCGTCGCGCTTCTTCAGCTTGTCGATGATGATCTGCGCGGTGAAGGCGCGGCGGATGTCGTAGTCCTGCCAGTACTTCTCGCGGATAGCGTCTTCGATGGCGCCGATGGTGATGTGGCGCGAGTCGTTGTAGCTCGTGCCGAAGCTCGTGACGAGGATGACCGGCTTCACGGCCTTCTCCTTTTCACTCGATTTCTCGGAACTCGCGGAGGTGTTGGAGCAGCCCGCGAGCGCGAATCCGGCGAGCGCGACGGCTCCGGTTGCTGCGGCGCCCATGAAGCCGCGGCGTGACATCTGGTCGGACATGGTTTTTCCTTTCCTCGGTTTGCCGGTCCCCCGGCGACAGTTGCTTGTCGGCACAAGCGAAAGAAAAGCGCACCCCTCGGGGTTCACAAGGAGCTAACGCCACGGCGATGCCGTGAGGAAAAGGCGAAGCAGTCTGGCTTGGGGCGCGAGGCGGTTCGCCCGCGCGTCCTATACAGTAATGTCCCTTGCCCAGGATTCCCACCTGGTTCCCTCCGCAAGCCAGCACGGGCTGTGCAGGCGCCGCGCCGGTCATTTCCTTTTATCCGATTGTCATATGCTCGTTGCCGAAACTTTTACTATGATAGTGGGCACTTGTGAACGTGTCAAAGCCAGGGCGGGCGGCATTGCGCCTCCTGCCTGTGTATTTGCGCCGATTGCCGCCGCAGGCGCCGTGTTTTGCCCGCTGCGCGAATGGCGGCGTAAACGGTTGCGATGAGAAACGGGAAGGGAAGGCTCGGATGATTCATATCGTTGGCGCAGGCTCGGGCGCCGCCGACCTTATCACGCTGCGCGGGGCGCGCCTTCTGCGCGCAGCCGACGTGGTCGTTTGGGCGGGAAGCCTTGTGAACCCCGAGCTGCTCGCTGAGTGCAAGGAATCCTGCATCGTCTACGACAGCGCGCACATGACCTTGGAGGAAGTGCTCGACGTGATGTGCGCGGCAGATGCGCGGGGCGAGGAAGTGGTGCGCCTGCACACGGGCGACCCGTGCCTGTACGGCGCCATCCAGGAGCAGATGGACGCGCTCGACGCGC
>URRT01000043.1 GCA_900550355.1 uncultured Collinsella sp.
CTTGCTGTCCTCGGCGTACTTGGTGAGGATCTTGGCGGCGGCCACCTGGTCGACGTCCAGGCCCTCGGCCTTGACCGTCACGGAGCGCGTGCCCTCGAAGGCGCTGTAGCCCTTGGGCGCCTTGAGCTCGCAGACCTCCAGCTTGCCCGAGTCCACGCCCGAGACGGTTACGCGGCCGTCCTCGCCCGTGGTGACGGTGGCCTTGCCCTCTGCATCCCACGTGCCGTCGGCCGCCAGCGTGCGGCCGCGGTCGTCGGCGATGCTCAGGACTGCCCCGGCAAGCGGCTTGTCGCCGTCGCTGCCGCGCTTGGTGAGCGCGAGATCCCAGGTGTAGGCGCACGCATCGTCGCTCGGCGTGCGGGTGAAGCCGGCGTCGCCGGACTGGTCGGCAAAGGGAGAGCGCGGGTAGCGCAGGTAGACCTCGTTGGGGTTGCCCTTCGCGATGCCGTGGCTGCATGCGCTGCTGAGCGGTGCGTTGTACACGGCGACCACGCGGGCGCCCGCGGTGAAGGCGTCGGCCCCGCCGAGCGCGGCGATCAGGTCGCCGGTGCGCACGGTGAAGGTCTTACCGTCGCCCGAGACCCCGCACTGGGCCGTGATGTCGGTCCAGCCCTTCGCGGGCTCGGTGCCGGCGAGGCCGTCCCTGCCGGTCTGGACGGCGTCGAAGCCGCCGTCCGCGCCCGCCGCCGCGTACACATGCATGCTCGCGGCGACCTTGGAGGGGTCGAGCCCCGCGCTCATGGTGTCGACGAACTGCACCGTATAGGTGTCGTAGGCGGTGAGCCCGGCCGGGACTGTGGCGGAGAGGCGCCAGTACAGGTCGTCGGCGGCCGTGGCGTCGGCGGCCTTCTGCCATGCGGCGGTGCCGTCCTCCAGCACATGCTTGGACACCTTGGGGGTCGCCGCCTTGGGCTTGACGGTGACGGCGCTGCCGCCGACCAGGGCCATGATCGACCCCTCGTCGCCGCGGGCGAGTAGGAGCCAGTAGCCGCAGGGCAGCTCGGCCGTTGTGCCCGCGTTAAGGGCCACGGACACGGCACCAGAGGTCTGGAGGGAACGAGCGAGCTGTGCGCTCAGCGCGCCCGTAAGGTGGGAATCGGCGTTGAGCCACTCGGCAGCTTCCTGCGCGGTGGTCTGGGAATTGGGCATGCCGGCGCTGTGCAGCACGGGCAGGACGGCGTCGCGCACGGCGTCGCTTGCCCAGGCGAGGTCAGTGGCGATCTTGGCGTCGCTGTCGCCGTCGACGACGTTGGCGCTAAAGATCTGGTAGGCGTCGTAGCTGCGCGCCACGGTGCCGCTCACCGTAATAGAACCGGTCGAGGTCGGCGCGGCCTGCGCGGAAGCGGGGAACACAACCGCGCAGGTGCCGATCAGGAGGGCAAGCAGCGCAAACAAGATCGGGAAGGAGCAAACTTTCTTATTCACGACGCTCGCCTCCCTTCGCATTCGCCTTGCGACGAATGTGCATCCAGGCTGCAGCAGCGCAAAGCACCGCCGCGCCGGCAAGGTACGTCAGAGTGACGCCCGACATACCAGAAAGAGGCAGAGTGGTGGAGTAGGTGTTGGTGAAGGTGGAGACGGGAATGATGGTTGGGTCCGCACCGGCGGAGGTTTGAACCGCGACGCCCTGCCCGTTCTTGCCAAGGGTGTTGCCCATGTCGTCCTTCATCTGCGTAACGGTGGTAGAGGTGGTAAGACCGGTGTACTTGCCAGTGGTCTCATTCATGACGGCCTTCACCGTGACGGCAACCTGGTACTCGGCCTTGGAGTAGCGGAGCTTATCGATGGCACCGGTGGCAGGCGCGACCTCCTTCACCATGTAGGTGTAGGTCTTGGCGTAATCTTTATTGGTGCCTGCTTCAGTGGACAGGTGCGACTTGTTGAACGTCATGGCGCCAAAGGTCGCCGTGATGTTGTTGAGATTGGCGGCATCGGTCTCCCCTGCCTTTGGGGCAACAGAAATCTTGGGCGCTTCGGGCATGGGGGCTTTGGCTGCATAGTCACCCGTAGCCACAATGCTGAACTCGAACGGCACATAGCTGCCTTCGTCGTCCTTCGGCCAGTCCGTATTGCGAACGGATTTGGTCACCGGGATCTTCACGGACGTAGCGCTGCACTTGTCGGAGATGTACGTAGTGCCACTAACGATGCTCGGCCGCTCGTTCTCTTTCCACGTAATGGAGCCGTTTGTGCTGTCCACCGTGAACTTGTAGGTGTTCTTGTTCAGTTCGTAGCCAAACGGAGCCTGGGTCTCCGTGAGCGTGTACGTGCCCGGCAGCAGACCGGCCAATGTGAACTTGCCATTCGTGTCGTCGGTATCGGCCCAAGTGGTTTCGCTCGAAGCCGACTGATCGCTCACGGTCCAAGGCTGCGCCTCGGTCGTACCATCGGCACCCAGTTTCGCAAGCTTCCACTCGGAACCAGCCAAAGGAGTGTATCCCTTGTCTCCTTCCTCAACCTTAGTCCAAGACACCGTACCGGTAATAATCTTGGTGTTGGGAATGGCACCTTTGGGGTTATTCTCGAACGAAACGTTGTTCCCGTTCTCATCCACATAACCCTGAACATAGTTCGGCTTCTCGCCAGTATTGTTCATAGTGGCGTAGTAGATGGTGTCTGACTTCTGGTAGCCCTCCGGCGCCTTGACCTCGCGAATGTAGTACGTGAAGTAGTCTTTATCGTTGGGATCGCCAATTTTGGCCTTCTGATTCAAATAGTTGAACTGAAGCTCGCCATCATCCGAAGAGTAATCATTGGCACCGCCATCCGTTACCGTAACGATGGGATTCGTTTCATTCTTGGCATCATCGACAGTGCCGTATATCGTCCACGAGGAACCAGAAAGCGGCGTCATGCCGTCCGCAGCGTCGACCTTGCTCCACGCAATGGCAGAGCCGTCCGGTGTATACGACCCAGACCACGGGAAGTTGTGACGCTCCTGATCCATATCAATGACGGAAGCCGAGTTACCCTCGAGATTTGTGAAGTTGTACGCGATCTTAGGGTTGTTCATCATGAAATCTTCGCCCACGTACACACGACCGTTGGTGGTCACATGGTCGTCGAAGCTTCCGTTGGGAACGAGAATCGATCCGAGCATAGCAGCGGCGGGGTCATCGTCGGTCCACTTGCCGTCCCCGCCGCCATTGCCCCGGACGGGCCAACTTACGCTCCCCGTTGCCATTGCCCCAGTCGCTTCTACCCTCGCCCGCAATGCCACCACGGATGGTGAGGCTCGTGGTATCGACAAAATTCCACATGATGGACTGGGAGGCCAGCGAGTATTTCGCGCGAAGGTCTTTATCGGCGTTACTCTCATAACCGCGAGATATTTCTGTATCGCCCCACCAGAAGCGCCAGCCATTGTGGAACTCGACAGGACCAGCACCTGTAACGTTCACGACAATGGATGCGCCTTCGGGGACATTGGTGAACTTAAAGTCGACGCCGCGGTAGTAGACGCCATCCTTCAAGTTGGAGAGCTCGGAACCGGCAATGGTGAAGACCTGTTGCATAGAAGTTCCATCGCCGGTAAAGGTGATAAGTCGCTCGGTGTTGCAAATCTTATAGTTCGGGATTCTGGTATCAAGCGCACCGGAAACAGACTTCTCACTACCATCGAAAGTGAGTGTATAGCTTGTTCCCTTGTTATCGTACTTGTTGATTGCGTAGCTGTTGTCGCTAATTGCGGAACCATCCGTAACTGTGCCGGTATTTGCAAACGAGGCGAGCTGTTTCGATAGCTTCGAGAGGTATCCATCTGCACCGTTGTAGCTCGAATAATCGTTACCGTTAACATTAGTCAAATCAACATTTTGATTGAACAGGTCGCTCTTCAGAGCATCCGAGCCCTCGAACCAATTACCTTGATTTTTCACGACAGACTGGCGCCCGTTGTTAGCATTCGAATCCCAATAGGAATAGGTAATGGGACCGGCGATCTGCGCGGTATAGTCATAGCCAGGGCGGGAGTCAGTCTTTGTCGCCTTGCCGACCCAAGCACCCTTGGTCCAAGCACCAACCGTCGCAGCATCTGAGGTCGTTCCCTGACCGGTATTCATGTTCTCAATCAAGCTGTTTATGCCGGCGACCGCAAGCACCGTGCTTCCCCCCCTGGGACGAAACTGCGATCCAAAACCAACGGTGCCGAAACGGAAGCCCTGGCCGCCCCAACTCTCCTTGATAGGATTCATGGCCAGTTTGCCGTGGACCACGGTAAGGCCCTCCGCCTCAGCGGCATATGAGCCGGTGGGGGCGTTATTCGCATCAAGAGTGCTAGTTTTGTTCGGCTTACCACCGATGTACATGTCGCGGCCGACGTAGGTGGCCACGCCGGGATCGGGGGTGGAGATATCGATATTCGTACCGATACCGATAGACGTGGGCTTGTAGATGCCCTTGTTCACAGTAGTAGCCGCGTTCGCAGAGGTGGCGGCGCTATTCTGGTTTTCGGCATCCTCGCTGGTGTTATCTACAGCAGCGGACTCACTTGAGGAACTCCCCGTTACAGCTTCCTCGGTAGAAACTGTCTGGGTGTCGTTGGCAATGGCCTGCGAGATCGGAGGCATGACGAGCGACAGTACCAGGCTCAAAACCGAGGCTCCGCACAAAACGCCTGCCAGTACACGGCGCGTCGCTTTATTGCTCTGCTTAGTTTTTTCTGAATTCGCTTTCATCGATGTCTCCTCCCCAAGAGACCGCGATCTTGCTCTTTCACTATCAAACGTATCTGCGCAATCTGTAATTGCGCACGCTTAGTAATGCATATTGTAACGATTGTTTGAACATCTGAGCAAGAAAACCGATAGTTTTGTAGCGAATTCTCAATTCTCTTGACATTTGCTCAGATTTACCTTCGTTTATTCGCTATGAAATATCTATTTCTACTGGTAATTAAGCTAGTTATCATTTTTTAATAGCATTTTATTTATTTGCACAACATTTTGCTCAAGAGCATGCGCCCTGTGAACGGTAAATCATTAACCGGGAGGAATAGACTACCAAATTGATGGGAACATCTTTAACTCATCGGTGGTTAGAAGCATGATGTTCAGACAGCGTTATTTGAATTTTCGCGCAGATTTTAGGTATCAATTCACCCAAATCGCCAGAGGCCACCGCAAAGGAGCCTGCCCCCTTTGCGGTGGTTCTCCCCCCGGCGCTATAGCAGATGTTCCTCGATAAAGATCGCGATGCCGTCTTTGTCGTTGCTCGCGGTTACAAAATCGGCGGCGGCACGGGTGGCATCGCTGCCATTTGCCATGGCCACGCCCACGCCGGCGTCAGCCACCATGCAGGTGTCGTTGTCCGCATCGCCAAACACGCAGATGTCCTGGAGCTCCATGTCGTTGAGCTCCGCCACGCGCACAAGGCCGCGCGTCTTGGACACGCGCGGATCCATGAACTCGTAGAGCCGCTGCGTGGTTTGCAGAGCCGCCGCCTTAACAGTGTCATCGGCAAACGTCGACGCCCGCTCAATCACCTGCGGCATCACCTCGGGCGCCATGGTAAACATCACCTTGGGCTGCGGCTCGCGCAAAAACTCGGCAAAATCGACCACCTGGTAGGGCACGCCGTCGACGCGCGACAGGTGCTCGACGCACGCGTTGCTCTCGGGCACGTAGAACACGCCGTCTCGGGGGCAGACGGGCGTTGCCGGAAGGTCCGCCATATGCCTGCAGATTCGCGCGATGGTCTCGCCCGGCAGCGGATAGCTCAGCTCGTTGATATCGTGCGCGCGGTCGATGACCTCAGCGCCGCCGCAGCCCACCATCACGTCCACCAGGCCTTCGATGCCCCAGAGCTCGTACATGGCCTCGGTCGCGTGGGCATCGCGCCCAGTGCACAGGCCAAAGAGCACGCCGCGCTCGCGCAGGGCGTGGATCGCCGCCACGGTGCGCGGGGACACCGTGTGCTGGCTCGTGAGCAGCGTGCCGTCGATATCGCAGAACACGGCTTTGATGTGGCTGAAGGTGGTGTCCATGGGGGCCTTTCTGGGTTGTGCGGCGGTGTGGGGTGTATTCGTGAACGGCGTACATGGTATACCAAGGCACAGGCGCGGCCCGTCAAAGCAAAAACCACCACAAAGGAGCCTGGCCCCTTTGTGGTGGCCGGACCCGCAGGATGGCCTGACCCGGGGCGCAAACCATCACAACATTCGACGTTTTTCGACAAAATCGCGATTTTCATCGAATGTTGCGATGGTTTTTACTGCTTTGCGGCACGATCCAAGTGCCAACGACCAAATAGCAGCAACGCCGCGGGAACCGCCGTCACGACCATACCCGCCCCGATGAGCGTCTGCTGCACACCAAACGTCGCCGCTAGCCAGGGGGCAATCGCCAGCGGGGCTACGCCGGCAAACATGTTGCCAAAGCCCATGACCGAGTTCACGCGACCGAGCTGCTCGAGCGGGGCCGTCGTTTGCACGATCGTGTTGTGGAGCGGGTTGACGATGCCCCAAGCTATGCCCAGTACAATCTGGCCGACGAGGGCTACACCCACGTACGGTGTTCCCACATAGAGCAAACTTCCTAGGCCCACGGATATGAGTGCAATGAGCAGCGTTTTGAGGCTGACCAGGTGCGGCGGCAAGCGGAGCACGAGGACGGCGCCCAGCACCGCGCCCACACCGCTGGCCGACGAGAGCCAGCCCATCCATTCGACACCGACATGCAGAACATCGCGGTAGAAGAACGACTCCAGTGGATCGAAAGCTCCATAGCCAAAGTTCGAAAGGAAAATAATGCAGAACAGCAGGGCGAGGACGCTGTTGGTAAAGACCGTCTTGATGCTGGTCGCGAAGGTAGCGCGGGAAGATGTGTTGGGGTCGGGGCTTTGGCTGGCCTTATCCGATGTGATGTCGCCGATCGCGGGTTTGCCTTCGTGTGTGGCAGCCTGACCTGCGCTTTGCCTAAAGCCCCAACCGGCAATGAGCGCCAATGCGGTAAAGAGCATCATGAGCACGAACACCGCGCGCGACGACGCAGCCGCCGCGACAAAGCCGCCCAGCGTGGGGCCAACGATGATACTCACGTTTGAAAACATGGCGATGGCGGAGTTGATGTCTTTGAGCTCGACAGGATCGTCGGTGAGGTAGGCTGGATAGGATGTGGCGATGGGCTGGGCGAACCCCATCACGAAGCCCAGGAGCACTGCGCCGAGCAGGACGATGCCGGTCGCGCTGCCAAAAACGAGGATCGCCGCGCCGGTTGCCAGCGTGCCCACGATGCTCAGCAAGAAATGACAGCGCGGGCCCCAGGCGTCGAGCGCAGCGCCACCCGCAAAGGATCCCAAGATCACGAATACGTTCATAAAAAGGACGGCCAGCGATGTCGCCATGACCGAGGCATCGTCTGCATAGGTGAGCGTTCCGATGACGCCGATAAAGTAGCTGGTCTGAAAACCGGTGTAGATGAGAAAGCGCATCGCCACCAGGCGCTTGGCCTGCACGGACAGCGATGATTGAGGCTTTGAGGAAAGAGGGGCGAGCATGGAGACTCCTTGTTTCATACGAATGCGGACGGCGGGCATTCGCCACCGTCTGTCAAATCAATCTATCCGCATGAAACATTAAGGACGCATCAAGCCCCTTCTCTCCGTTTTTCGCCCGTCATGAACTACTTGGTAGATTGTAAGGCATGTCCCACACATCTACCAAAGCAAAAACCACCGCAAAGGTTCCTCGCCCCTTTGTGGTGGAAGTGACATTTGCCCAGATAAAACCTGCCAAAATAAACCTGTCCCTTTTTGGCATGTTATGGCAGCGCAGCGAGCCGGTTCCAAGTGCCCCAGGTCGCCCCGAAAGAGGAGCGACGCGTACTTTGGTACGCGAGCGACGGCTTGAGGGGCGAGATGGGGTGCTTGGGGCCGGCGCAGCGTCAAGCCTGAAGGTGGTCTTGGATGAGGTCACAGATGGCTCGGGCATCGTTGATGTTGATGGCTCGGGTCGCAAAGCCGGCGTCGAAGGCCTGACGCGCCAGGGCCTCGTTGCAGGCAAGGGCCAGCGTGTGACCGTCGACCAGGTCGAGCGAGCTCTTGCCGCGCAGACGGTCGACACCGGAGCGCGCGACCACGATATTGTCGAAGCCCTCGGTCTTGTAGCCCTCGATGATCACCACGTCGACATCGTTGTAACGCGACAGCAGCTCGCGAGCGGGCATCTCGTCCTCCTCGCGCGTATCGGCGTACTCCGCCCAGCGCGTGGCGCAGATAAGGCCCACGTGCTTGGATCCGGCCTGGTGATGGCGCCAGGTGTCCTTAGCGGGCACATCAATATCAAAGCCGTGGTGCCCGTGATGCTTGAGCGAACCCACGCGCAGGCCGCGGCGGGTGAGCTCGGCAATGACCTTCTCGACGAGCGTGGTCTTGCCCGAGTTTTGGTAGCCGATAAACGCGATCGCGGGGACGGCCGGTGTCGGAGCTGCGGGCGCGACGGCGACGGGTGCGCTCGCGGGTGCGTTGCCCGTGGCTCCCACGGCCTCAACAGCAGCAGCCTGACGCTCGGCGCGATCCCATATGCCCGAGCGGCCGCCTTCCTTGTGCAGCAGGCGCACATCGACGATTTCCATGCCGCGATCGACCGCCTTGCACATGTCGTAGATCGTTAGGCACGCGGCACTCGCGCCGGTCAGAGCCTCCATCTCAATACCCGTCTTGCCCGTCACGCCGGCCGTAACCAGTACGTGAAAGCCAACCTGCCCGTCCGCGCGCGCCGGCGCCCAGCCCTCGGGCACGTCCTCGGCCGGCGTCCCCGCCGCAGCGATGGGCGCAATGTCGCACTTGCTCTTGGTAATGAGCAGCGGATGGCACATGGGGATGATGTCGCTCGTGCGTTTGATGGCCATAATGCCCGCCACGCGCGCGCAGGCAAGCACGTCGCCCTTCTTGGCACGGTCCTGCAGCACCATGGCCTGCGTCTCGGGATGCATGAGGATGGTGCCCTCGGCGATGGCGATGCGATGGGTCTCGGCCTTGTCGGACACGTCGACCATGCGCACCTCGCCCTTGGCGTCCACGTGCGTCAGCTCGTCGCGACGGGCGTCGCGGGCGGGCTCGGCGACAGCGCTGGCAGTCGGCTGCGCGGACGCGGCGGCATCGCTGGCCGCAGCCGTGACTTTATGGGCAGACATCGCGGCCCTACGAGCGGCCTTGGTGGCATCGGCGTACCTGCTCTTGGCCATATGATCATCCTCCGATTTGGGACATAAATCGTTGCGTGCCCTCAATTATCGCGTGTTCCTGCGGTTTGTGGGCCACGGCATCGCGCCAAATCGAAAGTACCTGCATATCATCACCACGGCGCAGCGCCTCACGCACCGAATACTCGGCATCGCTAAACAGGCACGGACGCACGTTGCCATCGGCCGTCAGGCGCAGACGGTTGCAATTCGCGCAAAAATGATTGGACATGGCGCTAATGAAGCCGACCGTTCCCGCCGCGCCCGGAAAGTGCCAATAGCGCGCAGGACCCGCGCCGGCAGGAGCGTCGTTGATGCCGAGCGGCTCGAGCTCGCCTAGACCCACCGCAGCGGCCCCGGCATTGATGCGCGCCCGCAGCTCGTCACTCGGCACGGTGTCGCTCGCGTCCCACAGCTCGGGATTGAGCGCGGGCGCATGCGGGTCCACAGCGCAATGCGAGCTCGTGCGCTCGTCGCCAATGGGCATGTATTCGATAAAGCGCAGGTGGATGGGGCGGTCGACGGTCAGCCGTGCGAGGGCTGCTACATCCTGGTTGAGCCGGCGTACGACCACACAGTTGACCTTAACCGGCTCAAAGCCCCAGGCCAGCGCTGCGTCGATGCCAGCCATGGTCTGCTCGAGTCGACCCAGGCGCGTGATCTTTCCAAAGAGCGTAGGGTCGAGCGTATCGAGCGAGATATTGACGCGGTTAAGCCCGGCATCTTTGAGCTGCGGCGCCAGCTTGGGCAGCAGGGCGCCGTTGGTGGTGAGCGAGATGTCCTCGATCTGCGGAATCGCGCGGATGTCGCGAATAAGCGGGATGATACGGCGGCTGACCAGCGGTTCGCCGCCCGTCAGGCGCACGCGGCGAATGCCCTCCCCCGCCACCAGGCGCACAAAGCGGGCGATTTCCTCGGCGCTGAGCAGCTCGTCGTGTGCACGGGGTGCCACGCCATCGGCCGGCATGCAGTAAATGCAGCGGAAATTGCACTTGTCGGTAACGGCAATGCGCAGGTAGTTGATATCGCGGCCAAAGCCGTCATGTTGCACGTGCCCGTCCACGCAGCCCTCCCCTCACGCGGCGTTTTATTCTTCGGAAAACATAATACCCCACGAGAGAATCATGCCGACACCCGTACGACAGGACAGGTCGCTTTGAGCAAAACGGACTTTCCAAGCCCATCCTCAGCACAGACCATCACAACATTCGATGCTTTTCCCGTTTTTGGCAAAAAACGTCGAATGTTGTGATGGTTTGCCTGCCCATGGCACCCCGCAGAAGGACCAAAGCGTCCCTAAAGGCCGCCGTCCCAGTGCCGAATCACGAATTCTCGCAGGTCGTTCTGACGTTTCTGGAACGCTTCGCTCCGGTCGCACTTGAGGCCCATAGCGAGCGCGATGGCGTTCATCGCCCGATGCAATTGCAGCTGGTGGGCAAACTGAGTCCCGGTGAGGACGATCATCTTAAAGCCTAGCGCGCTCAGCACGGTCATACGCTCCGCATCCGACGCGCTGCGCTGTTTATCAAGATGGTCCGAGCCGTTGTATTCAATCCCCGTACCGCTCGCAGGCGCATATACGTCGATCTCGAAATACCCGGCCTTTGCGAGATACTTGAACTCGCTGGGAACATCGACCCGATGGTTGAGCTCGATCTTGGCGTATCCCAGCCCTCCCTGGGAACGTTTTGCTACGACCATGATTGCGGTGGCCGTCTCCATGGGCGACCGCGCGCCATCGTGCACGCGCTTGAGCACGGCGGCCGCGCGTACAGCCCCCTGACGAGATCGATTCTCACTGCAATAGGCAATCAAGTCGGCAACGGTATACCTCTGCCCCATCTCGATATAATCGCCTGTCGACAGATGATTCAAATGGTAACGGGCGCAGATTTCGTAGCCATATTCCAGCTGCTCGGGCTCGCTCATCCACGAACCCGCTTGGACAAAGCACATGAGTTCATCAACCACTAGAAGGCCCTCTGCCACCTCGATAAGATGGCCTGGAGGTACCGGCGCTCCAAACACGTGGCACCTAAATCCAGCCGGCGTCGAGCGCTCAAAATCGAAGTTGACGAGCGTGTCGATATGATCGAGCTCTTCTCGTGGAATACCAAGAGAAACCAGATAGTCGACAACGATCCCAACTGCCGTTGAAGCCCTCAGCCCCTTGGCATCGAGTCCCAATTTGGTCAGGCTCGCGGCCGGTTCCGCCTCGTTAGCAAGCGAGTCCTCATCGTATAGACTGCTTGCTCGCGAGAGCGGCTCGGACGGGCGCGCCACGTTGTGGTACAGCCAGGCAGTCTTATGGGACAGGACGATCGGCAGGTCCATGAGCCCTCCAATGAAGTCGGATAACCAACCTTATTCCCCTGCCCACGGGTCCGCACACCTTCGTGCGCAAGAAAGCGATTCCACCCGTTCGAGTGGCAGAAAAACCATCACAACATTCGATGCTTTTCCCGATTTTGGCAAAAAACGGCGAATGTTGTGATGGTTTGAGGCGAGGTGAGGGGCACAGAAGGCCAAAGCATCGCGCTCGGAGCGTGACTTTTTTCGCCCCACTGCCAACACAAACCTTGACTCTACAATCGTTATAGGGTTTTCACTACACTGGTACGTAAACAAACACAGCCAGAAAGCCCCGCCCATGGAACACGACCTCACACGCGGCAATGTCCTTAAGACCATCGCGGTCTTTGCCCTGCCCTATATGCTCTCGTACTTTTTGCAGATGCTCTACGGCATGGCCGACCTGTACATGATGGGGCAGTTTAGCGGCGCCGCCGGCATCACCGCCGTGGGCAATGGCGCGCAGACGCTCTATATCATTACCGTGACGCTCGTGGGCTTGGCCATGGGAACGACGGTCATCGTCGGCCACGCCGTGGGCTCACGCCGCTTCGACCGCGCCGAGACCGCCATCGGTAACACCATCACGCTCTTTATGGGCGTCTCGGTGGTACTGGCCGTCATCTTGTTTGCACTATGCCCGCAAATCGTGGCGCTCATTGGCACGCCGCCCGAGGCGGTCGATGGCACCGCCGCCTACCTGCATATCTGCTTTGTCGGCATTCCCTTTATCGCCGCGTACAACATTCTCTCGGCCATCTTTCGCGGCCTGGGCGATTCGCGCTCGCCTATGTACGTGATCGGCGTGGCGTGCATTATCAACATCGCGCTCGACTTTCTGTTTATCGGCCACATGGGGCTCGGACCCGTGGGCGCGGCGCTCGGCACGGTAACCGCCCAGACAGCAAGCGTTGCCCTCGCACTCGTGTGGCTCAAGAGCCGCCGCACGAACATCCACGTTAAGCGTAGCGACCTGCGCCCTCAGCCCGAGGTGCTCGGCAGCATTCTTAAGATCGGAGTGCCCGTGGCCGTACAGGACGGCTGCATCCAGGTGGCGTTTATGTTCATCACCGTCATCGCCAACCATCGCGGCCTGGTCGACGCCGCCGCCGTGGGCCTGGTCGAGAAGATGATCAGCTTCTTGTTCATTGTGCCGAGTTCCATGGGCGCCACCGTCAGCGCGCTCACGGCGCAAAATGCCGGCGCGGGCAAGGGCGATCGCGCGCGTCAAGTGCTCAAGGACGCCATGACGATCTCGGTGGTGTACGGCTGCCTGATCACGGCGCTGATGTGGCTGGGGG
>URRT01000044.1 GCA_900550355.1 uncultured Collinsella sp.
CTGCGCTCCAGTGGCGTCGAGCGGTGTTCCCACGTAGACCGAAGCCGAGAGCAGCGGCGGCATCTGGGGTGCCAGCTGATGCAGCGACGCGGCATCGCCCACGGCCGTATACGTCGCGCGCGGCAGCAGGTCATCGCCCTCGGCGTCGGCGCTGTACCACACGACCGGACAGCCCGAAAGACGCGCCAGCTGCGTGGCCACGGCATGCACAATCTGCTGCTCGTCGGCGCAGCGCTGCAACATGCGATTGGTCTCGAGCACCATCTGCGTGCGGCGATCGCTTGCCGCGGCCTGCGCCAGGGCGCGGCGCAGGGCCAGAGCGATCGAGCTTGACACGAGCGAGACCGCGAACATGATGAAAAACATGCCCGGATGGATGTGGTCGATAAGCGTTAAGGAATAACGCGGCTCGATAAACAAAAAGTTGTAGAGCGAAACGGCGGCGGCAGAGCTCAGCAGACAGTACAGGCGGCTCCAGGTAAAAAATGCGCACAGCTGCACCGCAAGCACATACACAATCATGATGCTCGGGGCAAGACCGGGGCGGTCGAGCACCGCGCCGACAACCGTCGCGGCCGCGAGCAACCCCGCCACCACGCAGGTATCGTACAGAGGGCCGCGCCGCGTCTGCGTCGAGCGCCTCCACCAAAAACTGTCGGCAAGATCGCCATCCGAGCGAACATCCATCGACGCCACGCCCTCCCTCAAAAACAAAAACCACCACGAAGGGGACAGGCACCTTTGTGGTGGTTTTCCCTCGTGGTGGTTCCTAGTGTAAAGCCTTTACAACCTGCGGTCGCTAGACAAACAGCACGTGCGCGAGCAGGGCATATACGCACGCCGCGGCAAATACCAACGCCACAACTGAGATCACGCGATCGGCAATATCCATGTTGGCTCGGTTCGTAAAGAACTGGTCCTCGGCGGCGTCGATACCCGCCTCGCGCACATCAAGTGTCCTTGCATCCATGTTTACCTCCCCGGCTTTCATTTCATCCATCGATGACCAACTCCGTGTAGCCCGCTGGCGACTACGGGCGCTCGTTGGGAGCCAGGCGCTGCATCTTGTTCACGGCCTTGAACTTGGTGAACAGCGGCACGTACTCAAAGCTCACGTTGGAGTTCTCCAGGCCGTACCAACGCGCGGGCGTGCCGGCAGCGCGGCGGATGATGTACTTGAGCGTGATGGCCGTACGCTCGCTCGGCTCCACATCGCTTTCAGGCGCCAGAAGCTTACGAATCAGGACGAACTTGAACGTACCGATGTTGCCCGGATCCTTGTAGACCGAGTAGTCATGCGTCTGCGCCGGTAGCTCGCCGGTGGCAGCCAGGTCCTGAACGACCTGACGCAGGTAGGCATTGACGCGCTGGTTGATCTTGTAGCCCAGGTACAGATGCACGCGGAACACGTAGTCGGTGCCGAACGTCTCGACCGAATAGGCAAAGGTATGCGGCTCGTCCATGGTCTCGACATTCACAAACCACCAGGCGCGGGCGCGCTTGGGATGCTTGTCCAAGATCGAATAGACGATATCGCGGTCGATATAGTCGGTATGGGTGTCCTTGGTCAGGTACACGATGTTGTCGCTCAGACGCTCGTAACGGTCGTCGTCGCGCAGGCGCTTGAGCTGCGGCAGGTAGCTGCGCAGCGGCAGCAGCGTGAACTGGCGCTGCTCAACAGCCGTACCGTTGTACCAGCACACCATGATGCCCATGATGAGCGCGGCCATGAGGATGGTGAAATAGCCGCCGTGGAAGAACTTGGTGAGCGAGCTCACGAAGAAGAAGCCCTCGAGCAAAAGGAAGAAGGCCGCGAAAATCCACGGAGCAACCTTGAGCTTGCGCTCCTCGTGCAGGTAGAAGAAGAGCAGCAGCGTGGTGCACATCATAGTCAGCGTAATGGCAAGGCCGTAGGCGGCTTCCATATGCGCCGAGTTCTGGAACAGCAGCACCACGATGACGCAGCCCACGAGCATGACGTTGTTGACCATGGGGATGTAGAGCTGGCCTTTGGTCTCGGCAGGGTAGAAGACCTGCATGTGCGGCATGAGGTCCAGACGGCTGGCCTCGGACACCAGCGAAAACGCGCCGGTAATGAGCGCCTGCGAGGCAATGATGGCCGCGACGGTGGAAAGGCCGACGGCAAACGGACGCAGGCCCGGGGCGAGCATCTGGTAGAACGGGTTGAGGTCGGCAATGCCCATGAGCTCGGGGTTGGCAGCGTTGTTCATAAGCCAAGCGCCCTGGCCCATATAGGAAAGCAGCAGGCAGCACTTAACGAACGGCCAGGTAGCGTAGATGTTGCCGCGGCCGACGTGGCCCATGTCGGAGTAGAGCGCCTCGGCACCGGTGGTGGCGAGGAAGCAGCTGCCCAGAATCATGATGCCCGCATGGTTGTTGGGGCTCAGCAAAAAGGCGATGCCGCGCACCGGGTTGAGGCACAGCAGCACGGCGGGGTGCTGTAAGACAAAGAACAGACCCGTACCGCCCAAGAACAGGAACCACAGCGTCATGATGGGGCCAAAGGCGTGACCGATCTTGGCCGTACCGATGCGCTGCACCAAGAAGAGCACAATGATGATGGCGAGCGTAATGGCGACGACGCGACCCTGGTCATCGCCCAGCACGGCATGGACCGCCGGGATGGTGCGCAGGCCCTCGATGGCCGTGGTAACGGTAACGGCCGGCGTCAGGATGCCGTCGGCGAGCAGCGCGGCGCCACCCAGCATGGCGGGGATGATAAGCCACTTGCCGCAGCGCTTGACCAGGCTGTACAGGGCAAAGATGCCGCCCTCACCATGGTTATCGGCGCGCAGCGAGATGAGCACATACTTGATGGTGGTCAGCAGCGTGACCGTCCACACGACAAGGGAGAGCGCGCCGAGCACGAACTCCTCCGTCACGCTTCCGATGCCGCCGTTGCCGGCAACGAGCGCCTTGGTTACATACATAGGGCTGGTGCCGATATCGCCGTACACCACGCCCAGCGTGACGAGCATCGCCGAGATGCTCACAGGAATCGCAGCGTGCGAGGCTGCCTCCTTGGCCTTTTGTTCCATAAGCCGGTTTCCTCCCAACTTTAACGTTCGAGGGGATTATAGGTAATCGGCCCATGTTTTAATGCACTGTTTTCCCAGCTAGATAAAGATTTATACAGTCTTTAGGCCACCGCGGCGATATGGAATGTGACAAAGGGGCTGTCCCCTTGTCACATTCGTCATTTTCCGAGCCAGTTTTTGAACCACCACTCCATGGATCGGCTCATCTCGGCCATAAAAGGACTGGTGTGTTTGCGGGTGTAGATATCCACCACGCGCTCGCCCACCTCGCGGGCGTGCGGGCGAAACATCGCATCCATCTCGGCCACCTGCGCATCCATGGTCGCGGCATCGGCGCGGCAGTAGCGCTCCTCGTGCACCAGGTTCACTACGGGATGCGCAATGGCCGAACGCTCCTTACGGGGCGTGCCGATGATGAGCATCGACAGCGGCATGGTATAGGGCGGCAGATCGAGCAGCTCGGCAACTTCCTCGGCATTCTCGACGATATCACCGATATAGCAGCTCCCCAGGCCCAGAGCCTCGGCGGCAACCACGGCGTTTTGCGCGGCGATCACGGCGTCCTGGGCCGCGATGGCAAAGTCGCCCAAACCCGGCGCGCGGCGGGGCGCCTTACCCGTGCGCTCGACAAACTCGGGCTCAAAGCAGCCCACGTGCTCAAACAGATCGATCCACTTGGCATAATCGACCACAAATATCAGTGCCCAGGGCGCCTTGGCGATCATGGGCTGGTGGTCGCACAGGTCGGCCAGGCGGTCGAGCGTTGCCTGCTCGCGGATGCTCACGATGGAATACATCATCATGGCGCCCGCCGACGGCGCACGACTCGCCGCATGCAGAATCGCCGCCCGCTGCTCGTCGGTCACCGCCACGGGACGGTCATCGTCATCACACGCGAAGGCACGCGTGGAGGAACGGTGCTCCAACGTGTCCAGCACCGCATTGCCCGTCGTCTCGACCGGATAGCCGCACGTATCCACAGCCTTGGTGCAAACCTGCTCGTTCATCGCCTCATCCTCGCTAATTCTTTAAGAAGCCTTTACGTTTCCGTGTAATTCCCGTCCATTATCGCGCAGGTCGCCACTCCATTGCGCCACACCGCCACACGTGCGCGTTAATATGGCTGGTTGTTGTGCGCAGCCACCAATTGCAGCGCATATCTTGGTAACAATCGGGTAAACCCCCGCTTTCGTAGGTTTTAGTTTGTGAGGAGTCTCAGCATGTTCGCTGCCGCCATCTCGCTCGTCGGTCTTGCGGCGACCGTCTACCTTGTCTTGCGCGAGGCCAAGGCCATTCGCGCTCAGTCGGGCACCGTTGCCAAGGGCGCCTTCGCCTGGAGCGTCGCCTTTGGCCTGTTCCAGCTCTTTTTGACCGTCTGGGGCGCTATTGGCCTCGTCGCGCAGAACGAGCCGCTCGCCTTCGTGATGCTCATCCTGACCAACGCCATCCTCACCGGCTGCGCTTGGGCCAGCATCGCCCGCGACCGCATCGCCCCGCGCGTCTTTGCGTTCGCCGGGCCCGACGCCCCCGCCCCCACCGGCAAGCTCGCCCGCCTGCGCGGAGCCTTTGTGGGTAAACCGCTCGTCGCCGCCGTCCTGTGCCTGCTGCTCGCCGGCGTCTTTGCGCTGCTGGGCATGGAGGTCTCGTCCAACCACGACTTTACCTGGGTCTACCCCCTGTGCATCCTGCTCGAGTGGGCCATCATCACCACGCTCATGGTCGGCCTGTTCTTCCTGTTCCAGCGCCACGGCGCAGCCCCCGCGGTCTTGGCCTTTGCCCTCTTTGTCCTGGGCATTGCCGAGTTCTTCGTCATCACGTTTAAATCCATGCCCATCCAGCCGGGCGACCTTTCGGCCATCTCCACCGCCGCCGCGGTCGCCGGCACCGGCTACACCTTCTCGATCTCGCTGTTCTGCGTGCTGTCCATGGGCTTTACCGCCATCGCCATGCTGCTGTGCGAGTACGCCGGCCTGGTGGCACCGCACCGTCAGAAGGGCGCCGCCAACGCCAAGCGCATGCTGCTCACCAACCTGCTCGTCGCCGTGCTGTGCCTGGGCGGTGTGACCGCACACGTCACGCTTATCGACTACTACAACACCCTCGGCATCACCGTCTACACCTGGCGCCCGCTCGAGAGCTACTGGCGCGAGGGCTACCTGCCTGCCTTTATTAGTGCGGCGCAGTCCATCAAGCCGCCCAAACCCGCCGACTACTCCGTCGACGATGCCAAGGCCACGCTCAAAAAGTATGCCAAGGCCTACGACAAGTCCGATGCCGCCACAGGCGACGCCCGCACTGCCGCCCAGGAGCAGTTCGACAGTGAGAAGCCCACGGTCATCGCCATCATGAACGAGACCTTCTCGGATCTTTCGATCTATCAGGAGATGCGCGCCGGCTACGAGGGTCCGCAGTACTTTAAGAACCTGTCCAACTGCCTCAGCCGCGGCAAGCTCTACGTGAGCGCCTACGGCGGCGGCACGGCCAATACCGAGTTTGAGTTTATGACCGGCAACTCCATGGCCAACCTGGGCTCGGGCGTGTACCCCTACACCATCTACAACATGGAAACGACCGGGAACCTGGCAGAGCAGTTCAAATCGCTCGGATATTCCACCACCGCCATGCACCCCAACCACGCGACCAACTGGAACCGCGAGAACGTGTACAAGGACTTTGGCTTTGACCAGTTCCTGTCCATCAACGACTTCCAGGGAGCCGACACCCTGCGCGGCATGGTGACCGACCAGGCGACCTACGACAAGATTCTTGAGCTGCTCGACCAGAACGCCGATCCTCAGTTTATCTTCGACGTGACCATGCAGAACCACTCGGGCTACGACACGGGCCTGCTGCCGGTCGACAAGCAGATGCACCTGAACATCGACACGACCGATCTGGACGCCAAGACCGTCGAGGACGGCACGCTCTCCGATGTCGACGAGTACGTCTCGTGCATCGAGCAGTCCGACCAGGCGCTGCGCTACTTCCTTAACGCCCTGAGCAAGCTCGACCGCAAGGTGGTCGTGGTGTTCTGGGGCGATCACCAGCCGTTCTTCCCGTCCAAGTTCAACGACAAGTGGTTTACCGGTGAGGACGACGCCACGCATCAGGAGCGTCTGTGGCAGACCGACTACATCATCTGGGCCAACTACGACGTTGCCGGCTGCGACCAGACGAGCGAGGTCGACGACCTGTCCACCAACTACCTGTCCACGCAGCTTATGCAGCTGATCGGCGCACCCCTCTCCGACTACCAGAAGGCGCACATGACGCTGCGTGAGTCGCTGCCCGCCATCAACTCGGTGGGCTACGAGGACGCCAGCCTGCGCTGGGCGCTCTCCTCCAACGTCACCGGCGACGACGCCGCCGCAGCAGCCGCCACCAAGGCGCGCGAGGATTACGCCAAGATGCAGTACTACGAGATGTTCCGCGACGGCAAGAACGTCTACACCGAGCATTTCCAGACCGAGGCCAACGAAACCGACCCCAACCTGGCACCGGGTACGACCAAGATCAAGTAGCGGGTCACTCATAACTGGTTCGTCTGCCCGGCGGCGCGGAACGTAAGGTTCCCCGCTCGGACAGTCCTGCTCGCACGGAGAGCACATTAAGTGCTCTCCGGCTCGTGCGGAACTCGCGATGAACCTTACGTTCCGCGTCGCCGGGCAGACGCCTTGTTGTTGGAGCGCGGCTTGTCGTAGGGGTATCCGCTGAACATATATAAGTCGAAGGCCACGTCATGTGGCCTTTTTGCATCCGGAAACCGTGTCCCAGAATTCACGTCCGGAGCGGGATGCAGTTTCCGCTTACGGGCCCGTTGGGAAACTCCATCCCATTCCAAAGGCAAATTCTGGGACGCACTTTCCGAAACCCCATCCATCAGGAAAGCCCTTCCCACTCTGAATACATCCAGCGAACGTATGCGAGCGTGTTGTCCAGAACGGCCTCGTCATCGAGGTGATGGAAAATGTCACCCCAAACGCTTGCCACGGTTGCGTCCACAAGTGTCAAGAAAAAAGCCTCGAGAATCTCGAGGCTTTCACGTTTGTACGATTGAACGCGCGGCACCGCGAGCGACGGTCTACTCGCCCAAAACGGCCTTCTTGGCGGCTGCGGCCATGTTGTCCAGATCTTCCTTGGTGGGGTGATCCTTTGCGGCGACCCAGTTATCGAGCAGCATCTTAAAGCGGACATTGTCGGGATCTTGCTCGAGCATGGCCTCGTAGCGCTGCTTGACCGCGGGACCCATCTTGCCCTGGCACATTGCCCAACCCACAAGCTCGGCATCCTCGGCCAAATTGGAGGTCACGCGATTGATAATCTGCTGATAATAGCTCTGGTCGGCGCCAAAACCGCAGGTACCAAAGAGGAAAACGCGCTTGCCGTGCAGAGCGGAGAGCAGCGCGGCAACCGAAGGCGTGCACGCGCCCTTGTCGCACCAAAAACCGACGAGCACCGTGTCGGCCGCGCAGGCGCCCTGCGCCTCGAGCGCAACCTGATCTGCATCCGCATCGTCGCTCAACGCCGCGGCATGGACAAACTCAACACCCGCAGCCTGCAGAGCGCGCTTGATCGCACCCGAAACCATCCTGGTATTACCGCTCTTGCTGTTAACCACCAAAGAGCACGTCATAGTCACGTTGCCTCGTATCCCCCAAAACTAAAGCCACTAATGCAATTTATTAGATGAATATCTTAGTACTAACGTGACAGATGTAAACCACCGTCTGTCGATTGATTAATTTGCCCCACGGGCTTGCTCACTGGGCGAATTGGCTGCGGTAGAGTTCGGCGTAGAAGCCGCCTGCCGCTAGCAGCTCGTCGTGCGTGCCGCACTCGATAATCTGCCCGTCGCGCATCACCAGAATGCAGTCGGCGTTACGAATCGTGCTCAGGCGGTGCGCCACGACAAAGCTTGTGCGGCCAGCCATGAGCTCGTCGAATGCCGCCTGCACCTGCAGCTCGGTACGCGTATCGATGCTCGACGTTGCCTCGTCCAGCAGCAGAATCGCCGGGTCGGTGAGCATGACGCGCGCGATGCACAGCAGCTGTTTTTGACCCTGGCTAAACGTGCCGCCGTCCTCGCCGATTACCGTATCGTAGCCGCCTGGCAGCTGCACGATAAACTTGTGCGCGTGCGCGCGCTTGGCAGCTTCGATAACCTGCTCGCGCGTGGCGTCGGGACAGCCGTAGGCGATGTTTTCCGCCACCGTGCCCTCGAACAGCCAAGTGTCCTGCAACACCATGCCAAAGGCGCGGCGAAGGCTTGCGCGCGTGTAGTCACGCGAAGACCGGCCATCGACCATGATGCGACCGGCATCGATATCGTAAAAACGCAGCAGCAAATTGATGAGCGTTGTCTTGCCACAGCCCGTAGGACCGACCAGGGCAAAGCGCATGCCGGGCTTAGCCTCGATGCAGATGTCCTGAAGCAGCTTGCGGTCGGGCACGTAGCTAAAGTCCACATGCTCAAGGGCGACCTCGCCCTGCGGTGCGGCAAGTTCCACGGCATCTGGCGCGTCGGGCTCCTGCTCGCGCGCATCGAGCAGCGCAAACATGCGGCGCGCCGAGGCATACGCGGTCTGGATCTGCGTAATGACGTTGGTGACCTCGTTGAACGGCTTGGTGTACTGGTTGGCATAGGACAGGAAGATCTGCACGCCGCCCACCGTAAGCGCCGCGGGCACGCCCGTGATCACGCCCACGCAGCCGATCACAGCGACCACGGCATAGATGATGTTATTGATAAAGCGCGTACCGGGGTTGGAGAGCGAACCCATAAACTGCGCGCGCTCGCCCGCGGTGTAGAGCTCGGCATTGAGGGCATCGAAGCGCTGCTGGGCGTTAGGGCCATAGGCAAAGGCGTCGACAAGCTTTTGCTCGCCTACGTACTCCTCGATATGACCACCGAGCTGCCCTTGAATACGCTGCTGTGCCGTAAAGCTTTTGTTGGAAAGCTTGGCAATAGCACCAGCTGCAAAAATGGAAAGCGGCGTGATGAGTACCACCACGAGCGTCATGGTCAGGTTAATGGAGAGCATAAACGCGAGCGTGCCCACGATGGTGATAACACCGGCGAAGAGCTGCGTAAAGCCCTGCAGCAGACCGTCGCCCACCTGATCGACGTCGTTGACCACGCGGCTCATAAGGTCGCCGTGGGCATGGCTGTCGATAAAGCTGAGCGGCATACGGCTGAGCTTATCGCTCGCCTCCACGCGCATGTCGCGCACCGTTTCGTAGGACAGGCGGTTAACGCAATAGCCCTGTAGCCACTGGAAGGCCGCGGCCCCCACCACGACGAGCGCGAGTTTGGTAACAAGCGGCAGCAGCGCGTCGAAGTCCACCTGCCCGGCGGCGACGATAAGGTCGATGCCCTCGCCGATGAGAATGGGCGTATAGAGTTGCAAGATCACCGAGACGGCGGCACTCACAAACGACGCTACAAACGAAATGCGATGCGGGCGAACATAGCCCAGTAGGCGGCGGGTCACCGCACCCACGGGATAGCGCTCGGGATCGCCGGGCTGGCGCGGACCGTCGCCCAGGTCGTTGAGGTTATCGTTACCGGACACGTTGGCCGTCATCGTGGCGACCGAACCGGAGGAAGTGTACGGATTCATTTAGCAGCCCTCCTTTGCGCAGACAGATGCGGGGGCGGTCGGGGCGCCTGGGGTGGACGCGGGCGCTGTGCTCCCCCGCTGGCCCTCAAGCTCCTCGCGGCGCAGCTGCGACTGGCAAATCTCGCGATAGAGCTGGCAGGTCGCGTACAGCTCATCATGCGTGCCCAGACCCGCAACCGAGCCGTGGTCGAGTACGCAGATCATGTCGGCGTCGCGCACGGTCGAGACGCGCTGGCTCACGATGACGGTCGTGAGCGGCAGCCCGCCCTCGACGGCACCGCGCACGCTGCGCTCGCGAATGGCATGGCGAAGCGCCGCGTCGGTCTTAAAGTCGAGCGCCGACGCGGAGTCATCCATGATCAATATCTGAGGCAAGCCCACTAGGGCACGCGCGATGGTCAGACGCTGGCGCTGGCCACCGCTGAAGTTCTTACCGCCCGCCTCGACCGGGGCATCGAGCCCCTGCGACTTGCTGCGCACGAACTCGCTCGCTTGCGCCATATCGAGCGCTGCCCAGAGCTCCTCGTCGGTCGCGGCTTCATCGCGCCAGGTCAGGTTGCTGCGGATAGTGCCGCTCACCAGCGACGCACGCTGCGGAACAGTCGCAACCACATGGCGCAGCTGGTCGAGCGGCCAAGCGCGCACGTCGGCGCCCATCACGCACACGCTGCCGGCGCCTGCATCGTACAGGCGCGGGATAAGCGAAACGAGCGTGGACTTACCGCTGCCCGTGCCGCCGATAATGCCGAGTGTTTTGCCCAGTGGGAGTTCCAGGGTCACATCGTTGACGGCGTTGGCCGCACCGGCGCCAAACGAGAAGCTCGCATGGCTCAAGCTCAGCGCAGGGGCCGGGGCGTCGACGTCCGTCGCGGGTGCCTGGGGCAGCGCAACCGGCTGATTGCCCTCGTCGGTGATGCTCGGCACGCAATTGAGCACCTCGTTGATACGCGACGCGCTGGCGCTCGCCTTGGTAAAGACCACGACCAGGTTGGCGACGTACACGATGGAGGTCAGGGTCTGCGTCATGTAGTTGACGAACGCCATGACCTGGCCCTGCGTGAGCTCGCCCACGTTGACCTGAATGCCGCCCACCCACAGGATGGCGCACACGCCCAGGTTCATCACCAAAAACGTGACGGGGTTGAGAATCGACGAGAGCCTGCCCACCGCGATGGCGACATGCGCCTGGTCATCGGCCGCCTGGGCGAAACGCTCACGCTCATGGTCCTCACGCACAAACGCGCGGACCACGCGGGCGCCCGAAAGCCCCTCGCGGCAGATAAGCGCGATGCGGTCGAGCTTTGCCTGCAGCTGCTTGTAGTACGGGATGCAGTGCGCCATGACAAACCAAAACACCAGGCCGATGGCGGGCGTGCAGATCAAAAAGATAATGCCGAGTTTAAGGTCGATGGCGAGGGCCGCAACCATGGAGCCCACCGCCAGGAAAGGCCAGCGGATGAGCATGCGCACACCCAGCGCCACGGCCAGCTGCACCTGGTTGACGTCGTTGGTGATGCGCGTGATGAGCGACGGCGTGCCAAAGCGATCGAGCTCGGCATAGCTCAGCTTGTTGATGTGTTCGTAGAGTGCGCCACGAATGTCGGTGCCCATGCCCTGTGAGGTCAGCGCCGCCATCTTTTGGCAGACAAGCGTAAACGAGATGCCGATCACGGCCATGGCGCCAAGCAGCATACCGTAGTGGACGACGGCGTTGACATCGTGCACACCGATGCCCTTGTCGATCATCTGCGCAATCACCAGCGGCGTAAGCAGGTCAAAGATCACTTCGATCAACTTGCACGCAGGGCCGATCACCATATACCGGCGAAACTTACCACCAAAACGCCTGAGCAACTCAATCATAAAAAGGCGCTCCCTATCATCATTCACACTCAATTCGAATCATGATAGTACGGTGAGCTCAAAAGAAGCGTAAACAACTCGTCATTTCTGGCGAGATTCAAGAGCGGGTTAACCGCCTGATATACTTACATTAGTGCTACCAAGTTAGTCGCCGACCCTTGAAATGAGGTGCCGAGATGAACGACATTCTCGCAAGAAGAGCAAGACGAGCAACTGTGGGCATCGCCCTTTCCGCGGCACTTGTCGCGGGAATCGCCCCCGTAGCGGCGATCGCGGCAGAAACCAGCTCCCCCACCGGTGCAGTCGCCTTGCAAACGGAAGACGCG
The DNA here is from genome assembly GCA_900550355.1 of uncultured Collinsella sp. Taxonomy (GTDB): domain Bacteria; phylum Actinomycetota; class Coriobacteriia; order Coriobacteriales; family Coriobacteriaceae; genus Collinsella. The sequence goes on from URRT01000044.1 coordinate 11,869, forward strand.
GCCACCGAAAAAGAAAAAGCGCATGCGGCCATGCAGGAAGCGCTCAAAAACCTCGAGGCCGCAAAAGACGCCGCAAGTCCCGAGAAAATTGCGGAAATCGATGAAGACATTGCCGCATTTCAAGAACTCTACGACATGGTGGTGGCGGAAGCCGCCAAACGGAGGGAACCCCTTCCCGCCATGCAAGCGAACGTCGATGCAGCCCAAGCCAAATACGATGAGGCCCACAACCGGACAAGCGGCCTTCAGGCAGAATTGGATAAGGCACTTGAAGCACTCGGCGACGAGGAGCCCAGCACAGCTATTAAGGAGCAAATAAAGCAGTTGCGCAGTGAGATCATGTCGGCAGAAAGGCGAGAAAAATCTTGTGAAGATGATCTTCACCGCTACCAACGCCGGCTCGAAAGCCAGGAAAAACAGGTTCAGTATTTCGAAAGTGAGGCAGAGGAAGCTAAAGCCCAGATCGACGAGGACATTGCCAAGCGAAATGCGCTCCTCGGCGATTTGGAAAAGGCGCAAGCGGCCTATGACGACGCCTGCAAGGCATACGAAGAGGCAAAGGCCGCGGCAGACAAGGCCGCCTCGCCCGAGATAACGAAACCGACCGAGACGACGCCTCCCTCCAACTCGGCGCAACCGGCCGAGGCAACACAGCCCGCCAGCTCGCCCGCGACCGGCAAAAATACCCCGCCAAGCTCCACCAAGCAGGCGAACTCGAGCAGCAGCAAGCAAGCAAATATGACCGCCGGCAAGCTCGCAAACACGGGCGACACAGCACCGAGCGCAATCGCACTCGCAGCAGTCGCCGCCGCAGGCCTCGCAATAACCGCCACCGCCACACGCC
>URRT01000045.1 GCA_900550355.1 uncultured Collinsella sp.
AGAGCCACATCTGCTACGGCTTTGCCACGCATGTGGTCATTTTGGACGACGACGGCCGCGTGAGCGAGGTCTATGCTGCGCACGATTCCGGCAAGGTGGTCAACCCCATCTCCATTCAGGGTCAGATCGAAGGCGGCGTGCTTATGGGTATGGGCTATGCGCTTACCGAGGACTGGCCGCTCAAGGACTGCGTGCCCCAGGCAAGGTACGGCACGCTCGGGCTGTTCCGCGCGCCCGAGATTCCGGATATCCACGCCATCTACGTGGAGAAGGACGAGCTGCTGCCTGTGGCATACGGCGGCAAGGGCATCGGCGAGATCGCAACGATCCCCACGGCGCCCGCCGTGCAGAATGCCTATCGCGCGTTTGACGGCAAGCTGCGTCCGGATCTGCCCATGGTGGATACGCCGTACAGCCGCGCCCGTCACCGCGGCTAGGGTAGAGCGCGGACGGCATTGCTAACGGGCCGTTCGCGCTCAACATCAACTGCATATGCTGCGCCTTTGGCCCCGGCTCCATCGCGAGCCGGGGCCTTTTGTCTGGAGCGGAAACTGTGTCCCAGATTTCGGCTCCAGAATGGGACGTGCTTTCCGGACGGGGCTTCAAACGGAAACTGTATCCCGGATTCGACGCTCAGAATGGGATTCGTTTTCCGGTAGAGCCTCTGGCGAAAAGTACGTCCCGGAATTCGGCTCCAGAGTGGGATGCACTTTCCGGTTGGAGCTTCAAATGGAAAGTGCATCCCGGAATCCGCGCCTGGAATGGGATGCACTTTCCGGAACAGCCCTCAACCGGAAACTGCGTCCCAGAATTTCGCTTCAGAATGGGATACCGTTTCCGGCTGAACCCTCTGGCGGAAAGTTCATCCCAGAATTGACGCTCGGAGTGGGATACGGTTTCCGGATGGAACCTCAGCGGAAACTGCGTCCCAGTTTGAGCGTCTATTCCGGGATGCAGTTTCCGCTGGGCGCTTCAACCGGAAAGTCTGTCCCGTTCTAGGCCTTGATTCCGGGACACGGTTTCCGCTAGGCATGCCATCTGGAAAGCGCATCCCGTTTTGAGCACTCAGCCTGGGACATGGTTTCCGCGGGTGCTGCCAACCGGAATGTGTGTCCCAGTTTGGCAGGCAGGCGGGCATAAGCTCAGCAGCCCCTACAGCTCCACGTCGTTGAGCCATGTCGGCAGCGCGGTCTGCCGGATGCCTGCCATCTGCAGCTTTTTCGCGAGCATGCCTGCCGAACGGACTTCGTTCATGGTAAAGCGGATGAGAGGATGGCCGTAGAGCGATAGGTGTGCCTCGCGCTGGCGCTCGGCAACGAGCGTCTGGGCCGTAGTGCGTCCCGCAAGCATGGCCTGGTCGGTATATTTGACAAGCCCGTCGAGTTCGCCCAGTGTGAGCTCCCTGGCTTGACGTTCCCAGGCAAAATCCGTTCGCATGGTCTCGGTCGAATCGAAGGGGTCCGTCAGCTCATACTGGAGCTGATCGGGCGCAAAACCGGTCTCGATCATGATGGCTCGGGCGCCCGATTCCCCGCCGCTCTCGGCGCGGGCGTCGGCATATCGAAGTGTCGTGAGGGCGGTGCGAATCGTGCGACCATTGCGGGCGGTCGCTCGTTGCTCGACGGCCTCCATCAGCTGTTCCCGCGCAAGGCCGAGCTTTGAGATCACCGAATCGGCAATGGGCATACCATCGGCAAAACCAGTTTGCAGCAGACAATCTGTGACCGTTTGGATAGGCGGCGTTATCGATATGCCGGCTCTGTGTATTGCTCCGGCCGGCTCAATCTGGTGCCGCTGAATATGTGCGCCCGGGCGAGCCGACGGCTTTGTCGAGCTGCAGACATGCACGACATTCAGGTGCCGCCACGAGACCTCGAGCCCCAGCAGACAGGCGGCCGAAAACGAGCAGAACGTCCAATCGGGGTGGATGATCGCAAGGGCGCGGAGGATCTCGCAATGGCGTTGCGCTCGGTTGAGTTCATCCCAGCGCGTTTTTCGCGCAAACAACCCCGGCATGGGCGAGACAACCGTGCCACCGGTGCGCCGAAGGAGCGCTTTTCGGATCGCCGTGCTCGGGGGAATCAGACAGCGCCCCTCTTGTTCGGCTTGAGTGAGCAGTTGGTCGATGAGCTGGTCATTGCAATGGGTCATGAGCTACCGCCTCCTTTTAGGTAGCAAAAACGTATCAGCTGGAACTTGCCGCTCAACTGACCAAAAGCTGACCAAAATCTAACCATGCAGGTAGATGGCCTGTTTTCGGCGACATCTTTACATCCGAATCGGTGGGCGGTAATCGGCGACCGTGAACGGTAGCTGGATATGAAGTCTTGGTAAGTTTCGGGACGTGTACTTTTTGAAAAAGAGCATTCTATCTGCTGTTTTGTGTTTCTGGATCGCATATTTGAAGGCATGTGATAAGGCCGGCGGACTGTCGCCTTGTATCTGCGGAAACTGTGACCCGGAATTGCCACTCGGAATGGGACGTGCTTTCCGGATGGCATGCTTGGCGGAAACTACGGCCCATTTTTTGGCTCCAGAACGGGATGCATTTTCCAGAACGGTCCACGTGCGGGGGTGTACCGCCCCTTTTCGTGCTCCGCTTGTCGAATTACGTTATAGCTAGCTATATTATAGGAAGGTATAATATAGCTAGCTATAACGTAAAGGAAGGATGGCCCCGTGTTTATCGGAAGAACAGCGGAAATGTCCGAGCTCAATCGACTGTATGGCACGGGCTCCTTTGAGATGCCTGTGATTTACGGCCGCCGTCGCGTAGGTAAAACGCGCCTTATCACAGAGTTCATTCAAGGCAAGAAGGCTATTTACTTTCAAGCTCGTCGTACCAATGCAGAGGCAAACCTGCACGGCTTTAGCCAGGCGATACTTGCGGGTTCGGTTGGTGCTGCAGGCGTGTCGTTTCGTAGCTTTGACGAGGCGTTCGATGCATTGGTCACCATGACTCGCACGGAACGTTTGATTGTCGTGATTGACGAGTATCCCTATCTCGCCCAATCGAATCCCGAGATCAGCTCGTTGCTGCAAGACAAGATCGACCACCTGTACAAAGAGACCAAGCTCATGCTTATCCTGTGCGGGTCGTCTCTTTCGTTTATGGAGGAACAGGTGTTGGGCTACGAGAGTCCACTATACGGTAGGCGTACGGCCCAGTTTAAGATCATGCCGCTCGATTTTACGACGACCCTCGGCCTGTGGCAGAGCATGAGTCGCGAAGACGCTGCGGTTTGCTATGGCATGACGGGCGGCATTCCTGCATATATCGAGAAAGTCGATCCTGCCGTATCGCTCAAGGACAACATCAAGCGTCTTTTTCTTACTCCTACGGGCTATCTCTTTGAGGAACCGAGTAACCTGCTGTTGCAAGAGTGCCGCAATCCCGAGCAATATGATGCGATCGTGCAAGCAATTGCTCAGGGGCGCTCGAGGATCTCGGAGATTGCGAGCTCTACGGGAATCCCTGCGAGCAACGTAAAGAGCTATGTGGATAAGCTGGCGTCGCTTGGGATTGTCGAGCGCGAGCTGCCCCTAAACGAGACGAGCAATAAGCGAGCCGTGTATCTGCTGAGCGACCAGATGTTTAGGTTCTGGTACAAGTTTGTGCCGCAGAACATTGGGCTGATTCAAAACGATATGGTCGAGATGGCGTATAAGCGCATTGAGCCGCACGTATCGGATTACATGGGTACGGTCTTTGAGCTTATATGCAGGCAATACGTGTACGAACTCGCGCGCGCGGGCCAGCTCGATGTGGTTCCGGCGAGCGTCGGGCGCTGGTGGGGGACGGATAATCGCACACATACGCAGGAAGAAATCGACTTGATTGTTGACGATGGCGAGGGCACTGCGCTGTTTGCGGAGTGCAAATGGCGCAATGAACCGGCGGGCGAAGACGTGCTGCAAAAGCTCGTATACCGAAGCGAGCTCTTTAGGCGGCAGCACAAAAGCTATGCGATCTTCTCGAAGCGAGGCTTTACGCAAGGATGTCAGGAAGCTGCGGCGAGCAGGGGAGATGCCAAGCTGATTTCGTTTGCCGAGATGTGCGAGCGGAGATAACCAAGCACGCTCTGATGTGATGCTCGGAATGGGTCGCGCTAAGGATGCCAAGCGTAAAACCTTCAATGAAAATGGCGTAAAAACTACATCTGTCATGGCGTAAAAACTACATTGAAAGTAGCGTAAAATCAGCATTGAGAATGGCGTAATTTCGCATATCGCGTGATAGAGAGGGACGGCCGTCTGTGGATGCACCAAAGAGATTGACCCAAAAGGGATATAGGCCCCGGCTCATAGAGGAGCGCCTCGACACCCTTATGCGGGCGTTTGGCTGTGTGGAGATCAACGGCCCCAAATGGTGCGGCAAGACCTGGACGGCGCTCTCTCGCTCGGCGAGCGTCTCCAGGCTCGATGAGCCTGCGCAGCGTGCGGCGGCAGAGGTCGACCCAAGCCTGGCGCTCATCGGCGATGCGCCACACCTGGTCGATGAATGGCAGGAGGTGCCCGAGGTTTGGGATGCCGCCCGGCGTTTCGTGGACGCGAGCGGCAACGAACGGGGGACACTTTTGCTCACGGGCTCGACCGCGCTCAAAAGCGAGGAGCGCAGCCATGTTCGTCATTCCGGCACGGGTAGGATCGCCCGTCTGTCAATGCGCCCCATGGCCCTGTGTGAGTCGGGCGACGGCGAGCCGCTCGTGTCACTGGCAAGCCTCTTTAAGGGCGAGGATTTTGCCCCTCAGCGTCGCGAGAGCACGGTGGATGACGTCGCCCGCTGGTGCTGCAGGGGCGGTTGGCCTGCAAATCTTGGGCTTTCGGAAGATCTTGCGCGAGAGACGGCAAGCCAGTACGTGCACTCGGTGCTCGACGTCAACGTGCTGGACGAGGGCATGTCGCCCGAGCTTGCACACGGCCTTTTGCGAGCTCTTGCCATGAACGAGAGCCAGGCTGTCACGTACAAGACGCTCGTAAAGGACGCCTCGTACGGTGAGGCGGGCCCCGACGAGAGGACCATCGCTGCGTACTTGGACCTCTTCAACAGGCTCAAGCTGACCGAGGACCTGTGCGGATGGGAGCCGCCCATGCGCTCGAAGGCCCGCGTTCGCGTGCGCCCCAAGCGCTACTTCTGTGACCCGTCACTTGCGGCGGCGTTGCTGGGGGCTACCCCTGAGCGGCTGCTTGGCGATATGCAAACGCTGGGGATGCTCTTTGAGAATCTCGTCCTGCGCGACGTGCGCGTGTTCCTTTCCACCTACGGCGGTGTCGACAACAGTGTCCATTATTTCCGAGATGAGAAGGGCCTTGAGGTCGATCTGATCGTTGAGCACGACGGGCGCTGGGGAGCCATCGAGGTCAAGCTGAGTGATGCGAAAGCAGACGATGGAGCGAGAAATCTCAAGGCGCTGGAGAGGAAAGTGCTCTCCAATCCTGCCGCCCAGAATGCCGCGCCGGCGTTTTTGGCGGTCGTGGTTGGAAAGGGGAGCATTGCCTACACACGCGACGACGGCGTGGCGGTGATTCCCATGGCGGCACTTGGGGCGTAGTGGTTTTGCGGGCGTGCCGTGCTTCCTTTACCGAAAATCCATTTGGTAAACCAGATGCTCGCGGATAGAATAAAGTTGACGGCAGCCCAAGGGTGATAGCTGGGCAGCGCCGTTGCTTGGTCAAGAGGTCAGTGCCTTAATGGCAGCGACTTGTTATGCTTCGAATGCTGCTTGAGTGCCTCGGAAAGTTCGATAAGCGCCGTGAAGAGCGAGACCAAAGCAACCAAGAGCTCTACGAGCTCTGATGGGCCCGGGATGACCGCTGATTCAAGTCACCGGGCCTCAATCTTTTTCACACATTCGAATAGGCGGTCGACTCTCTTGGGGCCGTCTGCATGGCGTGTGCTTGGCGCATGGTATATTGCGTCCCGCTTTTATGTCCGCACGGGCGGCTACGCTTACCGCAACGTAGCCATTCGTGGAAAGGACGGATGTCATGTCGATGGATAAAGCTGGGTTCGTGAGCGTTGGCGCCGAGATCGAGGACGAGGTGATGCCCGATCGCGTCGTGTTTAGCATCTGCTTTGGAGGAAGCTTCGATACCAAGGAGGCGTGCCTGAACGACTACAACGCCGATCGCGTTAAGGTCGCTGCGGCATTGGTGCCCTTTGGTTTGGATGACGAGCTAACGTGTCGTGGTTACGCCTGCTACGCGCGAACGACACGCAGAAAGGCGACGATTACTGGCTATAGCTACCATGCCTACGGCACAATCGCCGCGTCGATTGACGTCGTCGATGTCGCCGCTATATGGACGGCTCTTAACACCTGCGGTTCGCGCGCCGACATGAGCGTAGGTTTTGATCTAGCCGACCGGCGTGCTGCCGAGGATGCCCTCATCGCCCGCGTCGTCGAGCGAGCTCGCAACAATGCGCAGGCGCTTGCGGCGGCATCGGGTTCTAAGCTGGATGGCGTCAAGCATATCTCCTACAACAGTCAGCTTGGCAGCATGGATCGGCTTTGCTATGCAAGTGCGGCCGATTTTGCGCTCGGAGCTCCTGCGGGATCGGCTGATTCCAAGGTGACGGTGCTGGAGCCAGAGCCTATCGAGGTCGAGTGCTCCGTGGATGTGGAATGGTGGCTGGAGTAGAGGGGCGAGCCCCGGACTTCGTAACCGAAATTCCATTTGTTAAACCTGGCGCCCGTGGGTAAAATAAAGTCGACGGCAGCCCAAGTGGTGGAATGCTGGGCAGCGCCGTTACTTCGATTAAGGGGTCAATGCCTTAGTGGCGTCGACCCCTCTTTTTCTGCTTCGTACGCTGCTTGAGTGCCTCGGTAAGTCCGATAAGCGCCGTGAGGAGCGAGACCAAAGCGGTCAGGAGCTTCACGAAATCAGTCAGATCGGTCATGGGCATCACCTCCCGTCGCATGGAGGGCGCTGCCCGGCACATGGAACTGCCGTCAACAACTGCAATTCTATCAAAGTACTGCTATAAATACGAATATATGTTCGATAATAACAGTGACGTGATTCTCTCAAAGTGTGGCTTTACGCAAGGATGCCGGAAAGCTGTGCTGTGCGATTTCATGTCCGCACGAGCGCCTATCCTTACGGCAATGTAGCCGCTTATGTAGCAAGCGGCAAGCAACGGAGAAAGGCCATAACCGTGTCAGCTGAAAAGACGCCGTGTATCTCGGCTATCGATACGACGAACTTTGCGTGCCAGATCGTGTTGGACCCTGAGTCTGCGCCGGTGCCAAAGCAGCGCCAGCGTCGTGGACTGCGCAATGAGATTATCGAGGTCGGCGCCGTCAAGCTCGATTACCACGGCAACGTTATGGGCGAGTTCTCGCAGTTTGTTCAGACTGAATTTACCGAAGGCGTTGCGCATCCCGTGTGCGAGCTCACGGGGATATCGGCTGTGGACACCGCGATGGCCGATCCGCTCTATGCGGTGATCAAAAGGCTCAGCGATTGGATCGGTCGCTACTCCGCCCAGGTGGTCGTTGGAGCGGGGCGGATCGTCGACAGCTTTTGACCGAGTGCCAGGCAAAACACATCGACCTTGCCGCATTTCCTACGGACTGGGCCGACCTGCAGGCGTTTTACACCTCGATCATGGACGTGGGCAGCCACGGGTGCGTCTCTTTGAGTGACGCGGCGACGTGGTTTGGTATCGAGTTCGACGAGTCGACGGGCCACGCCCACAGCGCCCTAGCCGATGCGCGCGTGACCGCCAAGCTGCTCAAGCAGATGATGGATGGGGACTACCGCGTGAGTCCGCACGCCCAGGAAGTCCGCCAGCGTTGGGGGATGGGCGAGCGACCCCAGACGCGCCTTTCCAGCAAGTGCCCCGAGCTGGGAGACCTGCTGCTGAGGCTGAAGGCGGAGGGGAGGTAGGCGGGGCAGACAATATTGTCGTTTCGCCTGTGAAGAAGGAATCAATTAACTACAAAGTGTGGATGGCTTCTAGTGAAGACTTAAACACCAGACTAAGAAAAGGTTATCGAGCCATTGGGACTGCAGCATTCGCCCATCGCAAGACGTTACTCGTTCAAATTGGGACGCTCCACATCCTATGAAATGGTTAATGCGGAGCGTCCCTAGAACTCTGTCTTCTGTTACCTAATAGTAGAGTTCGATATACGAATACGCCTTATCAAAAAGAGCCTGGTCTTTGAGCTTATAGCGCATCCACAGAATGGCACGGAGCTGTTTTTTAACCTCTTTCACGCCAGCCGTGGTAGCTTGCCAGCCGTCGAAGCGAGTTATCTTAACGATCTCGTCAATGTCATTGACGATGTTCTCGACGATGATAGGCGTGTCGCCGTTCTTGATGCCGTTAAAGAGCTCAGTGAGAGCAGCCTTTCCCTTGTCCTCCTCTTCCTCGGGCACGACTTCCTTTTCGGCGGCTCGTGCTTCTTTGGCGAGGTCGATGAGCATCTTGAGGAACTCGACGCTGTTGATGAGACCTTGCTCGTGACGTTCCCTCAGGTCCTCCAGGCGCTCGCCGAGCTTCTGGAACTTGCCATTCTTATCGTGCCTGCGGATTCGGGCGACGAGATCTATCTCCAGCTTACGCGTGATCTTCTCGGTATTGCTCTTGTCGTTGATGAAGTGCTCGATCATGTCCTCGTCGAGCTCAAGGATGTCGTCATCGTCTCGGACTCTCTCGACGGTGATGTTCTCGTGCACGAGCTCGATTGTCTTGGGCCCGAGCGCTGCCCAGATGAGCTTCCCGCGATTGTCTACCGGTCTCACGGAATCGTAGACCTGCGAGAGCCAGATGAAATCGGGCTTGTAGGGATTGAGACATGCGTCGGGCGAAAGGGCTTCCCACGCTCTGTTCAAGACCGAGAAGTCGGCCCCAAACTGGTCTTTCACCTTTGTCGTTGGCAGGCATTGTTGAGCTTCGAGAAGGGACTCCCAATCCGCGCTGCGGCGGTCTCTGACCGTTGAGAAGTACTCAAGACAGCAATGCATAAGCCCGGGTAGCTCGGCCTTTACCTCGTCGATGTTGGTTATAACCTTCTGCACCTCGGCCTCGTCGAAGTGCAGAGACTTGGCGACGTTGTCGAAGAGGCCGATATAGTCGACAATGAGACCGAATGTCTTCTTGTCGTTGTAGACGCGGTTGGTTCGACAGATTGCCTGCAACAGCGTGTGGTCGCGCAAGGGCTTGTCAAGGTACTGAGTTTGCAGGATGGGCGCATCGAACCCCGTGAGCAGCTTTGCAGTGACGATGAGAATCTTGAGTGGATCGTCCGGGTCGCGGAAACGGTCAAGGAGCTTTTCTTCGGCATCGCGATCGCGACGATATGCCTTGTACCGGTCCTCCTTGTCGTTGTTCGTGTCCATGACGATGGTGACTGCATCAGCGCCCAAGAGCTTGTCGAGCTCCTCCTTATACAGCAGGCAGCACTCTCGGTCGTAGCAGACTACCTGCGCCTTGAAGCCGTCGGGCTCAACCTTCGATTTGAAGTGTTTGGCAATGTGTTCACACACCTTGTGAATGCGGTCGGGGGCCTTCATGACGGCTTCGATCTTGACGCGCCTGGTGAGTTCCGCCTTGTCCTCTTTGCTGAGGTCTCGGGTCATTTCGTCAAAGGCGGCGTTCACGACCTCTTGGTTGACGTGGAGCTCGACGGGAACGGTTTCAAAATGGAGCGGCAATGTGGCGTGGTCGCGGATGGAGTCGGCGAAGGAATAGCGGCTCATGTAGCCGGACTTGTCCTCTTTGGCACCGAAGGTGTGGAACGTGTTCTTGTCGGTTCGGTTGATGGGCGTGCCGGTCAAGCCGAAGAAGAAGGCGTTTGGCAAGGCGAGTCGCATCTTCTCGCCGAGGTCGCCCTCTTGGGTGCGGTGCGCCTCGTCGACCATGAGGATGATGTTCTCGCGCTCGTTGAGCGTCCCCGCAACCTCGCCGAATTTGAAGATGGTGGTGATGAGGACCTTTCTCATGTCCTGCTTGAAGAAGGACTCAAGCTCCTCCTTGCTGCCGGCGCTTGCGAGGTTGGGGATATCGGATGCGTTGAAGGTCCCTGTGATCTGGGTCTCGAGGTCGATTCGGTCATCCACGATGACGACGGTCGGGTTCTTGAGTTCGGGGACCATGCGCAGCTTCTGGGCGGCGAATACCATGAGCAGTGACTTTCCTGAGCCCTGGAAATGCCAAATGAGGCCACGCTTCGGGTATCCTGCGCGGACGCGGTCCACGATGAGGTTCGCGCCCTCGAACTGTTGGTAGCGACAGATCAGCTTGATGCGTCGATGCTTCTTGTCGGTGGCGAAGAGCGTGAAGAACTGGAAGATGTCCATGACGTTCGAGGGGGTGAGCATGGATGCCATGCTTCTCTTGACGTCGGCAAGTGTGCCCTCGCTCTTCTTGTCGCCCTCATGCCAGGGTCCCCACATCTCGGGAGGCATGTTCACCGACCCGTAGCGATAGCATTTTCCTTCGCTGGCGAAGTTGATGGCGCTACAGACGAACATCTGCGGGATGCTCTTCTCATATTTAGCGATGTCGCCAGCGCCGTCGAGCCAGGTTATCGAATCGCGCACCGGCGTCTTGAGCTCGCCGATGACGAGCGGAAATCCATTGACAAGAAGGACGAGGTCGAGGCGCTTGCCGCCCTGTTCCTGGGGGTAGACCCACTGGTTGGTGACGATGTACTCGTTTTTGTCAAGATCGCCGTCCGCCGCCGTGCCAAAGAAGCGGATGGGGACCATGCGGCCGTCTTTGCCGTAGGGGAATGAGTTCTCCTCGATGACGAGCTTTTTGAACCGCTCGTTGGTGGAGACCAGGTTCTGCGGACTTGTGGACTGAATGAGGGCCCTGAGTCGGTAGATGATCTCGTCGGCGCGATCGGGGTCTTCTGCAATCTCCGGGTTAAGCCTGATGAGGGCGTCCTTGACCATGGGCTCGACCATGACGTCGGCATGGCGGCGCGGGAGGTCTTCGGCAGCCACGTATCTCCAGCCAAGGCTGGCAAGCGCCTCGACGCTCATTTGCTCGATGGTGTTGTCCTCGTTAAACATTTCCGAGCCCTAACTCCTGGTTCAAGATTTTCTTCGTCGTGGCGTTTAGCTCATCGAGGGCCTTTTGTACGGCAAATTTCGATTTGTCGACCTGGGCGACGAAGTCGGCGAACTCCTGTTGGAGCTCGAGCGGAGGAACCGGAACCGGCAGCCTTGCCAGCTGAGTTTTAGGGATGTTGACCATGGATTTTGCCGATCCGTGGGCCATGCCTTGAATTAAATCGAGGCCACGGTCACTTCTCATGTACGCAAGTAAATACAGCGCGTTGACATCCTTCGGTTTCATACGAAAGACGAGATCGGGAAACATAAGGCCCTTCACTTCGTTTGGAACATAAACGGTTGTGCCAACTAGCTCAGGCGTATTTTTGCGTGCAAACAAGAGGTCACCCTTTTCGACCTCTTTTATAGACATGAAGTTGTCTTTAGAAATCACTTTGTTTTCGGAGGCGACAAAAGTACCTGAAGATAGCGCGCTCAGCTTAAGGACCCCAAAACCACCAACTCCTCGTGGGCCTTCTCCGCAATTCATACTTTTACCGGTATCAATGGAATCAACGCACTCCGATAGGGGCTTGAAACCCCATTTCTCATCCCCAAACATTTCGACAAATTGTGATTTGACGATGTCGTCGCAGGTGGCAAGCAAGCCGCGGTAACACCCCTTGAGCTGCTCGGCCTCAGAGAGGATGCCGGCAAGCTCGCGTTGCTTATCCAACGTCGGCAGGCTGAACTCCAGGACCCTGAGGTCCTTCCAGTTCGCCGTCGGCGAGAGCGAGCCCACGGAGACGCGGATGGCCTCATCGAGAAACACGTCCGAGCTAATGAAGAACGGGAAGAAGTCCGGATCGACAACGTCGGTTCTCGGGCGCAGCACCATGCCATGCGCCGAGAAGATGCCGTCGAACGGGGCGATGCCGACCTTCTTCTGGTAGGCCCTGCGACGACCGAACAACACGTCGCCCCTCTCCATGAGGAGCTTGTCGCCCTTCGGCGTCACCTCGGCACCCCAGCGGGTCACTTCGAGCGTGCCGGGGTCTAGGTGCTCGAGGCCGACATATCGCTCGCGGTCGCTGTCCTCGGGTTTCTTCTTCGCGGTGCTGTTCTCTGCTATTTGGTCGAACCTATACCTTGTCACGCTGCGCACCTCCGGCCGCTAAATTGTGATTT
>URRT01000046.1 GCA_900550355.1 uncultured Collinsella sp.
CCGCAGGGGCCGGTGGGGCCAGCGGCCCAGAAGTTGTCGTCCTCACCCAAGCGGGAGATGTGGTCCTCGGCAACGCCCAGAGAACGCCACACGTCGTGGGTCTCGTCGTCCTCGGTAAAGACGGTGAAGTACAGGCGGTCGAGCGGCAGCTTGAACTCCTTGGTGATGAGCTCAAAGGCCCAGGCGCAAGCCTGCTCCTTGGAGACGCCGCCAAAAGAGAAATCGCCGAGCATCTCGAAGAACGACAGGTGACGGCCGTCCTCGCCGATGCAATCGATGTCATTGGTGCGGACGCACTTCTGGCAGGAGATCGCGCCGATCTCCTTCATGGTCTTCTTGCCCTGGTAGTACTCCTTAAACTGGTTCATGCCGGCATTGGCAAGCAGCAGTGAAGGATCGTCGGGGACGAGGGACGAAGAAGGATAGAGCTTAAGACCGCGCTCCTCAAAGAAGTTGAGGAACTTGGAGCGAATCTCGGCCGTAGTCATTGACGGGTAGTCAGCACTCATAGAGGGAATCTCCTCGGTTTCACATCGAAACAGTTCAAACGTAACGATATTACCATCCCGCCGCGCAAGTGCAAAAAAGAGGGCCAGCACAATGCCGGCCCTTCAGCGAAATAGCATGTTAGCACGTATGAATGTTAACCCGAATTACCCCGCTAGTTGTCGTCATCGTCCATGGAGCCGTCGATGCCGGTTTTGGTATCGTCGTCCGAGTTGGAATCATCGTCCTTGGCGAAGGGATTCTTGAAGAAGCCCGTGGCATCGGGCTGCAGACCAGAGAGCTTAATCCAGGGATTATCGAGCTCGGGCTTGGGCATGGCCTTGGCCTCGGGCGCGGTCTCGTTGCCGATGAGCTCGGACTCATAGATGAAGGTGTCGTCGCCAAGCGCGTCATAGGCGGCGACCGGGTTGCCATCGGCATCGCGGTACGGCGTGCCCTTAAACACGGCGCCGTCATAGGCCACAAGCTGGCGGCCGGTCTCATTCTCGAAGTAGTACACGAAGATACCCTTGAGGGCCGCGCACAGTGGGATGGCAATAATCATGCCGATGGGGCCCATGAGTGCCGAGCCAATAACGAGCGCCGTGAGGCTCATGATGGGATGCACCTGCACCGAGCTCTGCATGACCTTAGGCGAAATCACGTTGTCGGTGACGTTTTGCGCGACCATCGTCACAATGAGCGTCCATAACGCCAACATGGGGCTGAACATGAAACCGAGCACTGTGGCGATTGCTGCGCTCACCCAAGGACCGACGACCGGAACCAAATGCATGATGCCGGTAAAGATAGCCATGAGCGCCGCATACGGATGGCCGATGATCATAAAAAAACGATAAAGGCAAGGAAACCGCCGCAGATGGACGTCACGACCATACCGCGCATGTAGCCGCCGACAGAGCGAGAAAGGATGGCGACCATAAAGCGGTACGAGGTCTCCTTCTCCTGACCGATGATGGTGCAAATCTCGTGGTGCATGCGAGGGTAGTCGCAGGCCATCCAATACGCAAGCACCAAACCAAGGAAGATCACGAACAGCTGCGAGGCCGTATTGGTGATGAGCGGGAACACACCGCGGCCAAGCTCGGCAGCGATCTGAGACACATACTTCGATGCCACGGCAACCAGCGACGACAGGTTGTCGTCCAAATACTCCTTGAGCGGCGTGTTGTTGAGCGTCTTGGCATGCGAGATCATCTCGTTGAGATCGCCACCCGCAACACGAAGCTGCTCGGGCAGGCGGCTCAGGACTTCCATGATCTGACCAAAGAGAATCGGCGACAAGATGCAAACGACACCGACGAGCACGGCAACAACAACAATAAGCGCGATAAGCGAACCGATGCCACGGCCGACGCCATGGTGCTCGAGCCAGTTGGTGATCGGGGACATCACAAAAGCAATGATGGAGCCGACGGCAAGAAACTCAATAACCGGTGCCAGGATGCCCATAAGGTTAAAGATGACAGCAGCAATAACAATGCAGCCGACAACAGCCCAAATGCGCAGCGTCAGAATGCGGGTGTCGCGCAGCACGCGATCGGTTTGTTGAGGGTGCTCACTCATGAACGAACCATCACTCCGTCGGGGTCGATCTTGTCCTGAATCTTCTTAAGCGTGCGGCGCAGCAGACGCGAAACCTGCACCTGAGAAATACCCAGCTTCTTGGCGATCTCGATCTGGGTCATGCCCTTCACGAAGCGCAGCTCGATAACCTCGCGCTCGCGCGGCGAAAAATCGCGGATGGCTTCCTCGATCACCAGGCGGTCATCGGTAAAGTCGAGCTCGTTGTCATCGTCGGCGTAACGGTCGAGAATCGAGGGCGCATCGTCGGAATCGGACGCACCAGGAGCCTCGATGGGCACCGAGGTATAGGCCGAAGACGATTCCATAGCCTCGAGGACCTCATCGACAGTCACATCTAGATACTCAGCGATCTCCTCAACCTTGGGCGAACGCTGTAGCTCGTTGGTAAGTTTGTCAGTAGCCTGGTTGACCTTGGCCGAGAGCTCCTGCAGACGACGCGGTACGCGCACACTCCAGCCCTTATCGCGGAAATGGCGTTTAATCTCGCCCAGGATAGTGGGTGTCGCAAACGTCGTGAACTCGAGTCCGCGCTCGGGGTCAAAACGGTCGATAGCCTTGAGCAGACCCAGATAGCCAACCTGCATCAGGTCGTCGAGCGGCTCGCCGCGATTCTTAAATTTATTGGCAAGAAACCTTACCAGGTTCATATGGGACATGACGAGCTGCTCGCGGGCGTCCGGATCACCAGTCTCCTTGTAGCGACGAAACAGCTCGCGGGTTTTCTCCTTGTCCCAAGCGGTCTTGCCGCTCCGGGAACGTTCGGTCATATTAGATATCCGCCTTGAGGTCGAGGGAAAGCGTCAGGGGCGCCGCAGTCTTTTCGTAGGAGTCGCACACGCTCGCCAAAATAAGCTCGGCATAAACAGTAGCCTGGTCATCCTCGTCGACGGTGGCCTGATCGCCAAAGGTAAAGGTCATGCCAACGTGAGATTCATCGACATCGAATTTGATTGAGATGTCGTCGGAATCAACAGCCGTGCAGCCAAAGATAAAGGCTTCCTCGGCAGCCATGCGGATGTCCTCGATGCGATCGACAGACATGGAACACAGGGCACCAACGTTGGCTGCCGTCATGCGCACAAGGCGAGCGAGACGCGGGTCGCCGGCAACGGTCAGCGTGATGGGGCAGGTTGCTTCGCTACTCATCGCAGGACTCCTCAGAGGTCTCGGAGGGCATGTAGGTGTAATACTGGGCCGCTTTAACAGCTGGATTCTGGCCATCATCGTCACCAGCAGCGTCATCGTCCTCGTCAATTAGGACGCGCTCGGTAGGCCGCTCTGCCTCCGCAGCAGCAGCGGCGAGCTTGCGCTCGGTGTCAGCTGCAGGAGCCTTCACCTTGTTAAAGAGTTTCTGCACGGCACCTGCCGCAGAATCAGTCACGCTCGACACAGCATTGCTGGCCTCGGCCATACTGCCCGTAACCTCGGAGATGTCGCGAACGACGGCCTCAACCTCAACGAGGTTGGACGTCAGAGCGTCAACGGCGGTCTTGCTCGACTTGAGCAGCGGCTCCACCTGGGCAAGTGCCGGCGTGAGTTCGTCAACAGCACCATCGAGCTTTGCCACCACGGGCTGTGCCTCAGCAATCGTATTGTTGAGGTCGGTCACCGTCTTGTCGAGCGAATCGACAACGGTGCGGGTTTTGCGCAGGGTGAGCGCGAGCTCAACGATGGCCCACACGCCGGCAACGGCGAGTAGCAGCAGGGCGATTTGAATGGGACTCATACAAGCCTCCCGGAAGAATCGAAATACAGACGTTTTCCATGGTACCCCAAAGGGGACCGAACATGCTAAGAGCAGCAACGTGGGACAAAATTATCAGCAGCTACTTCGGTGCATTCCCGCTGCGGTCGCGTTCGCTTTGCTCTACGCGCCATTCTTCCCAACCACGGCCGGCAGGCTGCCAAAATGCACCGCGTTCTAAGCCTTCGGGTAAATAGCGCTGGTCGACCCAGCCTTCGGGATAATCGTGCGGATACTTATACACACCGTATTCATCGCTGCCCGGGCGATGGCGATCGCGCAGATAACTCGGCACCTCGCGAAGCCCACTAGAGTGGATATCGGCCAGCGCCGCATCGATCGAAGCCTCACACGCGTTGGATTTAGGCGCCAAGCACACATAGAGTGCAGCCTGAGCCAGGTTAATGCGGCACTCGGGATAGCCAATGACCTCGGCAGACTTAAACGCGGCATGTGCCACCAAAAGCGCCTGCGGGTCGGCGTTGCCGACGTCCTCAGAAGCATGAATCATAATGCGACGGGCGATAAACTTAGGATCCTCCCCTGCATCGATCATGCGCGCAAGCCAGTAGACCGTGGCATCGGGGTCGCTACCGCGCATGGACTTAATGAACGCACTGATGATGTCGTAGTGCATGTCGCCGTTTTTGTCATACGTAAAACCGCGACGCGGGTTGGCAATCTTTACGTCATCCACGGTGATGGGATAACGCTCCCCCGCCGCCGGCGCTGGCGTCCCTTCGGTATCGGGACGCGTGACGGCAATCTCGCTCGCCAGCTCAAGTGTCGTCAGGGCCGAGCGTGCATCACCCGCTGCCAGCGTGCAAATGGTCTTGACCGTATCATCATCGGCCGAGAATTTGCCGTTCAGGCCCTGAGGTGCCTCGAGCGCACGCTCGATAAGCATGGCGATATCCTCGTCCTTTAAATGCTCAAGCTCCACGACTCGACCACGTGAGAGCAGCGCCGAGTTGACCTCGAAGTACGGATTCTCCGTCGTAGCGCCAATCATAATGACGGTACGGTTCTCAACTGCATGTAGCAGGGCATCCTGCTGCGACTTAGAAAAGCGGTGAATCTCATCGATGAATAGAATGGTACGGCGGTCGTACGTATTCAGGCGCGTCTTGGCCTCGTCAATCACGCGGCGAAGATCCTTTACGGTACCCGTCACGGCGCTGACCTCGACAAACTCGCTCTTGGTATGGTTGGCGATAATGTGGGCCAGCGTCGTCTTACCCGTACCTGCCGGCCCGTACAGAATCACGCTCGAAAGCACGTCGTGCTCGATCGCGGCACGCAACCATGAGCCCTTACCGACGGCCTTTTGCTGGCCCACGTACTCGTCGAGCGAATTGGGGCGCATGCGCACCGCAAGCGGCGCATTCTGAAAGGAACGCTCGCGCGTCGAAGCAGAAAAAAGGTCGTCCATAGCCATCCCGTGTATCAATCAAAAACGTTTTCCACTAACAGTATACCGAATTAATACGAACTACCGTTCGTTAATATAGGTACGGTGCGGAAACTCCAGACCAGGGAACAGCTTGCTCGTCAGCTCGCAGAAATAACCGTCCGTCATGCTCGCGATATAATCCACCACGGCTTGATCCTTGTCGTCCTGCCAGGCATAGGTGCGATCATAGTAGGAAAGCTGCTGCTCAATGCGCGAAATATGGTGCTTAAAGATGTAAGAGGACTCGTCGCCACTGTTTAGATCCCGCAGGCAACGGTCGTAGAGCTTTTCGAACGCCTCGCGCAGCTCCACCTCGGAATCGCCTTCGATACCGCCCTTGCTATAGATCTTCTCGTAGTTCTCCCGCTTGGCCCGGCGGATTTCCTCAAACAGGTCCTCGCTCATCTCGATACGCGGCTTACCATAGCTGTGCTCAACGATATCGATGGAGGCATGCGTGAGGATCCAACTGTTGTAGGCACCGCCCCGGCCATCATCAAAGGCGTCGGGTGACAGCAGGCCCGCCGCAATGGCGTCTTGGCGATCGCGCCCAACGTAGGCAAGAATATCCGAGATGCGAACGACGCAGCCCTCGAGCGTCATGGGACGCAGATGCTCAATTGCGCTATAGCCCGTGGCAATGCAATCTTCAACCGTCAGGTCAAACTGGTCAAAGGAGCTCATGTCCGAGAGCTCAAACACACGCTGCTCGTACTCGCCGTTATGGCATAGCACGCCGTCGAGCGTCTGGAGCGACACGTTGCGGCCATACAACGCGTCGAGCACGCGGACCGACTGCACATTATGGAAAAAATAACGCCCCGTGCGCTCATGATAGATATCGTTGAGGAAGCGCTCGCCGGCATGGCCGAAAGGCGTGTGTCCCAAGTCATGACCCAGGCCAATCGCCTCGATCAGATCGCAATTGAGCCCCAGGGCGCGACCGATATCGCGCGCAATGCGCGAGACAAGCTGCACGTGCAAACCGCGGCGTGACAGATCGTCATTGCTACGGAAGCTAAAGACCTGCGTTTTGCCTGCATAACGGGTGTACGCCGGAAGATGAAGTATCTTTTCGGTATCGCGCATAAACGCCGGACGCATAAGCGTGCCTTTGTCGGCAGCGCGATCAATACGACGAATGACCTGGTCGTCGTTACAACGATACGGGTTGACATAGCCCGAAGCACGATCAGCGGCAATGCGCTCGACAAGTTCGGGCGACAACGCCGAGGGAATACGGTCCATGCGCGCCTTAATGACGGCCGTTTCTTGATTAGTTGCCATGGCATGCTCCTTAAGAAGGATGCGCAATCGGTTACAATGTGCAGCCCACGACCTCGATTATGGCAAAAATCGGCACCAAAAACGGGAGCAATGGCAGGGAGCGCGATTTTGTGATGAGGCAGGAGACGGCAAGGACCAGGAGCGCAGTGGCAAATGCGACGATGCCGCCCATAGGGTCGAGCGTGCAAAGCGCAAAGAGTGCCTTGGCATCTCCCATGCCGATGCCCGGGGCGTGGCGAAGGCGCCGCCAGAGCGACTCGGTAAGCACAAGGCCAAGGTAGACGATGACCGCAAGACCGGCGTGGTCAAGCGCTGTGTTCAAACCGAGGTCGAGCCAAACGCCCGCCAACGCCGTCACGGCACATGCGCCGGCAAGCCCATTGGGAAACCGTCGCTCTCGGGCATCAATTGCCACGCCGGCAAAGATGCAAATCCAAAACGGGATATAGACCATCGGACTCCTCCTCGAGCTGCATCGCAAAAGCAAAAACCACCACAAAGGTGCCTGTCCCCTTTGCGGTGGTTTTGGTGGTGGTTATTTGGCGCCTTGCATGACCTCGTCAAGGGTAACGTTGACGGCGTGCTGCGTCGGCACCCAGTCGACCTTCAGGAACAGCGCGGCCACCGTGATGGGGATATAGCTGAACATAAAGATCGGGAAGGTAAACAGGTTAGTCACCAGACGCCACTTTTGCGCGCAGTGAATGTGCTTGTACTCAAAGATAGTCGTGAGCAGCGCCAGGATAAAGAAGGTCTGATACATCATGGCGAAGGTCATAATGAGCGAAGCGGCGCACGCCTGCATCTCGAGTTCGGTAGCCAAGAAACCATGCGAAAGGCCACCCACAATCAAGAACGTCGCATTAGCGAGCATCGAGATCAGCGATAGCAGCATACCCGGGGCGATCGTCATGAACATGTCGTAGGCGGCAAAGCGATGATAGCGGAACGTCGACTTGACCAGATGCTTACCGTAGGTAAAGAACACCTGGTAAAAGCCCTTGGTCCAGCGCATACGCTGCTTCCAGGATGCCTTGAACGTCACGGGTTGCTCGTCAAAGAACTCCGCCGGCGCATAGCCAATGCGAATACCGTGAATAGCGCAGAACGTAGTGAACTGAATGTCCTCGGTCAGCGTGTGGAACTGCCAACCGTGCATGCCCTTGATAACGCTTGACGAGATAAGGTAACCCGAACCCGAAACAGCGCAGGACGTCTTGCAGATATTACGCGCGTTGTTGAGGAAGCGCGCCTCGCGTAGATACCACGTGGCATTAGCAGCCGAGATCCACGAGCTGCCGAAGTTCTTGGAATTGCGATAGCTCGTGACCACATGGAAGCCCTGGTCAAAGGCATCATTCATCTTGGAAACGTAATCGCGGGAGATAACGTTATCGGCATCGAAGATAAAGTAGCCCTCAAACGTGTCGGGATACTCGTTGAGAATGCGGTCGAAGCCAAAGTCCATGACCCAGCTCTTGCCCTTGCGGGCCAGGTCATTGCGCTCGTAAACAATGGCACCGGCCTCGCGCGCGAGCTGCGCCGTGTTGTCGGTGCAGGCATCGGCGACCACGAAAACCTCGATGAGCTCGGACGGATAATCCTGGTCCTTGATGGAGCGAACGAGGTTGGCGATCACGGCCTCCTCATTATGCGCCGCGATAAAAAAGGCATAGCGATGGAGTTTTTTGGCCTTGGGAGGCGCGACCTCGCCACGAAGAGCGCCAATGACAAAGAAGACCACCTGGTACAGAAAGCAGACCGTGAGCAGCGTGACGACAATCTGGTTGAAGATCACGATGGGTGTGTTGGTTTGTAAAAAGGCGAGCATGCAGGCTCCCAGCAACGCGTAACGTAAACAATCGTATATCTTACCGCAGGCTTACCGAGTTCAAGAAACCACCTAATACTGGCTAGGCTTCGAGAAGACCGAGCTGCGGAACGATTTCATCTCCAACGGCCGTGCGACCGAGCGAGCGCGGAGCCAGATCGTCGAGGACAGCAGCGAGATCCCACGGCAACTCGTCGCGGCACTCAATGCGCTCCCCCGTCACGGGGTGTTCGAACGCCACGCGCCAGGAATGCAGAAACTGCCTGGTCAGGCCCTGGTCGGCGCGCGCATCGCACTTGCCGTAAAGTGGATCGCCCACGCAGGCGTGGTTGATATGACGCATATGCACGCGAATCTGATGCGTACGCCCGGTAAACAGGTGACACTCGACAAGCGTGTAGCCGTCGTCAAAGCGCGTGGAGTCAAAGCGCTCGAGGACCTTAAAGGTCGTAATGGCCTGACGGGCAAAGGGGTCGTCCGAAACCGCCATCTTGACGCGGTCGCGCGTGGAGCGGGCAATACCGGTGTTAATGGTTCCCTCGTCCATGGCGATGTGCCCGTGAACGAGCGTGATATAGCGACGATCGAGCGTGCGCGTGCGAATGAGATTTTGAAGCGCGCGCTGGGTGTCGTCGTCCTTTGCCGCAAGCATGAGACCCGAGGTATCGCGATCCAAACGATGCACGATCCCGGGGCGGTCCTCACCCTGCACGGTACCCAGATGGTCGATACCGCAGTGATAGACCAGGGCATTCGCGAGCGTACCGCTCTCATGACCATGCGCAGGATGACACACCAGGCCACGCTGCTTGGAGAGCACAATGAGATAGTCGTCCTCATAGCGAATGTCGAGCGGGATGGCCTCGGGAATCACATCGGTGGGATCGTGCGGCTCGGGCAAATCGACCGAGATGCGATCGCCGGCTCGCACGGCGTACTTTTTAGACAGACAGGTCTCGCCATTGACAGCGACGGCGCCGCCCTCGATCAGATGCGCACAGGCAGAACGCGTGGGACAGCCGTCATTGGCGCCCAGATAAGCGTCAAGACGCTGACCGGCGGCATCGTCGGCAACAAGGATATGGATGTCGGCCATTAGCGCTCATTCCTTTCGCGAATCTTGCGGGCACGCTCCCCACGCTGCTTGGCTTTGCGCTTAGCGCGGGCCTCATCACGGGCATTGAGCTCAGCAGTCGCATCGACCTCGCGAGCGGCGGGACTCAAGAACATGTAACCGATAAGCGCCAGCACAACACCGACCGTAATGCCGATATCGGCCACATTGAAGACGGGAAAGTCGATGAAGGTGGTGGCAATAAAATCGGTCACGAAGCCAAAGGCCAAACGATCGATAGCGTTGCCGATAGCACCGCCCGCAACCATCGCCATGCCCACAACCTCAAGATGGGCGAGCTGGGGTGCACGAACGAGGTACACGGCAATAGCGACAATGACCGCCAGCGCCAGCACGGCAAACGCGATGCCATGCCCCTCGCCCATGCTAAAGGCAGCGCCGATATTGCGGACAAACAGGAAGTCGATCACGCCGGGGATGACGGTCACATGCAGTGCATCGCCCACGGCACGAACCGCAAGCTTGGTCAACTGGTCAACAAGCAGCACAACCAGCGCCACCCCACCAGCAACACCCAACCGCCAACGCAAAGGCGGCGTCATATCCCCAGTACGACCCAAAGAAATCCCCTACCCTCAAGAACTCGAAATCCGTTTAACGCAATTAACCATCTTATATTGCCACACGCAGAACGCACGACATATCCACCAACGCAAGCGAAATAACCAGCATAAAACGAAAGCGACATTCCGAATAACGGAATGTCGCTTAATAGCTTTCGACTAAAAGCGCAAGTCGAAAGAAAGCCTCTAGCTCCAGCAATGGAAAAGCCGCGTTATCGTCACCAACAGCGAAAACGTCCCCAAGCGAGCAAGGTGACGTGAAAGAGGAGGGAAGCGTACTTCGGTACGCGACCGACGATTGAACGTCAGATTGCCGCTTAGGGGCATTTGCAGCGTCGGTAGGTTACGGTGTTCTACGAACGCCGTGACCTACAAAGCGTCGGCGCAGCGCTTGCAAATATGCGCGTGGCCGTTGTACTCGCCGACGGTGGTGCGGTAGTTCCAGCAACGGTCGCAGCACTCGCCCTCGGCTGCCTCGATGGCAACGGAGAGCTCCTCGCCCTGGGTCAGTTCTACATCGGAGACGATGTAGAACTCGGCCAGGTCGACGGCCTTATCACCGGTCAGCAGCGCGTACATCTCGGCGGGAACGACCGCCTTGACGCGGACCTGCTGGCTCTTAGTGAAGGTGCCGGCGGAACGGGCATCCTCAAGGGCCTTGGTCACGGCGCTACGGAGCTCGAGTGAAGCCTCGAGCACGCCCTCAAACTCGTTGGCCTCATCGACCGTGATGGGCGACTTGTACCAATCGAGCAGCGCGGCGTACTTCTGGTGGTCGACGCAGCCGGCGGGCGCATAGGCCATGGCCTCGTCGACGGTGTAGGACAGGATCGGCTGCAGATCGCGCATGAGCATCGAGAAGAGCTCGGCCAGCACGGTCTGGGCACTGCGGCGCTCAAGCGAACCGGGCTTATCGCAGTACAGACGATCCTTCAGGGCGTCGAGGTACACGTTGGAAAGCTCGGTAACCACGAAGTCGTAGAGCGCACGGTAGGCGCGCGGGAACTCGTAGCTGGCGTAGGCATCGTCGACCTCGGCCTGGACCTGGGTCAGGCGGGCAACCATGAGCTTGTCGAGCGGCAGCAGGTCGACAAAGGCGACGCCGTCGGTCTCGGGCTCAAACTGGCCCTCGAGCTCGGAAAGCAGGAAGCGCAGCGTGTTGCGGAAGCGACGGTAGGCATCGGACGTACGAGCAAGGATCTCGCGGTCGATGGAGACGTCGGAGCTGGTGTCGACAGAGGCAACCCACAGACGGATGATGTCGGCGCCCATCTCGTCGCAGACCTTATTGGGGTCGATGACGTTGCCGAGCGACTTGGACATCTTACGGCCCTGGCCGTCGAGGGTGAAGCCCTGCGAGACGACCGCCTTGTACGGAGCGTGGCCGTTGGCGCCCACCGAGGTGAGCAGCGAGCTCTGGAACCAACCGCGGTGCTGGTCGGAGCCCTCGAGGTACACATCCGCCGGGTACTCCAGCTCGGGGCGGTACTCGCAGACGGCCTTCCAAGACACGCCGGAGTCCCACCACACGTCGAGAATGTCCTTATCAGCCTTGAGGTGATGGCCGCCACACTTGGGGCAAACGCAAGACTCGCCCAGGTAGCTCTCGGGAGCGTCGGTAAACCAGGCGTCGGAGCCCTTCTCGTGGAAGAGCTTGATGACGGCGTCGAGCGTGGCGTCGTTCATGACCTTCTCGCCGCAGTCGGCGCAAGTGTAGCTGGGGATAGGCACGCCCCAGTTGCGCTGACGGCTGATGCACCAGTCGGGACGCTGCTCGACCATGGCGCCGATGCGGTTGGCGGCGTGAGCCGGATACCACTTGACGTTCTCGCGGACCTCTTTGCCAGCCTGCTCGCGCAGACCGGTCTTGTCCATCGAGACGAACCACTGGTCGGTAGCACGGAAGAGCACCGGGTGCTTGCAGCGCCAGCAGTGGGGATAGCTGTGGACGATCTCCTCGCTGGCAAAGAGAGCGCCGCTCTCCTTCATATCCGCCAGAATGACGGGGTTAGACTCCTCGGTCTTCATCCCGGCGTACTTGCCGGCATAGTCGGTGTGGCGGCCCTG
>URRT01000047.1 GCA_900550355.1 uncultured Collinsella sp.
GTTTCGCAGCAAAGCGAGAATGTTTGAGCACGGAGGTTACACCCCGGCCCGCCTGGGGGTCCTCCTGCGCGCAATCAGCCCGTCGTTTAGAACGGAATAAAAGTTAGTGAGGCCCTGGCCGGTTGGCCAGGGCCTCGTTTTGTAAGGATGATTTGGGAGGTGGTGGGGGGACTGGTCAAGCTAACGGAACGCCGTAGCTAAAAATCCCCATCCCGGAAAAATCATTGCGCAGGTAGGACGGCAAAGGTAGCTAGAAAAGCCCCATCCTAAATGAGCTACAAGATTTCGGCTAGGAGCGCTCGGCGCCCATTTGTTTTATCACTGCAGGTAGAAAGCGCGATAATGCGTGCATCGAGGCCAGCGCCGTCCATGTTCGCATGCACCGCCGTCTGCGAGATATGCGCGAGCAGCGTCTGCATTGAGGCCTGGTCCAGGTTTCCCGGCCCAAAGATAATGTCATCACTCGCAGCAAACGAGCACACGGCAACAATGCGCAGGCGGAACGCCCCATCCTTTGTGTAGAGCGTGCCCGTGCGGTGCAGGTCAAAGAAGCCCCTGTCTAAAAACCGATCGACATCGCCAAACATCGCGCCGTTATCCATGTGGTGCGCATAGAGCAGATTGTAGGAATCGGTCATCGCGCGACTGTTGCGCGTATCCAAAAACACCGCTCCCGAAACCGCGGACTCCCCCAACACGTTTTTGTTGAGGTATTCCTGGTTATCTTTTCCCTGAACAAAGGGATAGTCGATGTTGGTGCCATCGATGGTAACCCATCCGACCACGTCGGGATTTTTGGCCATCAGTTCCTGCAGGCGTGCGCAATCGTTGGCCCCGGTGGGTTTGTAGTGCAGCAGCTCATCGCTGATGAACCCACCGTTCATAACGTTGTTTGTGTCCCACAGCGAATAGCCCCCGTACAGCAGCATGAGCAGCACGAGAAAGCCGGCAAACCACGTAAGCACGCGGTCGCCGGCTCTCGCCAGCCGAGCCATGCGTTTAAGCTCCATCGGCTGTAATCCTCGCTGTTTTAATGGCGGTTACGACGAGGACGGAAGAAGACCACGCCCATCACGGCAGCAAACGCGACGATTGCCGCATAGGGAACGACCGTCCGAATAACATCGGTGGGAACGGTAGCCTCTTTGGTGTTGGTAAAGGTCACCGTGGTGTCAGAAGTACCGATACCCTTCTCGGCAATAGAGTTACCTTCTGTCGAACTGGTGTCATCACCAATCTTGTACGACGTCTTATAACCTTCGCTATGATAATCCGCCTCAGTTACGGCGAATTTATCCTCCGATGAGAGACCGTAAAAGATGACGGATTCTCCGTTCTTAAGGCTCACGCTAATCGCAGTTCCCGACGCGGCCTTAACTTCGTTCGGGGTAGTAGTCCCGTCTTTCACAGTGGCGTACTTATAAGTCTCCCCGTCAGCGCCTTTAATCGTGACGGTAAAGTCAAAGTCCTTATTCTTGTCACCCTGGTTGCCGGCAACGACCTTTTTGATGGTCAACTTTTGGGTGACATATTTGTTCTCAAAGCCTGAGGTCTTGTCGCCCGATCCCGCCGCTGTGCTAAGAGTGCAGCCCTTAGCAACTAAGCCTGAGTCGCCATTTTCTACGTAAACATCCAGGAACAGCTCCTTATACTCAACGTCGTTGAGGCCATCCAGCTCTGGCGGCGTCTGCGTAATTTTGTATCGATAGATGCCCGGAGCCGCGAACTTTGAGGTATCAAGGCTGACGCTCATTGGGGCGGTTATTGTCTTAGTAACGCCGTCGGTATTATCTTCGCTAGAAAGACCTTTGGCAGAATAATTTACGGAAGACGGCGAAAGCGAAACGGCCCCTTCCGCTCCAGCAGTAACGGGCATACCCGTGTTCGTAAGCTCGCTCGTCTCCGCCGGCGAGGTCGAATACTTAAACTGCGCATTCGGCTCCACAGCATCCTTGTTCATGGTAAGCGTCGAGGTGATCGTAACCTTGTTGCCAGTTACCGGCAGATGCGGAGTAGTAGATCCCCCCTCCGCCCACGCGGGCGTGACAACTCCCACCAAAGCCAGCAGCATCGTGGCAGCCACAACTGCAAACGCCGCCAGTCGCCTCTTTCCAGTTTTCATGTTGTATCCTTCCTCTCGGGCACATGCCCTTAATAAAACCAATCTCCGTGCCTACAGGTTCGACCTGCGCAGCACGCTGATCACGTTGCCTTTGATCTGCGAACGGGCAATCGGCCCATACAGGCGGCTGTCATGCCCACCCTCGCGCAGATCGGCCAGCACAAAGAACTCATCCGCTGCCAGGTGTACGGGATAGTCCACAGCAGACTCGTAGCGCGGCGTCGGCGTGGTGATATCGCTTTCCACCACAACAGCCCCGTTAACCATGAGCTCGCCCGACTCGGTAATCGTGACCTCATCACCGGGGCGGGCAACCACGCGACCCAGGCGCTCTTCGCCATCCGCGGTGTATACCACCACGTCACCCTCGTTGAAGCCCTGGCTGAGCCTCCAGTAGAGCATGACGTCACCCGAACAGATACGCGGAGCCATCTCGCCGGTCGTGACCGCACCCACGCCCAGGACCACGCCAAAGAGCAGCCAGAGCGTCACGACAAAAAATGCCAGGCGCGCCAGAAAGCCCACGATATCTCGCCGGTCGTCTGCTTCCCTTAGATCTGGCGCCGCGTGTGCGCCTATCTTCGCGCTCGACACGATCGGGCACCCCGCGCCACAGGACCTCCCCCGCGGAGCGGCAGGTGTGGGCGCCCCGCCACCAGCATTGCTGGCGCCATGTCTTCTCATAGGCGCCCGCCCCTCCTGGAGCCGCGATGTAAACGCAGCGCAACCATGCCCGTGACCAGCAGCACGCCGGCGGCCAAAATCGCCAGGGCATAGATGGGATTGCGCGTGATACCCGTAGGCACTGCGACCTGTCGGGAATTGGTGGCCTTAGCTTCAACGGCAACGGTCACACGCGGACCGTTGAGCGTGCCGCTCGCACCCGTAAGCTCAGCGTGATAGCCCAACGAAGAGTAATCGTCTTCGCTCACGGTATAGGTCGCGTTGTAATCAAGCGTTTTAATCGAAACGGTCAGGCCGTCCTTAACGGCAAACGGCACGATCGCCCTGCCCTGGCCATCGGCCGTAAAGGCCGTCTTGTTTTCCACGGTTTCGGCCTGATCATTCGGTCGCGCCACGAGCGTATGGCTGCCCTGGGCAGGCGCATCCGAATACTCGATGGCGTAGGTCTGACCAGCCTTGAGACCCGTAAAGGTCACCGTCATCTTAAAGTAGGCACGCTTGTCGCCCATATTGCCCGTAACGCTCTTGGAAACCTTGAGCGTGTAGGTGCGCGGGGTGAATCGTGCGTATACGCATCCCGTATGGCGGTCCTTCACGTTGTACGTATAGGTGGGTGAAGACGACAGCAGCTCCGGGGCGTCTGGATTCGATAGGTCATACCAGCCCTCAAAGTGATAGCCATCCTTGGGAGCGGCCACCGCCTCCACAAACGTGCCGTCATCCACAAAGTAGGCAACGCCCGATTTATCGTACGCGTCGGCGTCCTTGTCCGAGCCATCCCCGGCATCGATAGAGCCCTTTGCCCCCTTAAGCTTGGAGCTGACCGTGCCGCCCGTCGTTACGTTGCTCCACGTGCCGTCGGCATTTTTAAGCTGGGCAACAAAGGCCTGACGATACTTCCATTGCGCCACAAATGTCGCGCCCTGACTCTCAGGGATGTTTTCGACCGTTACCGTATCGCCCGCAGCACCGGTATCCGGATTGACCTTCTTGCCCCTAATGGTAAGAGTGCCGGAATCCGTGGTGCCCTCGGGTGCCGTATGGGTCACGGTGTGCTCCGCACTAAAACGAACGGCTTTTCCCGAGCCCGCGTACTCCCAGCCCATAAACTTCCAGCCGTTGTTTTGTCCATCGGCGGCATGGGAGGTATAGCTCGCTCCAGCGCCAGAAAGCTGCACGAAATCGCCCGTGGATTCATCGGACGGATCATAGTGATACGCTTTGCCGCCGTTCACATCGTATTGAACGCCTGCCTTGGAAAACACGAGGTGCACTTTGTAGTGCTTTGTGACCTTGTCGACCTTAAAGTGATAGGTGCCATCGTTCAATTCGGTCCAGTGCGCCGCATCGTCCGCGGAATAGAACTCGCCGTTGACAAAAGCACCGATAAAGACCGCCCCGTCATCGCGCTTGGCATCGACCATAAAGTAGGAGTTCTTTTCCTGCTTACCTACGTAGTTTTTGGCATAGGTAAAGTCGGCGGTCTTGGTATCGGAATTATAAAAATACGTTCCGCTTCCGTTGGGCGTCGTGTGCGCCTCTATGCGATAGAACTCCCTAAACGAGATATTGTCGAGGAAGTTGCCGGTCGAATTGATCTTGTTGGCCGTGTTGTAGGCCACAAAAGCAAAGACGCTCTGGTTTTGGCCATCCGGAATGGTGTAGGTATAGTCGTAGTCGACCTTTTTCTTGCGCTCGAGCGCGTTGGAACCGTAGGAAGCCCACGCGTCGTTTTCGGACGCCATAATCCACACGCACCATTTTTCGGTATGTTCCGCATCGGCCGTCCATGAGAACGCGCTTCCGCTAGACGCACTGGCAAATCCACCCACTTTGTCAAATTTGGTCGAATACAGGATGATCTTTTTGCTGCAGCCCGATTGGGAAAAATTGGCCACATCCAAGCCGACATAGTTATCGACGCTTATTTGAATCCATTGAATAATTTGCTGGTACTGATCGAGTGCTTTTTGATTGTCCTTGTACGGCTCGTTTTCTTGTCGCGGACCGATGATAAGGGCCATGGTGTCTCGACCCGAGCGGCCGCGGTGGTCGAGCCCCCACTCGTACTGTTTTCCCGGATCGGTTGTCACATATTGGTAGAGTGAGCTCGCCTCATGTGCGTTGAGCTCGGCGGCGTACTCGCCATCCGAGGGTGCAAATGTAACAGAATGCCCAACTGGGTCGATATAGTAGTCGTTCTGGGCAACGATCTCGATACGATGGTCCGTCTCGGTCGTACGCCAATGGGGCGAGCACAGCGTAAACTTGCTGGTGCTCTTGTTCCCTAGATGTATATCGTCTTCAAAACTGCCGTTAGCAATGTTCGTATTTTCGTTCTTAAGATTCGAGGTCGAGAACGCATAGTTATTTAACGTTGTCATGGTCTCGGACGAATTTTCTTGATATACCTTGCCGAAGTCAGTATAGATGTCACGCGTGCCCTGCTTTTCCACGTGAACGTCATTGACCAGATTGCCAAACCACTCCCGGTATTGTTCGTTTGCCCCCGTAAGATTTGAATCGTAGCAAGTTAGTGCAAGCATCGTATTTTCGGACGCTGCGGTATAGACTGCCTGATAGGCAAACTCATCGTCTTGCTCGGGAAGCGCTCGATAATAGTGTGTACTGTTGGTGCCAAAGGAGAACCAACCCTGTCCGTTAGAGCTTACGAGCCACACAGAAAGCGCAATGCGACCGTCGCTCTGCTCAAACGAGAAGTGGGATCCGTCGGCGCTGCTACCAGCAAAGCCGCCATTTGCAGCAAAGGGATCGCTGTAAACGGTGTGCTGCTCAACGGTATTTCCCTGGGGCATCTTGCCCCGTGCCTTAAGCCAAGTCCGCAGTTGCATGAGCTGGTCTTGGCCTGCGCTGTTAACCGACAGATTCTCCTGTTGAGGACCCATCGTGAGCATCAGCACGTCGTGTTCGGTTGCGGCGCGATGGTTGAGGCCCCACTCGTACGTGGCGCCGCTCTGGGTGGAAAAGGTGGTGTAGGTTGATCCAGGTTCAAAATAGTTACCGGCACCCTGTGGCCTCAAATTCCATGCAAGCGCAAAATGATTACCGTTAGCTTCTTTGGTGTTCGTTTGGGGCTTGAGGAGCTGCGTGGGAGTTGCGAGGTACGACGTCTCGCCGATCCTATTAGTCGGAGAGGTCGTCGACCAACCAGAAGCTCGGTTGGTAAAGGTTGGGTTCGCTATAAGGTTGCCATCGTCACCGTACGCACGCGAGGGCAACCCCCCCCCGACCATACGAACGAGCATAAGACCGCTGCCAACATCACAAAGGTGCGGCGCATCGACGCTATAT
Organism: uncultured Collinsella sp.; assembly: GCA_900550355.1. GTDB lineage: Bacteria > Actinomycetota > Coriobacteriia > Coriobacteriales > Coriobacteriaceae > Collinsella. The sequence goes on from URRT01000047.1 coordinate 6,119, forward strand.
GACCGAAAGGACCCTGCATGGGCGCACCCCCCCCCAGCCGCAGCCCGAGCTTTCGCGCAAGCTACACAAGTAGTACGTTTAAGTTTTTTGATTCTACAACCAGCCCAGGGCAAAAGCAAAATCATGCGTAACCGATTTGCAGTCATTTTTCGCATTTTTCGCATTGCGCAGGTAGGACGCCAAAAGCGGCTAAAAAAGCCCCGTCCCAAATGAGCTACTTGAGGAGTTGTGCCATGGCGTTGACGAATTTTTGGACTTGGGGGGTTGGCTCGAGCGGGTAGTGCAGAAAGACCGGTACCTCGCGGCCGCACAGGAACGGCACGCCCACAAAGGCCGGGTGCACCCCCGACCATGCGCCGCAGGTGAGCACCGCGTCGCCCTTTTCCTCTGCCTCGTTAAAGAGCGCAAAGTCAAAGCTGTCCACGTCGATCACGTCAACGCCGCCGTCGGCCAGAAGGTCGATGCGCAGGCTGTCCATGGCGTCGTTGCCGTGGCGGAGCACGCGCAGGCGCATGCCCTCCAGGTCGGCAACCGTGATGCGCGTCTTACGCGCCAGCGGGCTCATGCGCGGCACGTCGATATAAAACGGCACGTTGACAATGCGGAGCTTTTGGCAGGCATCGCCCCAGCGTGGGGTCGAAAAACTCGACTGCACCACATCGACCTCGCGGCCCAAGCTGCGCATAACGGTCTCGCGCGCGTCGTAGAGGTCGCTTACCGGCACGATCTCAAATCGCAGCGACGGTTCCGAATCGTGGATGCCCGACCACATCGACAGCGTTTGGCGCCCCGGGCACATCATCGACACGCCCAGGCGCACGGCGCCGCCATCGCCCGCCGCGCGTCGGGCACGGCGCAACGCGTCCTCGGACTGCCGCATGATCGAGCGCGCATCGTCCACCAGCAGAGCACCCGCCGGCGTCACCTTGACGCCCGAGTGCGAGCGTTCGAACAGCGTGATGCCGAACTCGGCCTCGAAGCCCGACACCTGCTTGACGAGCGCCGGAGTCGACACACGCATTTTTGCCGCCGCACGCGAGAAGCTTCCCAGCTCCGCGGCGGCCGATATGGCCTCGAGTCGTCGATCGTACACGTCAATCTCCCGTTTTCGCGCCCGTGACCGCATGGGGCCACAGGGGGTTGTTTTCGCAGGTCACGCGCTCAATTGAGAATAAACTGCATCGCACAGTGTAAACCTACGGTTAACGCTATTCTAACAAATATGCAATTCACCTGCGCAAATGCAAAGCATACGATAACCAGCGAAAACCACGTGGGTCGATTAATGGGAGCGGCCCACCGGGAGGCACAAGAAGGGAAGTTCCTATGAGCAATTGGCTTAAGCTCGAGGGCGATGTCTGCGCCGTGACTGGCGCGCTCGGCGGTATGGGCGCCGAGATCTGCCGCGAGTTCGCCCGCAATGGCGCCAACGTCGTCATGCTCGACCTGGACGAGGAGAAGGTCAAGGCCGCTGCCGCCGACCTCGCTGCCGAATTTGGCATCCACGCCGAGGGCTACAAGATGAACGCCACCGACGAGGCCGAGGTTCAGGCTGCCGTCGACGCAACCATCGCCAACTTCGGCCGCGTCGACGTCCTCGTCAACACCGCCGGTATCCTGCGCTTCGCCGCCATGGAGGACCTGCCGCTGAGCGACTGGGAGCAGGTGCTCAACGTCAACCTCACCGGTTACTTCATCACCTCGCAGCGCTTTGGTCGCGAGATGATCAAGGCCGGCCAGGGTCGCCTGGTGCACATCTCGACCGTCGCCAGCCACTCCCCCGAGACGTTCTCGGGCGTGTACAGCTCCACCAAGGCCGGCGTCAACATGATGTCCAAGATGCTCGCCGCCGAGTGGGGCCCCTACGGCGTCCGCTCCAACTGCGTCGAACCCTGCTTCGTTAAGACCCCGATGTCGGCCAACTTCTACGCCGACCCCGAGGTCGAAAAGAGCCGCAGCCGTCTGATCGCCACGCGCCGCATCGGCGAGGTCAGCGATATCGCCAACGCCGTCATGTTCCTGGCGTCCAAGCGCTCGGACTTTACCACCGGCGACGCCATCAAGGTCGACGGCGGCTTCTCCAACATGATGGGCGACCTCACCGCCAAGCCCGGCGGCCGTCGCGCCTATGCCGACAACTACCTTAAGAACAAGGGTGTCGAGCTCTGGTCCGATGAGTCCGGCGTCGCCAAGCCGACTGACCAGTAAACCAACCTGACAGGGAGGTCCCGCGGACACGCCCGCTCCTCCCCCGTATCGATTAGAAAGAGTCCAATGGCTTCCACCAACTCCAACAAGGGTCGCGCCGTCGTGCTTTCCGCCGCGTGCGTCACCATGTTCTTCATCAGCTCCATCGCGCTGTATTCCGTCGTGAGCAAGAACCTGCTCGCCGTCTACCCCGAGTGGTCGAGCGCCCTTACCTGGGCGTTCCCGGTCTTTCAGACCATCATGGCCGTGACGGGCATCTTCGCCGGCCGCATCTCCGATAAGATCGGCCCGCGCAACGTCGTGATCGCCGCCGCCGCGTGCTACGGCGTGGGCTGGTTCATGTCCGGCACCGTCACCGAGCCGTGGCAGTTCTACCTGTGGTTCTCGCTCGTCGCCGCCATCGGCAACGGCCTGGGCTACAACCCGGCGCTCACCACCGGCCAAAAGTGGTTCATCGACAAGAAGGGCCTTGCCTCCGGCATCACCCTGGCCGCTTCGACCGCCGGCCCCGCCGTGCTGTCCCCGGTGCTCGCCTCGCTGCTCATCCCGAGCCTGGGCATCTTTGGCGCCCTCAAGGCACTCGGCGTCATCTTCTTTGTGACGATCGCCGCCTCCGCCCTGTTCCTGAAGGCCCCCGAGGCCGGTTGGCTGCCCGAGGGCTTCGAGGCCCCCAAGGGTGGCGCACATGCCGGCACCTTCGGTGACCTCACCCCGGGCGAGATGGTCAAGACCCCGCGCTTCTGGGTCCTCATCATCACCTTCGCCTTCGCCGCCACCGCGGGTACCCTGCTCGTGGGCAAGGTTGCCTCCATCGCCGCCGTCCAGCTCTTCGCCGACCCCACGAGCGCCGCGGCCGTCGCCCTCGGCGGTGTGGTGGTCTCCGTCAACACCTGCGCCAACCTGGTCGGCCGCCTGTCCTTTGGCCAGATCATCGACAAGCTCGGCGCCTATAAGTCGCTGCTCATCAGCCTTGTCGTCACCATCGTCGCGCTCGTCATCATGTCGATGAGCTTTACGCAGAGCATGTTCTTTGTGGCACTCGCCCTGCTCGGCTTTAGCTTTGGCGCCCTGCTCGTCATCTACCCGCCGCTCACCGGTGGCGCCTTTGGTACCAGCAACATCGGCGTCAACTACGGCATCATGTTTTTGGGCTATGCCGCTTCCACCTGGATCAGCCAGCCCATCACCGCCGTGCTGTATCACGCCGAGGCTGGCAGCGCCGCCTACCAGCAGTCCTTCTACGGCGCCATTGTGATCGCCGCCATCGCCGTCGTGCTCACCGTCTACATGATGGTCTCCGACAGCAAGAAGAAGTCCGCCTAGTTTTACCGATGCGACAAAGGGACAGCCCCTTTGTCGCATTCCACCGGCCACCAGTATTAAGGAGTCGAAATGTCTGAGCTCAACCCCGTCCGCATTGCCGTTATCGGCGCCGGCGCCATGGGCCGCAACCACATCCGCTTTGTCACCGAGGAGCCCGAGGCCGAGCTCGTCGCCATCGCCGACGCCTTTGAGGGCGCCCGCGCCACGGCCGAGGCCGCCGGCGTGCCGTTTTACACCGATCCCGCCCAGATGATGGACGAGGTCAAGCCCGAGGCCGTCATTATCGCCACCCCCAACGACCTGCACCTGGGCGTTGCCCGCGAGGCTGTGAAGCGCAACATCGTGCCGCTGGTCGAAAAGCCGATCTCCAACGATCTTGAGGATGCCCAGGCCTTCGCCGCCGAGGCCGAGACCGCCGGCGTGCCCGTGCTCGTGGGCCAGCACCGTCGCCACAATCCCTTCGTCAACAAAGCCAAGGAGATCATCGAGTCCGGCGAGCTGGGCAAGCTCACCGTATCGAGCTTCCACTACATGATCTATAAGAATGACGAGTACTTCGACGTCGAGTGGCGCCGCAAGAAGGGTGCCGGCCCGATCCTGGTCAACCTGGTGCACGATGTCGACCTGCTCCGCTATCTGCTGGGCGAGCCCGTTGCCGTCCAGGGTATGCAGTCCAGCGCCGCCCGCGGTTTTGAGACCGAGGACTCCGCCGTGGTCAACGTCCGTTTTGCCGATGGCGCGCTTGCGAGCATGACCATCTCCGACGCCACCGCCAGCCCCTGGAACTGGGAGGCCACCGCTCGCGAGGATCCGCAGTACCGCCCCTTCGACGCCGACGCCTACTTTATCGGCGGCACTAAGGGCGCCCTTTCGCTGCCCCGCCTACACCAGTTCTCCTACGACGGCGCCTCCAACTGGCACAAGCCGCTGCAGATGGAAATCCCGGCTGTGGACCCGGCGCTGCCGCACAAGATGCAGCTCAAGCACTTTGTGAAGGTCGTTCGCCGCGAGGTCGAGCCCGTCGTGACCCCCGCCGACAACGTCAAAACGCTCACGCTGCTCAACGCCGTCAAAGAGGCCGCCGAGACCGGCCAACTCGTCGAGCTGTAATGCCTTAGGGTGGGCCACGATAAAACTCCACGCCGAGCACCTCGGACCGCCGCAAATAAGCCCCTCTTCTTTGCCCCGCGAGCAGCCTTCTACCCGCGGGGCTTTTTGCACCTCAGCTTGATTCGTTCGCCACGAAATGGGCCTATCTACTACGTTTAACCGATTACCCCCAACCATACCGAATTTCGCGAAATAAAAACCGCAGGTAGACGGCTTGCGTATTTTCGGAAAACCGGGGGATGGTCGACCCATACGGGTTAAACGTAGTAGATAGGTCATTTTCGTGGCACGGCCCAAAACAGTCTTTTGGGACGGGTGGTATCCTTGGTAGCTCTGTGCTGCAAACGCACCTTTACCGCAAGGAGTTTCATGGATCTTATCGCCCAGCTCGCCCGCGAGCTCAACCTTAAGGTTGCCAACATCGAGGCGGCCGTCAAGCTCATCGACGAGGGCAACACCATTCCCTTTATCTCGCGCTACCGCAAGGAGGCCACAGGCGGCATGGACGACGTCGCCCTGCGCGCACTCGACGAGCGCCTGTCCTACCTGCGCAATCTTGAGCAGCGTAAAGAGGACGTCATTCTGCTCATCGACGCCCAGGGCAAACTCACGCCCGAGCTCGAGCAGCAGATTCGCGAGGCCACGCAGCTCCAGCGTGTCGAGGACCTCTACAAGCCCTACCGCAAAAAGCGCATGACCCGCGCGCAGAAGGCCCGCGAGGCCGGCCTGGAGCCGCTCGCCAACATGATCATCATGCAGGCGTCGGCCAAGGGCAGCGCACTCGACGCCGCCGCGGAATACGTCAACGAGGAGGCCGGCTTCGACACACCCGAGAAGGCGCTCGCCGACATCGTGGCCGAGACGGTAGCCGAGGACCCGGAGAACGTCGCCGACCTGCGCGCCTTTACGCAAAACACCGCCGATATCGTCGTCGAGGCCACCGACCCCGCCGAGAAGACCCCCTACGAGCCGTACTACAGCTATGACGAGCCACTGCGCCGTATACCCAACCACCGCGTGCTGGCTATCGACCGCGGTGAGCGCGAGGGCAAGCTCCGCGTGCGCGTGAACGTCGACGGCGCAGCCGCCACGGCACGCCTCGGCAGTCGTTGGCCCCGACGCCAGGGCGTCTTCGCCCCCATCTTCGATGCTGCCATCGCTGACGGTTACAAGCGCCTCATGGCTCCCTCGCTTGAGCGCGAGGCCCGCGCCAAACTCACCGTTCGCGCCCAAACCGAGGCCATCAACGTCTTTGCCAAGAATCTCGAGGGCTTGCTCTCGGCGCGCCCCGTGCGCGGCGCCCGCGTGCTCGCGCTCGATCCGGGCTACCGCACCGGCT
>URRT01000048.1 GCA_900550355.1 uncultured Collinsella sp.
GGGAGCCCAGCCGCAAGCGCACCGTGGTCATGCGTGTGAAGGAGACGGCCGACGATTATCGTCTGTTCCCCGACCCCGACCTGGCTCCGTTCGATCTGGACGACGAGTTCATCGACCGCTGCCGTGGCGAGATCCCCGAGCTGCCCGATGCCAAGCGCGCCCGTTTTGAGGCCGACTTTGGCATTAAGGCGGCCGATGCCGAGCAGATTGCCGGCGACCCGGAGTTTGCCGAGTTCTTTGAGGCTGCCGCTGCCGGTATGGCCGGTAAGGAGGCCCAGACGGTCGCAAACCTGCTGGTGAACGAGATGATTGCCTACCTTAAGGGCGCGGGCGTGTCGCTCACCGAGTCCGGCATTGCACCGGCTCAGGTGGCTGCGCTTGCCAAACTGCTGGCGACCGATGCCATCAGCTCCAACCAGGCGCACGAGGTCTTTGAGGCCATGGCCCAGACCGGCGACGACCCCAACAAGATCGTCGACGAGCGCGGCATGCGTCAGGTGAGCGATGCCGGCGCGCTGCAGCCGATTGTGGACGAGGTGCTGGCAAACTGTGCCGATCAGGCGCAGCAGTATCGTGACGGCAACCAGAAGGTCATCGGCTTTTTGGTGGGCCAGTGCATGAAGGCGAGCCGCGGCAAGGGCAACCCGAAGCTCTTCAACGAGTTGCTGAGAACGTCGCTCTCGTAGCTGTGAGGCCGGGGAAGCCCCGAGTCGCCGGGGTATTTCCTCCAAATTTCAAACAGTCCTATGCAAGACGAAGGCCACATTTAGTGGCCTTCTTTGCATGCGGAACTCATTTGGAGCAAACACCCCGGCGACTCGGGGCTTCCCCGGCCAGACGACTCGGCCGTTCGGGTCAGGCGGGCTGATATAAATTGAGTGAATGGGTGCGCCGTTGGCGCGCCCATTTTTGTGCGGGCGACAAAGGGACTGTCCCTTTGTCACATTGCAATAAATGTGATGAAAGTGTGGCGAAATAAGCTAAAACTTCCGTAAATGTGATAAATGTCACGTTTTACCTAGGGTAAAATGTGGGAAATATCACGTTTACGGAAGTTTCTTTGCGGGAGGTTCGGCCATGCAGCGAGATATCATTGCCAAGCTTAACGCTTGGAAAGCGTCAGAATATCGTAAGCCGCTTATCCTTAAGGGGGCGCGCCAGGTTGGAAAGACGTGGGCGCTTAAGGAGTTTGGCCGAACCTCGTACCTCAATTTTGTGTATCTGACGCTCGAGGAGCCGTCACCTGGGGTACAGAGCGAGTACGCTCAGTTTTTCGAAGGTACGCGCGATCCTCGACGGATCATCTCAAATCTTTCCCTGGCACTTGGACAGCCTATCGAGCCCGGCGAAACGCTGCTTATTATTGATGAGATCCAGGATTGTCCTTCTGCAGTCGGCGCCCTTAAATACTTCTGTGACGAGGCCTCCGAGTATCACGTCGCATGCGCAGGGTCTTTGTTGGGCGTTCGCTTGTCCCGTGAGACCAGCGCTTTTCCGGTGGGAAAGGTCGAGTTCATGGAGATGCGACCCATGAGCTTTTCCGAGTTTCTGAAAGCCGAGGGCGCTGCAAACTACGACGAATACCTTGGCGGCCTGGATCAGATCGAGACAGTGCCCGATTTCTTCCATGTCCGTCTCGTCGAGCATCTTCGTCGTTATTTTGCATGCGGCGGCATGCCAGAGGCTCTTGGCCGGTGGGTGGAGACGGGCGATATCGTTCAGGTCGATAAGGTGTTGTCTGATCTCTTGGATTCCTACGAGCGCGATTTTGCCAAGCATGGTGGCCGTGCGCAGTTCGCCAAGCTTTCACAAATATGGAACTCGATTCCAGCTCAGTTGGCGCGCGAGAACAAAAAGTTCGTTTGGGGTGCGGTGCGCGAGGGGGCTCGTGCTCGAGAATACGAGGATGCTCTGGAATGGCTTGCCGATGCTGGGCTCATCACGGCGGTTCGCCTTAATGCTGCCGGTGGTGTGCCGCTCTCTGCGTACGATGACCTCAAGGCATTTAAAGTCTACTGTCTTGATGTCGGCTTGCTGCGCCGCATGGCAAGGCTGGATGCGTCCGCTTTTGCCATCTCGGATGCGCTATTTTCGGAGTTCAAAGGTTCGTTCGCCGAGAACTATGTGCTTCAGGCATTACTTTCACAGTTAGATGCTGCTCCGCGTTATTGGACAAACGAGAAGCCGAAGCACGAAGTCGATTTTTTGATTCAAGTCGGAAACGAAATCGTTCCCGTCGAGGTCAAATCGGGAGAGGTCGTTCATTCCAAGAGCCTTAAGTACTATGCCGACAAGCACGCGGAGACGACTCCATTGAGGGTCCGCTACTCACTTAAGAACCTAAAGCTCGACGACGGGGTGCTCAACATTCCGTTGTATTTGGCTGATCGATCTGTCCCTCTTATCAAAAAGGCGCTTGATTGTGCGCATCTTGACGTTTAGATCCTGGGTGAGCTGACGGGCGGCGGCTAATTAATCGCTCCGTTACGGCCAGGGAGCTTGGGCCTTAGCGATGCTTGCTTCGCCAAGCCGTGGGTGTCATGCCGGTGTGTTGCTTGAAGGCTTGGGCGAAGGCGGCCTGCTGAGGGTAGCCTAGACGCTCTGCCACCTGCGCTATCGTGAGCGAGCTATCGGCCAAAAGGTCCTGTGCTCGCTCCATACGGCGTCTGCGCATGTAGGCGCCCAGGGACTCGCCAGTTTGGGCCTTAAAGGTGGCGCACAGCTTGGATCGGCTTGTGTAGAGCCTCTCGGCCACCTCGTTGATACCCACACGTTTGCCTTTGTCGAGCGCGCGCTCAATCATTGCCGTTGCTTCTTCGGCAATGGTTATGCTGACGCGTGTGTCTGCCGCCTGCCGCGCCTGCTTGTGGGCCGCGCGCGAATAGGCGAGCTCCGCGACCATGGTCTCCACGATGCCCTGCATATAGACGTGTCCGCCTACGGTGCGGGCGCGGTCCTCGTTAATCCGGCGTAGCGTGTGGCAGATGGCGGATGCTGCCTCCTCGTGCCACGGCTCGGCAAACGCCTCAAAGATTCCCGCGAATTCGGTGGGATAGCGGTGCTCCAGTTCGTCAAAATATCCAGGCAAAAAGAGCACCGAGCGCGAGTGATAAAGCTCCCCCGCAAACAGCGGGCTTAATTCCTCGCCACAGCTATCTTGGATAAAGCTGCAAACGGCATTGTTTGGCCACGGTCCATGCAATGGTTTGAGGTTCGCGGGCGTTATGCCAGCCTCGGGCATGCATGTAAGTGTGGGCGCGCTGACTTCGCTCACGCAGGCGTATGGCTCGGGTGTGTATTCGGCCAGGTACATATCGCGCGTCGGGGTGATGAAATGCTCCATGACGATGCAGGCAGGGGAGAGAGGCATGATCCATGCGCGTCCGTGCGCCCGGTCATTTGCCACCTCGCCGGTAAAGACGGCGCCCTTGCCGGTAAGCTCCAGGCCAAACTGCTCAAATTGCGGTGCGTAGAGCTCGGTTATGTCGGTCGCTGCCCGCCGTATTTGCAAAAGCGTCCCTTTCCTTTGCGGAAACGTCTACGCCTGGCTTGATTGTGAGCCATGGCTAACACATCAATGATAAGTTCATTACGGTTAACTCTCAAGCCGTTAGAAAGGAATCTCATGGCAAAGGGATCAAAAAGGGAAGGTGGAGGCATCGGCGAGTTGCTCGCGTATGCCGGCGACCGTAAATTCCTAACGTATTTGGGCATGGCGCTCTCGGCGCTCTCGCAGCTGCTGAGCTTTGGCCCGTACGTGTGCATCTGGCTTGTCGCACGCGATTTGATCGCCGTGGCGCCTAACTGGAGCGAAGCCACCGATATCGCGATGTATGGCTGGTGGGCCGTGGGTTTTGCCCTGGCAAGCATCGTAGTTTATTTTGTGGGGCTCATGTGCACGCATCTGTCCGCGTTTCGCTGTGCGTCCAATATCCGCAAGACTACGAGCGAGCACCTGCTTAAGCTGCCGCTTGGCTACTTTGACACGCACGCCACCGGCGAGCTGCGCCGCATTGTAGACGGATGCGCCGCCTCCACCGAGACCCTGCTCGCGCACATGCTGCCCGATATCGCCGGTGCCACCGCCATGGTCGTGGGCTTGCTCGCGCTGCTTTTCGCGCTCGATTGGCGTTTGGGGGCGGCGTGCCTTATCTCGGTCGTCGTTTCGTTTGGTGCCATGGCCGCCATGATGGGCGGCAAGGGTGGCGAGTTTATGAAGGCCTACATGGGAGCGCTGGTCAAGATGAACAAGACCGGCACCGAATACGTACGCGGCATCCCCGTGGTCAAGGTGTTTCAACAGACGGTCTACTCCTTTAAGGCCTTCCACGATGCGATCGCCGAATACGCCGACATGGCACAAAACTATGCGGGCACGTTCTGCCGAGGTCCGCAGGTACTCAACCTTACCGCGCTCAATGGTCTTGTGGCATTCCTGTTGCCCGTGGCGTTGCTGTTGGCGCCGGGCGAGACGGACTTCGCGCATTTTATGGCTAACTTCACGTTTTACGCGATATTTTCGGCCGTGGTGCCGACGGCCATGACCAAGCTCATGTTTGTGGGCGAGGCCTCTCAGATGAGTGCCGATTCGCTGGCTCGTATTCGAAGCGTCATGGATTCCAAGCAGCTCTCCGTGCCCGCCCAACCCAAGCACCCTGTCGGCGGCGACGTGCGATTTGAGGACGTGAGCTTTACGTACGAGGGTGCCAAAGCACCTGCCGTTAGCCATGTGAGCTTTAGCGTTTCCACGGGTAGCACCCTTGCGCTGGTGGGTCCCTCGGGCGGCGGTAAGTCAACCTGCGCAAGCCTGATCCCGCGATTTTGGGATGTCTCTTCGGGTCGAGTGCTCGTAGGCGGTGTGGACGTTCGCGATATGGATCCGCACGAGCTTATGGACCAGGTCGCCTTTGTGTTCCAGACCAACCAGCTGTTCCGGCAAACACTTGCCGATAACGTGCGTGCCTCCAAGCCTACGGCCACTGACGACGAAGTGCGTGCGGCCCTCTCCGCAGCTCAGTGCGACGATATTGTGGCCAAGCTCCCACAGGGCATCAATACCATGCTCGGCGCCGGCGGAACATATCTTTCGGGCGGCGAGGTCCAGCGCGTGGCACTCGCCCGCGCGATCCTTAAAGACGCGCCTATCGTGGTGCTCGATGAGGCCACGGCGTTTGCCGATCCCGAGAACGAGGCGCTCATCCAGCGCGCCTTTAGCAAGCTGGCGGCGGGCCGCACGGTCATTATGATTGCGCACCGACTCTCGACTGTAGTGGGCGCAGACCAAATCGTGGTGCTCAACCAAGGCAGCGTGCAGGAGTCGGGTACCCATGCCGAGTTGCTGTCCCAAGAGGGTCTGTATGCCAAGATGTGGGCCGAATACGAACAGGCCGCGAGCTGGAAAATCACTGCAGCGACCGCGGATACCGCCGTCACGAAGGGAGGCGAGGCCTAAATGTTCGCCTCATTCCAAAAGAAGTATTTCCTATCCGATAAAGGCGTCGCCGGCGTAAAACGCGGCGTCTTCTGGACCACGCTCACCAATCTCATTACCATGGCCGGCATGGGCTTTTTATTCCTGGTTATGGCCGGCTTTGTCGAGCATCTCACCAGCGGGGCTGACCTGCCGGATGCCCTGCCGATCGTGGGCGGCCTCCTGGTCTTTTTCGTGTTGCTCTTTGCCTCTAACTGGCAGCAGTATTACTACACCTACTGCATCTTTTACGAGGAGTGCGGCAAGCAGCGTATGGAGATCGCCGAGCGCTTGCGCAAACTGACGCTGTCGTTTTTTGGCCGTCGTGATCTGGCCGATTTAACCGAGACCATCATGGGTGACGTTCAGGCCATGGAGCACGCCTACAGCCACGTGCTGGGAGAGCTTTGGGGTGCCATCATCGCAAGCGCCATCGTGTTCGTGGCGTCGCTGTTCTTTTGCTGGCAGCTGGCGATTGCGGCGTTTTGGAGCGTTCCCGTGGCCTTTGCCGTGCTGTATCTAACACGCGGCCCCATGACCCCGGTGTTCGATCGCGTGCGCGCCGAGAAGGTCAAGGTTACCGAGGCGATTCAAGAGACGCTCGACTGCGTTCGCGAGATCCGTGCCACCAATCAGGAGGCCCATTATCTTGAGGGGCTCAACGCCGTGATCGATGCCGAGGAGCGCGAGACCACCAAGGGCGAGCTCGTTAACGGGCTTTTGGTCAACTCCGCCTTTGTCATTTTGCGTCTGGGTATTGCCACCACGCTGGTAACGGGTGCCGCGATGGTCGCCTCGGGGCGGGTCGACTTTTTGGTGATGTTTGCCTTCTTGCTTATGGTGAGCCGCATCTATGCGCCTTTTGACCAGGCGTTGATGCTGGTGTCCGAGCTGTTTGCCGCCGAGTCGTCTGCCAAGCGTATGCGTTCCATCATGGAAGAGCCTGTGGCGCGGGGCAGCGAGCAGTTTGAGCCCGTGGGCCATGATGTGGTGTTCGATCACGTGGCATTTGGCTATGGTGCGGGCGAGGACGGCCGCGCCGGCGAGAAAGTTCTTACCGATGTGAGCTTTACCGCCAAGGAAGGCGAGGTCACGGCACTGGTCGGTCCTTCGGGCTCTGGCAAGTCTACGGTGAGCCGCCTGGCCGCGCGCTTTTGGGATGCCACCGAAGGCACGGTCACCGTGGGTGGCGTGGATGTTGCGAGCGTTGATCCCGAGGTGCTGCTGCGCGACTACGCCATTGTGTTCCAAGACGTGCTGCTCTTTGACGACACGGTGATGGGAAACATCCGCCTCGGGCGTCGTGATGCCACTGATGAGGAAGTGCTTGCGGCCGCGCGTGCCGCCAACTGCGACGAGTTCGTGAACCGCATGCCGCAGGGCTATGACACTATGATCGGAGAGAACGGCTCCAAGCTGTCCGGCGGCGAGCGCCAGCGCATCTCTATCGCCCGCGCGCTGCTCAAAGATGCGCCCATCGTGCTGTTGGACGAGGCGACGGCGAGCTTGGATGTGGAGAACGAGACCGTGGTACAGCAGGCACTCTCCCGTCTGCTTGCAGGTAAGACGGTTATCGTTATTGCCCATCGCATGCGTACGGTGGAAAATGCCGACAAAATCGTCGTGCTCAAGGATGGAGTGGTTGCCGAACAGGGCACCCCGGCGCAGCTCAAGGCGGCAGGTGGAGAATTCGCCCGCATGGTTGCGCTGCAAAAGGAGGCGGCGGACTGGCAGCTGTAGGAATGTGACAAAGGGACAGTCCCTTTGTCACATTGAGTTCATCCCCATAGTTTCCAAAAAGTTAGCCATTGTTGACCAAATAGTTATACTAAACTATTTTCAAAAGCGTGCTCGAGCAAACTAATGAACTCGGGTGCTAAGGCACCATGCCGCGCTTGTGCGGCAAAAGGGAGAAGCAACATGAAGAAGTCGACGTTTAACACTCTGCTTGTCGGTGGCGGTTTTCTGCTTGGTACGGCCGGCATCAAGCTGCTCACCAGCGCTCCGGTAAAGAACGCCTGCGTGCAGGGCATCGCGTGCGGTATGCGCGTCAAGAACTGCTACCAGGACATGGTCGAGCAGGCCAAGGCCAATGTCGATGACATGGTTGCCGAGGCTGCCTACATCACCCAGAGCGAGGCCGCTGCTGACGAGGCAGCCGAGTAACGCTCCCAGGCACAAACTATGAGATTCTCGATTATCAGCGAGATCCCCGGCAGGACCCGTCTTCAATTGGCGGGTCCTGTGCCAGAGAGCGATCTCGATGCACTTCTTAAGCTCAGCGGCGATATCGACGGCGTGCACAAGGTGCGCGTGTATGGCCGTATTGGCCAGATGGCGCTCGAATTTGACGAGCAGTGTCGTGCGGGCGTGCTCGACGCCTTGGGTGCGCTCGATGCCCAGGCCATTGCCGACGCAAAGACAGGCTACGTGATGCAGCTTGAGCCACGCAAGCACAAGCTCGTCATGGATCTTGCCACACTTATCGGCGCCCACTACGCGCGCCGCTGGTTCTTGCCGACGCCTCTGCGTGCGGTGTTTGTCGTGGCCGGTTACATGGCATTTTTGCGCGCTGCCCTTCATGAGCTGGCGCAGCCGCGCCTGACCGTTCCCGTGCTCGACGCTTCGGCCATCGGCATTTCGTTCGTCAAGCGTGATGTCGACACCGCGGGCCAGACAATGTTCCTGCTCAACGTGGGCGAGCTGCTCGAGGACTACACCCGCGCCATGAGCGAAAACGAGCTCATCAACTCGCTGCTCGATGTGCCCGACAAGGCGCAAAAGGTCGTCGGCGACACCGAGGTGAGCGTTGCTGCGACCGAGCTCGAGCCCGGCGATCTGGTCGCCGTACGCACCGGCATGTCCATCTGCATTGACGGTGTGGTCGAACAGGGGAGCGCCATGGTCAACCAGGCGACCCTGACCGGCGAGCCGCTTGCCGTCGAGCGCAGCGCAGGCGACGACGTGTTCGCCGGAACTGTCGTGGAAGACGGCAGCATCTTGGTGCGCGTGCGCGCCAACACGGCGCAGACCAAGCTGCGCTCGATCGTCTCGCTCGTGCAGACCGCCGACTCACTCAAGTCCGAGGGCCAGTCGCATATGGAGGACCTTGCCAACAAGATCGTCCCGTGGAACTTCCTGCTCGCGGGCCTTGTCGCTCTCACCACGCGTAGCCTCATCAAGACCTCGGCGGCGCTGATGGTCGACTACTCGTGCGCACTCAAGCTCACGGGTTCCGTCGCCGTCATGACTGCCATGAGCGATGCTGCCAAGATGGGCGTCATGGTCAAGGGCGCCAAGTACTTTGAGTCGTTTGCCAAGGCCGACACCATTGTGTTTGATAAGACTGGCACGCTCACCGAGGCCCAGCCGCGTCTTGCCTGCGTACTCACCACCGATGGTTGGAGCGAGGACGAGATCCTGCGCCTTTCCGCTTGCTTGGAGGAGCATTTTCCGCATCCGGTGGCGCGCGCCGTGGTCAATGCGGCATGCGAGCGCGGGCTCGAGCACCGCGAGCGCCACGCTGCCGTCGAGTACATCGTGGCGCACGGCATTGCCTCGTCCATCGAAGGGCGTCGCGCCATCATCGGTTCCGCTCAC
Organism: uncultured Collinsella sp.; assembly: GCA_900550355.1. GTDB lineage: Bacteria > Actinomycetota > Coriobacteriia > Coriobacteriales > Coriobacteriaceae > Collinsella. The sequence goes on from URRT01000048.1 coordinate 9,071, forward strand.
TTTGTGTTCGATGACGAGGGCGCACAGCTCGAATCCGACATCAAGGAGCGCATCGAATCCCAGATGCAGGGCTTGTCGCCGCTGTACCTGGCGGTCGACGGCACGGTCGTGGGCGTGCTCGGCATCGAGGATCCGCTTAAGCCCGGGGTCCGTGAAGCCATCGCCGACCTGCATGCGCTGGGCGTCAAACATGTCGTTATGCTCACGGGCGATTCTGAACGCACGGCCGAGCGCATTGCGTGCGAGGCGGGTGTCGACGAGTTTAAGGCCGAGCTGCTGCCCGAGGACAAGTACGCGTATGTGGAGCGCATTAAGGGCGAGGGGCGCCACGTTGCCATGGTGGGCGACGGTGTCAACGATTCGCCGGCGCTCGGTTTGGCCGACGTGGGGCTGGCAATGGGTGGCGGAAGCGACATTGCCAAGGAGGTCGCCGATATCATCCTGACCGATACAGATCTGGCCGCGATCGTGCGCCTGCGCCGTATGAGCCAGGGTCTCATCGACCGTCTGACGAGCTCCTACTCTAAGGTGATGCTCACCAACTCAGCACTCTTGGCACTGGGCATTACCGGCATGATCACTCCACAGACGTCGTCGCTGCTGCACAACGGCTCAACGATCGCCTACAGCCTGGGCAACGCAAAGGCGTACCTGCATTAGCAGACGTGTTCGCCCACGTTATCTGGCCTGCGCCCGGACGGCATCGGTATTGTCCGGGCGCAGGCCTTCTTTTGTTTGACGAGATGTTAGCTCAGATATATGCTCGTGCTAGCACTGCTAGCAAACGCTGAAGGTGAGGTTGAGATGGCTACCGTTGGCAGCATGGCGCAGGTGAATGTTCGCGTAGATCGCCAGGTCAAGAACCGTGCCGAGGAGGCACTGCGGCTTTCGGGCGGGTCACTGCCCGAGCTCATCAAAAAGGTGGTGGCCAAGGTCGCACAGGGTGGCGGGAAGTGCGAGGAAGTGCTTGCGGCTGTCAACGACCGGCAGCAGACCGTCGCGCCCGATACTCCGTTCGCCGCATCGTGGGCAGCGGCAGACCAGCTTTATGCAGATTTGGGCATCTCTACGTCGCCCGTATCCGACGATCGCGATTGGGACACAATCTATTCCGAAGCCATGGACGAGCGCTATCGCCAAAAGGGGATGATCCTGTGAGCGAGGCTCGCCTCAAAATAATGGTGGATGCCAACGTATGGGTTGATTCGTTTTGCGTCGACCATGCCGAGTCGCTTGCCGCGCGTGCGTTTATTGGGCAGGCGACGGAGGCGGGGGCATTGCTGTTCTTTCCGGTGCATATCGCCAAGGACGTGCTGTATGTTGTACAGCACGAACTGAAGCGTAGCGTTCTTGCCAGCGGGGGAGCGCTCGACGAGGCATCTGCCCGTGCAATTGGCGATGCGGCGTTGGCGTTTGTTCGGAACATGGTCGAAAACGCCACGGCCGTGGGTGCAGATACGTCGGACCTTTGGCTGGCCGACAAATACTTAGCACTCCATCGCGATTACGAGGACAACTTGGTGCTCGCCGCGTGCAAGCGCGCGCAGGTCGATTACTTGGTGACCAACGATCGCAAGCTGCTCGAACATGCCGATCTTGCAGCAAAGACACCTCGTCAAATGATGCCGATTCTTGCTTTGGCCGAACGCGGCGGCGCGGCTATCGGTTGACGCGAACTGTTTGCGGGCCTCTTGGACGACGATGCGCCAAGGGACCCGCGTCTGCTATTTACAAAAGCTCGGCCTTAATGGCGGGACTTTCTGCGAGCTGCTCGGCTGCCTTTTCGTCGGAGCTGTCGAGTGCTGCCAGGCTGCGGTAGACCCACTCGTTGACCTGGGTGTTCTTGACGCCTGCGGTCTGCATAAGGGCGCCTATCTCGCGGATTGCTGCGAGCAGATCGGCCTTGGGACCCGCGAGCTCGACCTCGATGCCGTGGTAGGCGGCCACGCCGCGGTTCTCACTCACGTGGTCGATAAAGCCCTCGACGGTCTCAAGCTGCTGGGCGAGAGCTGCATCATCGTCAGCGTCTAGCGCGACGAGTGCGTTCGATACCGTGAGGGCGGGATGTCCGCAAGGGACAAAGCCTTCGATGACATCCATAGCTTCGGTAATGGTTGAACCCAGGCCTGCGAGGGCATTGACGAGTTGCTGCTTGGTATCCATAACGGTCCTTTCGACGAGTCAATTTTGCTTGGCGAAAATATACGTGACGCGATCGGTAACAAAAGTGCGAAGTGCGGCACACATTGGGGTCTTCACAGCTCGTGCATAGAACAACTGTCCGCTTTCAGAACGTGGTAAGATAACACTCCACAAGCGGGGCTCGCCCTGCATGTTCTTTGAAAAGTCGACGGGTGTTGGGTGCTCGTGCCCAATGCCATCCAGACTTTCCCGACATTCGGGGGCGACTGGTTTCGACACGATAGCTCTGAGAGAGGAAGCAAGCCGAGGTCTCCTCGCCTCGTTAAACAGGGGTACCGTCAAATTGAATTGACAACAACTCTTCTTTTGAGCCTATGGCTCTCGCTGCTTAGTTTATAGCGGCGCGTCAACCCGGTGATTTCCCCGACACCGGCGCGACGTCATGTTAGGGGAATGCTCCTGCGCACGTAATCGGTATGGCGCGGGCTAAGACCGAACCGGTTAGGACGCCGCGAGCGTGTCGCTGCGCGCAAAGCGTCCGAGACTAAACCAGCGACTGAGCTTGGAGATGCCAATCAGGGGGCTTTCGTGGACCGGAGTTCGATTCTCCGCGCCTCCACCATAAGTAACAGGCAGGTAGATATTCGTATCTACCTGCCTTTTTATTTCTAGCCCGTACCGCGGAGAATTGAACTCTATGCAGGGCGCGAGCGTTAAACAAACGCGGAGCGTTTGTAGCGAGCGGGCG